>NC_018016.1:697500-1017500 GCF_000265465.1 Ornithobacterium rhinotracheale DSM 15997
ACAAAAAATTTAAAGTTATGAAAACTGACTTTGTATTAAAAATTAAGCATTAGCTTCTGGTGCCCACTCGTTGCAAAGCATACCTTTGGCAGCATGCAATTGATTAGGACAAGAAGGCTTATTAAATTTAATACATGTAGCACAATCAATTTCATCTTTTAAACTCACTCGCATATCAAAGCTATCGCAAGTGTGTATTTCTTTCACCTTTGTTTCGTGGATTTTGCAAGTTGAATCTTGGCTTAAGTTCTTACAATTAACACATCCGTTGACTAATCTTATTGACATAATGGTATATTTTTTAAATTGATACAGCAAAAGTATTTAAAAACTTAAATTGAAACAATATAAATAATTATATTTCAACAAGTTAGATTTAGAATGATTAAATATAAATTTAATTTTTGCTTTATTTAAACTGATTAAAATTATAATTTATTCATTTTCAAATGAATTAAAAAAGCCTTGAGAAAAATCTCAAGGCTTCATTTATTTTGCTTTATTACTTAATTAAAGTCCTAATTGCTTTTTAACTTGCGGTGTTAAATCTTTTCCTCCACCGAAGTAAACAATGGTTCCTGATTGTCCTGCAGTAGCCAAATCGATGATGTATCCTACATTATCTTTCTTTCCTACTTCTTCGATCGCGATTTGAACCTTTTTGTATACTGGGGCTAATAAGTCTGATTCCATTTTGGCTACACCTTTAGCAGCGTTTTGTTGGTATTCTTGCAAAGCTTTAGATTTGGTTTGCAATTCTTGCTCTAGTGGAGCCAATGCTTTCATTTTTTCAGCATCGCTTTTACCTTTCAATGCTTCCATTTCCTTTTGCCCTTTCTCTACCAATGCTTGGATCTCTTTTTGCTGTCTTTGGATTTCAGCTTGGTGTCTATCTGCTTCTTTTTTAATCTTTGCTTGCGCATCTTGGAATGCTGGCAATGCTTCTAAAATTTCTTGTGAATTAACATGTGCTACGCTTTGTGCGTTTGCAAATCCGAATCCTAAGCATAGGAAAGATAGTAGTGCAATAAATGTAAACTTTTTCATACTAACTGTTTTTTTGTTCTATTTCTTTAAATTAATTTTTTCGTTTATACTATTATTATTTTTCTCTTTGTTATAGTTATTTTGTCGTTGTCCTTTGCTAGATTTCAAATCTGGTGCCAAAGTTTTCAAGACCTCTTCACTTATATCAAATTTGGGATCTGAATAAATCATAATCAAATCTCCATTTGCCTTGTCAAATACAAAGCTATAATTACGCCTCTTGGCAACTTTATTCACAGCGTTGTAAACTTGATCTTGAATGGGCTTTACCAATTTTTTTCGTGTATTTATCATATCCCCATCAGGACCATATCGCTTAATTTGCAACTTTTTGATTTCTTCTTTTTTTTCCTGAATTTTATCTTCCTTTTCTTTTATCTTCTCCTTTGTCAATAAAATGCGTTCCGTTTCTAGCTCTTGTTGCATTTGCTCTAGGACAGATTGTAGATTCCCTATCTCCTTTGCCCAATTATTCGCTTGTGTTTCTAATTGTTTTTGAGCATTACCATACGCGGGCAAATTGCTCAAAACATAATCAGTATCTACATAGCCGAAACGCTGAGCAAATGTAAAAACACTGAAAAAAATTAGCAAGAAAAAAAACTTAATTTTTAACATATTTTTGATTTTTTATAGTTGCTGACCAAAAATGAAGTGTGTCTGCCACCCTGATGGTGCTCCAAATTTTCCTGCATTATTATATTTATCAAATCCATAACCGAAATCAAATCCAAGCATTCCAAAGGCTGACATAAATACACGAATACCTACTCCTGCTGAACGCTTTAACTCAAATGGTCTGAAATCTTTGTGATCTGCCCAAGTGTTTCCTGCTTCTAAGAATCCAAGACCAAAGATTTTAGCTTGTTGATTCATCGTGATTGGATAACGCATCTCTAGCAAGAATTTATCGTAAATGACTCCTCCTCCAAGTGGTGTGATATCATCTACCCCACCACCACTAGGTGAAAAATCTTTATATCCTCTTAAAGTTACTATTTCACGACCATCAAAGCGGTTAGACTGCAACCCTGTTCCTCCCATGTAGAATCTTTCGAAAGGAGAAACTCCTAGCTCACGATTATAAGCTCCTAAATAGCCAAACTCTGCACCCGTTCTCAATACAAGTTTACCGATTAATTGTTTGTAAACATTTCCACTGAATTGAACTTTGTAGTATTCTAACCATTTATACAAACCATCGAAATCGTCTTCTTTTTTCAACTTTTCGTAGTCTTTATTTTTATTGAATAAAGAATACGGCGGAGTTAATTTTAAACTGATACTGAAATCTGAGCCTTCTTGCGGGAAAATTGGATCTGGACCTGCAGAAAGTCTGCTCAATCCAATGTTATAAGCAATTGTGTTTGATATTCCATTGCTATAATTTTTAGTTCCTAGATTAAATCCAAAATTTTTATAATCATAACGCTGATATGAAACAGATTGGCTTAATCTAAAATAATCGTCTGGCCAAGTGAGCAATTTATTCAATCCCACAGAAGCTCCCCACATTGTTAAACGAGAATCTCCTTCGCTACCACTTCTACCATACAATTGACTATAATTAGAATTATAAATTGACATAGAAAGTGCTGTTGGGCGACTTCCGCCAATCCACGGCTCTGTGAACGATAAACTAAAGTTTGAATAATAGCTACCTGCTTGTGCTCTCAATGATAGCTGCTGCCCATCTCCCAGAGGAACTGGATGCCATGCTTTTTTGTTAAATAAATTTTTGATTGAGAAGTTTCCAAAAGTAAGCCCCACGGTACCAATAAATCTTCCGCCACCATATCCACCTTGCAATTCTATTTGGCTACTTGATTTTGGTGCCAATTCCCAATTTATATCTACGGTGTTTGTTTCTTGATGATCCTTGATATCTGGCTTGATTTGTTGTGGATCAAAAAAGCCTAAAGCTCCCAGCTTCATCATTGTTCTACGGATATCTGTTTTGCTAAACAACTCTCCAGGAACTGTGGCTAATTCTCGCACGATGACATGGTCATGCGTTTGTGTATTTCCTGTAAAGGTTACTCGATCCCATGTCGCTTGCTCTCCCTCTACAATTCTGATTTCTAGGTTAATCGTGTCATTTACCACCGATTTCTCAATAGGCACCACACGAGCAAATAAATATCCATTGTCTTGATAAAGAGTCAAAATATTATCATCTTTTTGTGGATCATTCAATCTTTTTTCAATTCCTACGGCATCGTATGGATCTCCTTTTTTATAAGAGAAAATTCTTTTCAAAGTTTCTGTAGGATATACAGAGTTCCCCACAAAAGTTACATTACCTAAGTAGTAACGAGGTCCTTCCTCTACTCCTATCTTAATTAAATAATTTTTAGGATTAATTCTATTTACAGAATCGTAAGTAACTTTAATGTCTCTAAATCCTTCACTTTTATACAAATCCTTCAAGGTCTTTAAATCCTCTTGGAATTTTTCTGGTATATATTTAGATCCTTTAAAGAATCTTAGGATATTTCTACGGAAAAAGTATTTTCGCACCGTATTTTTAAGCCCTTTTCTTCTAAGCTTTGGTGCTTTGATTTCTTTATTCCCTTCAAATAAAATGTTTTGTACTTTTACACGCTCTCCTCTTGAAACTTTTACCAATAAGTTTTTAGAAAATCTAGCATTTGGCACATCGGTTTCTATAAACTCCACTTGCGCATCTGGATATCCCTTTTCGGTATAAAAATTTCGGATATTTAAACGCGCTTGATTCAATAAATCTTGTGTGATTTTTTTCCCTTTGGTAAGTTTATTATTCTTTACAAAATCTTTTTGTTTTCCTTTTTTCACGCCCTCAAAAGAAACATCGTTGATGGTAGGTAGGGCTGTTAAATTAAATCTTAAAAAGATAGAATCGCCCTTTACTTTATCGGCAAAAAGCTCAACATCAGAAAACAGATTTTGGTTCCATAATCTCTTGAGCGAGTTATTGATAATTGGACCAGGGATTTCGATTTCGTCGCCTATATTTAATCCAATAAATCTCAAAATTTGTTTACTGGTATAGGGCACTCCGCCTGTAATTTCCAAACCGCCTAATTTATATGTTTTTAGGCTGTTTAGATTTAGCTCATCGCTACTTTTCGGCTGCTTCACAATACCCGTAGAATCTACTTGTGCGTGCGCAGTCATTAATATAAATCCAAGGCTTATTAAAAATATTTTCTTCATATAAAATTCAATCGTTACTTAATTTGTTCTCCCGTTTTCCCGAATCGTCTTTGTCTATTTTGATAGTTGATGATCGCTTCGTAGAAATCTTCTTTTCTAAAATCTGGCCACAAAACTTCGGTAAAATACAATTCTGCATAGGCTATTTGCCAAAGCAAGAAATTGCTAATTCTGCATTCGCCACTGGTTCTGATGACCAAATCCACATCGGGAATATCTGGCGAATATAAGTAATTTTTAAAAGTTTCGTGATTTATTTGGTCTATGCTTAACTTATTTTCTTGCACCGCCTTTGCTATTTTTTGCGTAGCTTCTACAATTTCATCGCGTCCGCCATAGCTCAATGCTAGTGTAAGGGTAGCTTTTGTATTGTTCTTGGTTTCTTCTTCTACCAGCAACAGCTCTTTTCTTGCTTTTTCTGGAACGCGCGATAAATCGCCTATCGTGCGCAAGCGTATATTGTTCTCTTGAAAGCTTTTGAGCTCCTTGGTTAGTGTTTTAAACAATAAATTCATTAAGAAACTCACCTCTTCTTTGGGTCTGTTCCAATTTTCGCTTGAGAAAGCGTACAAAGTAAGATACGGAACGCCCAAATCCTCGCAGGCTTTGATGGTTTGGCGCACGGCTTTCACCGCGCTTTGATGCCCAAAGGTGCGCATCATTCCTTTTTTCTGTGCCCAGCGACCATTGCCATCCATGATTACGGCAACATGCTGCGGAACATTATCGAGATTTATATTTTGAAGCAAACTTTTACTCATTTTCATTTTTAATCACAGAAACATGCAGGGCGTCCAAAGGTATATGTCAAAGTAAACCCTGTAAATACATACCAATCGTTTTTGGCATCGCCTAATTGTCTTTTTTCTATAATTTCTTTGGTTTTTCTTTCTAAATCGGCGTTTAATTGCTCTTGCGTGAGCACGCCATTTGCATAGGTTAAGCCCTCTTCTCTAAAAGTTTCCACATCAGACTCTTCTACCCAAGCCAAATCTAAATTATCTACAAATGTAGGACGGAACCCTACCTCAAATCCTAAAATCCAATTCCAGTCGAATTTCACTTTATACCCCACGCCAAATGGAACGCTCATACTCAATTGCTGTCCATTCTTTTTCTTTACAATCGTCTCATAGCCCTTTCTATTTGCTGGATTCTCAAAGTTTTGAAAGTAAATATCATATTTAGGTCTTGGGTGCAAAAAACCTGCTACTCCCGCAAAGATATAAGGCGATTGTGCTGAACGCTGCTCATAATTGATGGGAAAGAAATTGTATTCAAACACCGCTGATAGCTCAAGCAAGCTATTGGTGTAGCTGGCTCCTCGATAGCGACGATAATTTTCTACCGCCAAGAGATCCGAATCCATAAAAGACGCATAAGTAAGCCCTAATCTTATGGATTGTTGTGGATTTAAATTCCTACGATAAAGCACACCAAAAGTAGCTGGAATTTTAAAACTCCCATTTACTTTTTTGGGCAATGGATTAATGTAATCTGTGCGACCAATATCTGAAATGGCATTGGTTCCTCCTAGAAAAACTCCCACTTCATGTCTCTGCCCAAAGGCAATACTGGTTGAAATTAATAGGAATGCTATAACTATTTTTTTCATAGAGTACAGATTCATTTATACTTATCTCATTCACTCTTAGACAAGCTTTCGAGATTACATTTATATTCTTTAACGCACAAATATAATGATTTATGCTTGCAAGTCACCCCTATTAACAAATTTTATTAAACAAATGTTTAGGCATTGCGATTATCTACGCCCCAAAATAATTTTTGGCGTAAAGTTTCTAAGTAGCTATTATGTTTTAATTCTACTATTTTCACGACAAAACTCGCACGCTTCACCATGATTTCTGTCGTAGTTTTAAGCGAAACCAATCGGGAATCTAAGGATAAAGAATAATGCGAAACACGACTTTTCACTTTTAGCTTTAAATGTTCTTTATCAGGAATCACAATTGGGCGTACATTCAAGTTGTGAGGTGCAATCGGCGTAATGACAAAATTGCTATTTTCGGGCGAAATTATGGGACCATTGCAACTTAAAGAATAGCCTGTAGACCCCGTGGGCGTAGCAATGATTAAGCCATCTGCCCAAAAAGAATTTAGCAACTCGCCGTTAATATAAGCGTCCACCGAAATCATACTCGTGGTTTCTTTTCGCATCACACTCAGCTCGTTAAGTGCAAAAGGGCACTCCAGCGTGCCATCGTCTGAGCGATGCACTTCCAAAAGCGAACGCTCGCTGATGTTGTAATCTTGGGCAAAAATCGCCTCCAAATTCGGAATTAAATCGTTCTTATGAATACTTGCCAAATAGCCCAATCTACCCGTATTCACGCCCACGATGGGCACCTGCGAATCGCGCACAAAGGTTACGGCAGAAAGTATAGTCCCATCACCCCCGAAGGTGAAAAAATAATCTAAATCCTGCCACAATTCATCGTGAGCAGAAAAGACCTCCACTCCATCTAAATTGACATTTTCGATATTTTTTAAAACCTCGTAAAACTCTTTTTCTATTTGAAATAAAATCCCTTTTTGGCGTATTTTTTCTAAAAACACAGGAATCAAATCTCCCAAATAGGTAGTTGTGGTACGCTTGCCGTAAAGGGCTATTTTAAAATTAGACATTCAAAAATCGGATTAATTGATTATATCGCTCCATCATCTCATCGGTTCGTTCGCTTCGCTCTGATTCATAGCTCACCACATAGCCATATCGCTCATAAGCTGCCACGACATCAGACAATCGTTCCGATTTGATTTTCAAACAAATTTCTACACTTTCCTCGTCCATATACACCACAAAAGCACCATATAATTTAGCATTATTCACTTCTGTGATTTGCGTGATTTCGCTTAGGCTAAAGTCTTGCGTAGGCATTCTTAAATTCACCCAAGCACCTTCCTCGCTAAAGAATGTCATTTCGCACACAGCATTGAAGATGTCTTCTCGCAAGATATACCCCACAAACCGACCATTTTCGGGCGAAATCACTGGGATATAATTCACACCAAAACTCTGAAATGCCTTTGCGGCGTCCATCAAATTAGTATTGGGCACCACAAAAAAGTTTTGAAAATCTAAACGCAATTCTTGCACCTGTGCAGACGGGGAAAGTTCCTCCACATCTTCCATGCACACATTGCCCTGCCACACACCATGCGACACAACGGCACGGTGGCTCGGCACCATGTCCATAGGCACATCGAGTGCTTGCGCTAGCGTATCCTCTAAGGCTAGGGGTGGCAAGTCATTTAAAATATAAGGTGCAATGGTCATGTAATTTCTTTCCTTTTTTTTAAGTTGGGGCCAAATTACTACTTTTTGCCTCACCAAACAAAAATAGGAAGTATAAGAAATTTCTAAATCAAGTTTTTTCTAATTTTTAAAGGGAGCTTAGCCTTAACTAAATCATAAGATTGCTGCACCCAATCAGCTAAATCTCGGGGCGATATTTCTTCAAAATTCACCGAAATCCAATGTTTTTTGTTCATGTGATAGGCGGGCATCACGGTAGCAAATTCTTCTTTTAACTTTAAAACATCGCTGGGTTCGGCTTTTAGGTTAATCCACCTTCTGCCTGGGGTTAAAAAGAGAAGTGCAAACATTTTTCCACCAATTTTAAACACCAAAAAATTCTCGCCAAAGGGCATAGACTCCTCGGCAAAAGGCAATTTTAAGCATAAATCCCTCACTTGATCGATGTGCATGATTGGCTAATTTTCAAACAAATATAGTTTTAAAATTTATTAAAATATATTTTTGTGAGTAATTTGTTTAAAATACTTAAAGTCTAATGCCTTTAGCCTTTTACATTTAACTATAAATGATATATATTTGCTGAAAGTAAATAAACAAAATGCAAAAAACAGCACTCCTCAGCGTATCAAACAAAGCAGGCATCACTGCCTTTGCGCAATTTTTAGAATCCCAAAACTACCAACTTCTTTCTACGGGTGGCACCTACAAGCACCTTAAAGAAGCGGGCATTAATGTAAAAGAAGTTTCACAAATTACGGAATTTCCTGAAATTTTAAACGGACGCGTAAAAACCTTGCACCCGCACATTCATGGCGGAATTTTGGCGCGTAGAAACGACCCACAACATATGCAAACGCTTGCCGATATGGGCATCAGCACGATTGATATGGTTGTCGTGAATTTGTATTCCTTCTTTGAAAATGCCGATAAGGACTTATCTATGGAAGAATTGGTGGAATTTATCGATATAGGCGGACCAACAATGCTTCGTGCCGCAGCTAAATCTTTCTTTGATGTAACGGTGATCACCGATAACAACGATTATGCTTTAGTCCAAAAAGAAATCGAAAATCAAGGAGAGACTAGCTTAGAAACTCGCAAAAATTTAGCAGGAAAAGTATTTAATCTCACCTCGGCATATGATGCAGCTATTGCTCAAAAATTGCTGAACGACCCATTTCCACCCTATTATAGTATTTCTTTCCAAAAAGAGTTTGACTTGCGCTATGGCGAAAACCCGCACCAAGCGGCAGCTTACTACACTTCGACTTTTGCCAATGGTGCATTGAAAAACTTTACGCAACACCAAGGCAAAGAGCTTTCGTTTAACAACATCCGCGATTTGGATTTGGCGTGGAAAGTAGTTTGCGAGTTCGACCAAACGGCTTGTTGTGCGGTGAAACATAGCACTCCTTGTGGCGTGGCTTTAGATGATGATATTTTGCAAGCGTACCAAAAAGCACACGACTGCGACCCGATTTCGATTTTTGGTGGCATTGTAACTTTTAATAAAAAAGTAACAAAAGCAGTGGCAGAAAAATGTAACGAGATTTTCCTTGAAATCGTTGCTGCACCGAGCTTTGAGCCAGAGGCTTTGGAAGTTTTTGCTAAAAAGAAAAATTTGCGCGTGATTGAAATTAAAAATCCATTAAGCGATAAAATGCAACTCGTGCAAGTAGATGGCGGATTGCTCGTGCAAGAAATCGACAAATCGTTTAGCAATGATTTTAAAGTAGTAACCGAAAAACAACCTACCGAAAAGCAACTTTCTGATTTGGAATTTGCCATGAAAGTAGTGAAACATGTAAAGAGCAATGCCATCGTGGTTGCCACAAACGGACAAGCTCTAGGCGTGGGCACAGGCGAGACTAATCGTATTTGGGCAGCACAGCAGGCGATTCAGCGTGCAAAGGAAAAAACACAAGAAAATCTAGTTTTGGCTTCCGATGCCTTTTTCCCATTCAGAGATGTGGTAGATTATGCAGCACAAGAAGGCATTACAGCCTTGATTCACCCAGGAGGAAGCATGCGCGACCAAGAGAGCATAGACGCGGCTAATGAACACGGAATCCCGATGATCATCAGCGGTATGAGACATTTCTTACATTAAATCAAAAAATCTAAACAATAATTATCAATAATTCTAAAACACAATAAGTATGAATGCAAATGATTACAAAAAAATACTCATCGTAGGAAACGGCGCAAGAGAACACGCCATCGGGTGGAAAATTAAACAAGACCACCCTTCTTGCGAGCTTTTCTTTGCGCCAGGAAACGCTGGAACCGAACAAATTGGAAAAAACATCGTAGCTGAATCTAATTATGGCTTAATGCTTTTTGCTCAACAAAATGATATAGACTTAACGATTGTAGGTCCAGAAGCAGAATTGGTAGAAGGTATTGTAGACTTGTTTGAATCCAATCAATTAAGAATTTTTGGTCCAGATAAGCGTGCGGCTAAATTGGAAGGCAGCAAGGCTTTTGCCAAAGATTTTATGGAGAAATACGGCGTGCGCACGGCTTTTGCCAAAAGTTTCAACAATTTTGTAGACGCTAGAGATTATGTAAAAGAGCTCACACAATTCCCTATCGTGATCAAAGCCAGTGGCTTGGCAGCAGGAAAAGGTGTGATCATCGTGCACGACAACTTTGAAGCCGAAACTACTTTGCGCAAAATCATGGAAGACAAAACCTTTGGCGAAGCAGGCAACGAGGTCGTAATCGAGGAATACTTAAAAGGTGTGGAAGTTTCTGTGCTTTCTATCTTTAACCATAAAGAAATTAAAACTTTCTTGCCTGTAAAAGACCACAAGAAAATCGGAAAAGGCGAAACAGGACTCAACACGGGCGGAATGGGCGTAGTGGCTCCTAACCCGCATTTTACCGATGAGCACATGAAGGAGTTTGAGAAAAACATTTTGCTCCCAACACAAAAAGGGCTCTTGGCAGAAAAAATGCATTTTGCAGGCATTATTTTCTTTGGGCTTATGATTACCGAGCATGGTATTTATCTATTGGAATACAACATGCGATTTGGCGACCCAGAAACCGAAGCACTTTTGCCTTTGATGGAGAATGATTTAGTAGCCCTCATCGATTCCGCAATACACCAGCAAGACATTGAACTTAAATGGAAAAACGAACATGCTTGCTGTGTAGTAATGGCGAGCGGTGGCTACCCAGGCACTTACGAAACTGGTTTTGAAATCCGAGGATTGAACAAAGTTGATGTTCCCGTATTTATTGCAGGAGCCAGAGAAGAAAGTGGAAAAATCTACACCACAGGCGGGCGCGTGCTCAATGTGGTGGGAACTGGCGCTACGCTAGAAGAAGCCAGAAAAGTGGCTTACGAAAATATCCATAAAATCAATTTTGATTATGAATATTATCGCGAAGACATCGGGAAGATATAATCTCGCTGATTTTTAACCAAAACATATTTAAAAACGCTTTTGTTACTTTTATAAACAAAGGCGTTTTTCTATTTTTGTGCCACTATAACATGATTTAACCCATGAAAAAAATACTAAAAATACTCATTTTTCTACTGCTCATTCCTTGGGTTTATGCCCTGATTTTAATCTTTATAAATCCACCTATCACCATTACACAGCTGAGCAATTTATCTTATGGTTTCTCCAGAACACAGCTCGCTTATGATGAAATTCCGGCTAGTGCTAAATGGGCTGTAATTGCAGCAGAAGACCAGAATTTTGCCATTCATAATGGCTTTGATTTTAAAGAAATTAAAACCGCCTACGAGAAAAACAAAGCGGGCAAGAAATTGCGTGGCGGGAGCACCCTTTCGCAACAAACTGCCAAAAATGTATTTTTGTGGCAAGGGCGCACTTGGATTAGAAAAGGATTGGAAACCTACTGCACCTTTATCATCGAAACGCTGTGGAGCAAGGAGCGTATTTTGCAAGTTTACCTCAACAATGCCGAAATGGGCAAAGGCGTTTATGGCATAGAGGCAGCGGCGCAATATTATTTTAAGAAAAACGCCTCACAGCTCACGCCTACCGAGACGGCACGCATCATTGCCTGCCTGCCCAATCCCAAAAAATACAATGTAAACCCGCCAAGTGCCTACATCTCAAAACGCGGACAATGGATTCTGCGCCAAGTGCGAAACTTGAAAGGCGATAGGGCTCTGAGCGAGATTGTGAACACGCCCTAACGCCTGCCTCAACTCTTTGCACACAGTTTACCAACTCTCTGCGAAGAGTTCACAAACTCTTCGCACACACTTCCCCAAGTCTTTGCAAAGAGTTGGGAGATACTTAGGCACAAAAAAAAGGAACCTCATGAATAGAGGTTCCCTCTTCCTTAAAAAGGAATAAATAATAATGTTTTTTAAGCTTTAGGCTTGGCTACTTTTTCAAAGCCTGCTGCCTTCATGCTATCTAGGATACGCTTGCCTGGGCGGTAGTTTACGCCTACCTTTTTGATTAAGCCCGAATGAAAATCTTTCTCTGTATCTGCCGCTCCACTGCTTAAAGTGGCATAGAGCGAGCCAAGCTTATCTAAACGAACGATTTTGCCCGCTGCCAAGGCGTCTTGAATTACATTCTCTAGCGCAATGATAACGCCACGAATATCTGCCTCGCTGAGTGCCGAAAACTTCTCGATTTGCTTAACGAGCTGGTCTATATCCATTTCTCCATCGCTTGCCACCACGGCATAGTATTTTTGTGGCTCCCCTGGCTTGCTTGGGTTTCTACGCTGAATTACATTGTATTTTATGCTCATAATTACTCTATTTTTAATAGCCTCCCGATGGATATAAAGTTACGCTACAATTAGGGTCTCCATAAGCAAATCTATACCCCTCTCTTTCATATTCCCTTCTCATTCTTCTTGCTCCATCTCTCAAGGCATCCGCTCTATTACTGCTATACCCCTCCTGAAGAAATGTGTCTGCACTTGAAGAAGAATATGAAGAGCTATAAGAATCGTGCAACATAGTCCAAGCTCCATCTTGAGCTACAACATTTGCATGACATGTAACACCTATAGTATAATAAAATCTCCTAGGAGGTTGTGTTCCACCACCACCTCCAGAGCTACTACTTTTTTTACATTGTCCATTTTGGTTAGCATGATTTTGTCCGCCATCACTTACTAACTTCTTAGCTTCTGCTAAGGCTTTTTCTCTTGCTTTCTTTTCAGCATCTGCTTGGCTAATTCCACTCACTGCTGTAGCTGTCGCTTCTTTTTTATAGTTTACCGAGGTTCCATAATAGCCACTACTACAATTGTTTCTTGTAAAGTTTTTATTAAAAGATTGAGTTTGTGTTGAGGTGTACCCTCCGAAACCTTTTACTTCTACAGTAAAGGTAGAACTCCCCATGCTTACGGGGAAGGTGGCGATAGTATACGATTGCCCTGCCGGCATTTGTTTTACTTGATACACTCCATCTCCTCCCACTTCTATGCTTGCCGTTAAATTACCACTACCGC
The DNA here is from genome assembly GCF_000265465.1 of Ornithobacterium rhinotracheale DSM 15997. Lineage (NCBI taxonomy): Bacteria > Pseudomonadati > Bacteroidota > Flavobacteriia > Flavobacteriales > Weeksellaceae > Ornithobacterium > Ornithobacterium rhinotracheale. The sequence continues at coordinate 710,495 of NC_018016.1, forward strand.
TAAAAGAGCCTTCTGCTATTTTTAGTGTTAAATCATTTATATCCCCTCCTTGTCCTTTTGCAGAAGCTTTTGTTACACTTACAGCATCATAAGCTCCTTTTCCATTGGTATAAGGTATTTCTATGGCCAAACGATGGCTGTTATTATCTATTACTCCTTGAACACTTGCCCCTGCAGAATTAATAGAAACTACATTCGCTGTAATGCTTGGATTGGTAAAAGTAGCCGTTCCTTTTACAACGGTCATACTTTGTTCCGCATGCAAACCTGCAATATCAAATACAGCTTTCAATTCACCTGCTTTCGGAGTCCCCACAAATGTCCATGACAAAGTTCTTTCCTCTCCACCATTCAAAGACACCGATGTGTTTTGTCCTTTAGCTATTCCTAGAGTACTTCCTCCGCTATTTTTCGCATTACTCACAGTTACTGCCTTTGATAAATCTACTTGATTTATTCTAAACAGACTTTTATTCACCAATTTAAACTTAACTTTATTTGAAGAGGTCGTGGCTTCTCCACCCACATAAACCCCATCAAACCCTGCTGACTCAACAGTTAGTCTAGCATCAGGATTACTTGGAGCCCCCCCACCCCCTGGATTGCCTCCTGTACCTGGAGCAGCATTGGCAACTGTTGATATGGGAAGCCAACTCCCTTCTGCTACACTTTGGTTTTGTACACCTTTCGGATTATAAAAATAATAAAAACCTGGCACTACATTCACTTGCTTTCCTCCCTTTTGAGGGTCTGAAATCGTCTGCCCTGTTCCTTTATTAAAAACCAACAGCCCATTAAAATAAGTAGAAAAATTACCAGGATTCACATTATCCAGTTTAAACTCCCAAGTCGTTAAATCTGTTTCTGGAAAATAAATCCCTTTACCTACATTATTTTCAAAATCAGTATATCCTGAGGCATCTAAAAAAGGATTTTCACCCCAAATGGACTCTTCTGGCTTTTGAATCACTTTTATCTGTGCTTGAAGGCTCAATATCCCAAGCACTATAAGACTAAAAAAGTATACTTTTAATTTCATCTCTATTCTATTTTTTGAAATTATTAATAGCCTCCACCTATCATATACCAAGCTTCTCCATTGGACATGATCATCATTCCATGTCCTGGCATTAGGGTTGTCGCATTTTCGGGAACATTACTTCCTTTAAATCCTATTTTAGTTCCTGATTGATTATTAATTGATATTACTCTTCCCTCAAATGGCTTGGGCTCTGGAAGCTCCGCAAATTGTTTACCTGTCTGAACTAAACAAAAAGTATTTGGCTCATCCCATTCCGCTTTTGTAATGTGCTCTACAATTCTTATGTTTCCTGTAAGCGCTGTAAATGGCGTTTTGCCAGTTGCTCCCCCTGGTGTGCTTGGTCCAGTGCCACCTCCTGCTGCAGGAGTATCTTTCACTAAATCTGCTAAGGTAGTCGCACTAATTGGTAAGCGCAACAAGTTTCCATCTTTGTCTACTACCAAAATCTCGGTGGCTTTCACTTTAGATTCTGGCAATACGGCTGCTCTCGCTTTCCTTACACGCGCCCCCCCGTTAACATCCAGAGTTGCGGTAGGCTCATCTGTATTTATCCCTACTGCATCTTTACTCAAAGGACCTTCCGTAGCTGTTTCTACTTGCCCAAATACTTGAGTACTCAAGCCCATCAAGGCGAATACTCCTAAGCTTAACATTGTCTTTTTCATAAAATTTAATTTTAAAAAGTTTCTATTCTGTTTATATTTGTCTCTGTTATTATTTTTTTATTCCCCTTGCTTTCATAAAAAAAGCCTTACCGTGGAGTTAGGGGATTTCCACAGCAAGGCCAAAACTTAAAAACGATTGTCGGCTATTCTCATAGCGAACATCACATAACAACTTTCCTAGCTGTTTAGCTAGAAAAATTAAGTATGAAAAAAAACATTCTACTAGGAAGCTCGTTCCATGAGAGTGTATGAAAAGAAGTATTTTACAGTGTAGGGCACTGCAAAAACATCTCTTTATAGGGAGATAAAAAGATGTACATAACAAAAAAGCCAAAGCTCCTAAACGGAACTTTGGCTTTAGTCTTTTTATACAATATAGTATAGCCAGCAACAAGCTAGCACCACTGTTTTTTATCTTTAAAATGAATGGTAAACTACTTGCAAATACAAATAGTTGAAAGTAAACTATACACGCACAATTATACTGTGTGTGTGTGTGTGTGTGTGTGTGTGTGTGTGTGTGTGTGTGTTTACACTTTTTCTCGAGCTAGGCAAAAAAAAGTTGTTAAACTTATCATAATTCATTATATATTGTACACACTGTTTCATAGAATTGAGGCAAAGCTATAAAAAGTTTTAGGAACTGCAAGCATGTTTTGTGTTAAAATACACCATTCCCCTCTAAAGCTTATACAAAAGAACACCGCCCTAAAGGCGGTGTTCTTTTCATTTTAAAACTTATTTCAAACTTGCTTCGTAAGCCGCCCAGCCTTGCTGTCTGTATTCTTCGGCTACTTTTTCTGGTTCTGTGGCTTTGTAGATTCCGCGTCCCACAATCATAAAATCGGTATGGTAATCACGGAACACTTTTTCTGGCGTGTTATATTGCTGCCCTTTGTTATCGCCTTTTACGCTTAAATTCACTCCAGGTGTGAGCAATAATAAATCGTTTGGCACTTGGCGTTGTGCCACTACGGCAAAGACTTGTGCAGATTTTTGCGAAACATTCAAGGCTTTAGAGATATAATAATTATCTGTCAAGGTACCAGCAGACGACATTTCTACAATAGAAGCCACGCCCGTAGTACCGAAAACTTCCAAACTTTTTTCGCCCGCAATCACATGCGCCGTTACCATATCTGCCCAATCTGCAATGCGATAAATCCCTTGTCTAAACTGCAAATCTTGAGTATTCCCGATGTCGGCAAATTTTCTATCTTCAAAAATTACAAAATCTTTTTCTCGGGCTAATTTTTTAATTTCCTCTACAAACTCTCTTGTGAAATTCGTGATAATATCGGTGTGGAGTTTTAAAGCCACGATTTTATCCCCGATTTTTTCAGCTAGGTTTAAAAGCTCCTCGGTGGTAGTAACATCGGCAGAAGCAATCAAATTTGATTTTTTTCTAAGTGCAATATCAATCAACTTTTTCCCCACTGGGTGGCTGATTTCTTTATCCTCATAGCGCACACGCTTCTTGACTGGAGCCTCTGGCGGATTGTTCAAAAATTCTTTGATACTTGCCACTTGCTCATCGCTCAAGCGGTGATATTTGTGCAAAATATCTATTACTTCGTTGATGGTGAAAAGTGTTTGTACACGGTAGCCTTTTTCAGCTAAAAGTTTTTTACCGCCTTGTTCACGATCTAGCACCACGACAATATCAGTAACCTTTAGCCCTTCTTTTTCTACCTCCTCTATGGTTTCAATCAAACTTTTACCACTAGTGATCACATCTTCTACCAAAAGACAATTTTGCCCTTGATTAAACACCCCTTCGAGCATGCGTTTAGTCCCGTAGCCCTTGTTTTCTTTTCGTTTAATAATAAGCGGAATCCCACTTTCCAAACTCATGGTAGTCGCCATAGGAAGTGCCGCATAAGGCACCCCGCAGATGAGCTCCAGCGAGCGATCGTCTACCAATTGCAAAAGATTGTTTGATAATGTTTTTAACAACTGTGGGCTCGATGCAAGCGGGCGCAGATCTACATAAAAAGGCGATTCGATACCGCTTTTCAGTGTAAAACTCCCAAATTTAATGATGCCTAATTCGTAGGCTCTAAGTAAAAAATCCTCTTTTGTGTTCATAGTAAAATTTGCCTTGATTTTTTTGTACTATTGATTTGAGCAAAGTTAAAGGATTTTGTAATTTTACACCCGATTTTTAAAGTAATTTTTAATGGATTTATCGACACACTTTGCACAACATCAATTTTCTAATTGTTTAATGAATGCCTCGGGTGCCAAATGTATGGAACTCGACGAGCTGGAAAATTTACTACAATCCGCTTCGGGCGCGATGGTAACCAAAAGCACCACGCCTGCCGCACGCGAAGGGAACCCAAGCCCACGCTATGTGGATTTGGAATTAGGCAGTATCAATTCAATGGGATTGCCCAATAATGGACTGGATTTTTATTTAGATTTTTGTCTGAAGAACGAAAAGACAAAGCCCATCTTTTTATCGCTAGCGGGAATTTGCCTTGAAGATAATCTTGCCATGCTCCAACGCTTGCAAGAAACCGACGGCGATTTTATCGTAGAGCTAAATCTTTCTTGCCCTAACATTCCTGGCAAGCCACAAACGGGCTACGATTTTGAACGCACCCAAGAAGTGCTTGAAAAGGTTTTTGCTTTCTATACTAAACCACTTGGTGTGAAACTTCCTCCGTATTTCGACATGGTGCATTTCGAGCAAATGGCTGCGATTTTAAATCAATTTCCGTTAGATTTCGTAACTTGTATCAACAGCATTGGGAATGGATTATTCATCGATACCGATAGCGAAAGTGTTGTGATAAAACCAAAAGAAGGTTTTGGTGGCTTGGGTGGAGCTTATGTAAAACCTACGGCACTTGCCAATGTGCGCAAGTTTTATCAATTATTAAAACCTGAAATTGCCGTAATTGGTTGCGGTGGCGTGGAATCGGGAAAAGATGTTTTTGAGCATATTTTGTGCGGCGCTGCCATGGTACAAGTGGGAACCCAACTGATGAAAGAAGGCACACCTGTCTTTGATCGACTGTTAAGGGAGCTACAAGATATTATGCAAGCCAAGGGCTATAATAGCATTTCGGAATTTAAAGGAAATTTAAAAAGTTTATAACAAAAAAAAACGGGAGTCTAGCAAAAGCTGCTCCCATTTTTTATTAACCACTATAAAAACAATTATTTATCAACTATGAAAAGATGTTTGCTTTTCGTTTGGCAAATTTAGATATTTCAGCCTATCTCCCATCAACAAGCTAGGTGACTTTTATCAATAATGACAAAAGTCGTGTTTTGAAAATTTTTAGATTGATAAAAGTGCTTGCGTTTCCTCACAAAACATAAGGCACTTCGTTCAAAATATTAATCCAAATTTAATATCATAAATCCCCAACACTCATATACCACTTATCGTTATATTCCACAAATGTATAAATAGTAGAATAACGAGCATTTACATTATCCCCAATAAGGACTACTCCATCTTGAATCTGAGCAGCCTGAAGGTTAAAATTATCCTCATTCCCTACAGGTTGTATTTGTAATCCCCCCGATGTACCTCCATTCACAGGAATAATCATCAGTCTAATTATTCTCGTTTCATTAGGCGTGTTCCTATTTTTAGGCAAGACAACTGTCGTCATATTACCTCCTTGATCGTTTGTTGAAACATCATTGATCACAAAAACCCTAGCATTAGATTTAGACAAATCTACAGTTACGTTTTCGTTATCTGTATTCACACTACTACTATAAAGGCTTAAACTATTTAATCCCGTAGATTCACTTAGCTCTGCCGTTCCGAGAACGCCATGCGAATCCGCCACAACCATTTTGGTAGCTCTGAAAGTTTGCTTCTCCGTAGACAGTTCCCCGTTTTGAGAAGTACCTATTATCTTTCCAACCCCACTTTCTGGTAAGTTACGCACACGCAGCGTGCCTACTATGTCTAAATTTTCGGTAGGAGAATCTGTATTAATTCCTACCCTTCCTTCTTCTTGGGCGAAAGAAAACATACTACACCCACAAAAGATAACTGAAAATAGAAGTGTTTTTCTCATAATTTTATTTTTTGTTAATTATAAACAAAGTTAGTAAAAAAATTAATTCAAAAACAAAATAGATCAGTTATTTTCTTTAGTTTCCAGATAGTTACAAAACATAAAAAAAAGGCTTCTTGAAAAAGAAGCCTTAAATAATATGAACAATTTCCGAAAATTACTTTCCGTTTTCCATTCTTTCTTTCAATGCTGCAAGCTCATCTAGATCACCAAGTGTAGCTCTTTCTTGCGTATTTTGGCTTTCTAGTTGTTTTTTCACTTGTTTCATTTCTTCGTCTCTGTAAGTAGCTGTGTGAGAAACAACGATTCTTCTGAATTCTTTGTTGAATTCAATTACTTTAAAGTTGATTGATTCTCCTTGTGCTACGCGAGTTCCGTCTTCTTTGTCAAGTGTTCTTGCTGGTGCAAACGCCTCGATATCTTTATCTTCGAATTCTACTTTTGCTCCTTTGTCAAATACATTGAATGCAACTCCTGTGTGCTCAGTACCTACTGCATATTTAGTTTCGTACTCATCCCAAGGGTTGTTTTCTAATTGCTTGTGTCCTAAGCTCAATCTACGAGCTTCTACATCTAGTTCTAGAACTACAACATCTAACTTATCTCCTACGCTGCAGAATTCAGATGGATGTTTGATTTTTTCTGTCCAAGAAAGATCAGAAATGTAGATTAATCCGTCTACTCCTTCTTCTAATTCTACAAATACACCGAAGTTTGTGAAGTTGCGAACAGTACCTACATGTTTAGAACCTACTGGGTATTTAGCAGTAATGTCTGTCCATGGATCTGGAGTAAGTTGTTTCATACCAAGAGACATTTTTCTGTCTTCGCGGTCGATGCTCAATACTACAGCCTCTACATCATCACCTACTTGTACAAAATCTTGTGCTGAACGCAAGTGAGTGCTCCAAGACATTTCTGACACGTGGATAAGCCCCTCGATACCAGGAGCTACTTCTACAAACGCACCGTAGTCTGCTAATACAACTACTTTACCTTTGATTTTGTCTCCTACCTGTACATTTTGATCTAAAGCTTCCCATGGGTGTGGCTCTAATTGCTTAACACCTAATTGGATTCTTGTTTTATCTTCGTCGAAATCTAAGATTACAACATTGATTTGGTCGTCTACCTCTACCACTTCGTTCGGGTGGTTGATACGGCTCCAAGAAAGATCTGTAATGTGGATTAATCCATCAACACCTCCTAAGTCTACGAATACACCATAAGAAGTGATGTTTTTAACCACACCTTCTAATACTTGACCTTTTTCTAACTGACCAATGATTTCTTTTTTCTGTTCTTCGATATCTGCCTCGATCAAGGCTTTGTGAGAAACTACCACATTTTTAAATTCTGGGTTAATTTTCACTACTTTAAATTCCATTGATTTTCCTACAAATTGCTCGTAGTCACGGATTGGCTTCACATCGATTTGAGATCCTGGCAAGAATGCTTCTAAACCGAAAACATCTACAATCATACCACCTTTGGTTCTTGCTTTGATGTTACCCGTTACGATTTCGCCAGTTTCGTTGGCTTCGTTCACACGAGCCCAAGCGTTAAGGGTTCTTGCTTTTCTGTGAGAAAGTTGCAATTGCCCGTTTTTGTCTTCTCTTTGGTCTACCATTACCTCTACCTCATCGCCTACTTTAAGATCTGGGTTGTAACGGAATTCGTTCAAAGAAATAACACCTTCAGATTTGAAATCGATGTCTACGATTGCTTCTTTGTCGGTAATGCGCACTACTTTCCCTTTGAACACAACATTTTCGTCTAGTTCTTCAAGGGTGTTTTCATACATTTCCTCCAATTCAGCTTTTTCTTTGCGATCTTCTTCGTTCAAACCGCTTTCAAAGGCTTCCCAATCGAAATCTTCTGGTGAAATGTTGGCGTTTAACAAGTTTTGTTCCGCCTGTAATTTGTTTTTAGTCTCTTCAGACATAGTAAAAAAATTTGTATTATCATTAAATGTATCGGGAGCTTAGAGCGAAATACCTTAATGATAAGTGTTTAACTTTTTAGTTTATAAATGTTTACTCCCCTTCGCTTAAACGAGTGCAAAGATACATTTAATTCTTGATTATTAAAGTATTTTTGGATAAATGTTTCTTTTTGAGCGGGGTAAAGGGGGATAAAGATTTTTTAGCCTTTTTTATTTACTGAGAACAGGCTCAATCTTTCACATCTAATATTTCCCCCATTTATTATCCTTTCTTTCACTTGGTTTAACCAATAAAACTAGGAGAAAGATAGGTGGAACTATCAACAATAATGATAAAACTATTAAAAGTCCCCCTGCTACATCAACATTAAAAATATAACAAAAGAACAAAATAGCTATGAATAAAACCTCGGGGATTAAAGAAAGATAAACCCACCACAATCCACTATACCCAGCGTCATGTAATCTAAGAATAACACTTATTGATTTAACTATATACAACAACAATAAAATAATCAATAGTGTTATTAAACTTGAAGAAGTATCATCAATCATTTTCAAACCTAAACTTATCAAAATAACAGAAATGTATATTGGAAAAAAAACATGTCTGCGCATTCTACCATCTAAATCCATAATTTATATTTAAAAAAATTGCCTACTCTATAAGGTTTTCGGCTTCCCCTTTTTTATATTTTAATTTTATAACTATCGCTTTCCGAAAAACACGCGTGTTTTTTAAAAAAACACACTACATTTTTCCAAAAAACACGCGTGTTTTTTTTCAGGCGATGCTTAGAGCTTTTCGTAGGTTAGATTATTCAACATTTTTTTCAAATCCTTACCTGGCGTAAAAATCACTTTTGCACCCTTGATACTCGCCGCCGTTACTTCTTCCTCTTTCGCCTTCCCCTCACTACTGATGTTCACGCGCATACTACCTAACTCACCGAGGCGTACCGCATTACCTTCCTCCAGCGCGGCTTGCATTACATCTACCAATGCATATAGCACCGCACGAATATCGGCACCGCTTACGGTAGAAATTTTCTCAATGTCTTTGGTCAATCCTGCGAGCGTCTTTTCGCCCACTAAATTCGCAGAGGCATAATATTTCTTTTCTCCTCCACCGGCAACTCCGGGTTGCCCTTTCTGAATTACTTTGTACTTAATTGGCATTTTATTTATTTTTTAACTTTTTTAGACACAAAAAAATCCCCTGCACAAAATTTCATGAAATTTTGTGCAGGGGACATATTATATTCTCTCGCAAAAATTACTTTTGCGATGCTTATATTTTTAAGGTTTAATTGTGTGTGTGTGTGTGTGTGTGTGTGTGTGTGTGTGTGTGTGTGTTTAAACATTTTTTTGAATATTACAATTTTTTTCTAGTTAATTTTCGCCAAATATATAAACTTTTCTCTTTTACTTCCAAATTTATTTTAAAGACAACCATCACACCTGCCCATCATCTGCAAAGCTATAATATCCTGATTGAGCTATAATTAAATGATCAAGCATCGGAATATTTAGCACATTTCCTGCTTCTTTAATTTTAGCAGTTATTTGCAAATCTTCTGTACTTGGATGGAGTGCTCCGCTTGGGTGATTATGTGCCACTATAACGGCGGTAGCATACATTTCGATGGCTTTTTTGAACAGCACACGCACATCTACCAAAGCTCCCACAATGCCCCCTTCGCTGATTTTTTGTGCGGCAATCACTCGATTGGATTGGTTTAAAAATAATACCCAAAATTCTTCTACATGCAAATCCTCTAGCTCGTGCCTCAAATATTCATAAGCAGATTGGCTGGATTTGATTTGTGGGCGACGCACGGGGGTTTGCTTGGCTCGTCGCCTACCGATTTCAAGTGCCGAAACGATCCCAATTGCCTTGGCTTCTCCCACTCCTTTGTATTTTTTAAGCTCAGAAACCGAACGCTTGGCGAGCTCGTTCCAATTGTGATGATGATCTTGTAGTATTCGCTTGGCTAAATCCACTGCGGTTTCTTCTCGATTGCCACTGCCCATAATGATTGCCAAAAGCTCGGCATCAGACAAAGCGTCTTTGCCTTTTAGCATTAATTTTTCTCTCGGGCGATCATCTTCTGCCCATTCGTTCAGTGGTTTTGTCTCAAATAGTCTTTCTCGTTTCTCTTCCTTCATTGGCTTCTTTCTTCCAGATTTGATATCCTTGCCAAGCTAAGATAAGAAAAATTGTGAATTGAATGCCCGTAAATCCTAAACCTTTAGCAAAATACAGCGGCACAGAGATTAAATCCGTCAATAACCAGCCTAGCCAATTTTCGACTTTCTTTTTAGCCATCAGCCACATAGAGCCAAAGGCTAAGCCCGTGGTAAGCACATCGACATAATTTAACCAAGATTCAAATTTGTCGAAATAAATATACACGCCCACCACAAACACCATCGAAAGTATCGTGATTGCAAGTGCAATTGCCCAATCTTTGGCTTTACACCAAGTGATTTTTAACGAGGAATCTTCGCTTATATTTGCCCAGAGAATCCAGCCATACACGCTCATCATGGTATAGTAAATATTGATAATTAAATCTCCGTAATACCTTACCGTGTAGCAGATATATACATAAATCATGGTGCTAATAATCCCCGTAGGATACACCCAAATGTTACCCTTTCGTGCAAAAAGCACACTTAAAAGCCCAAAAATTACTGCCGTAACTTCTAATAAAATATCTTGCCAAGTGGCTTCGGCATAAGGCGAAAGAAAAAAATCGTACAAAGTGTCCATTATTCAGCCCATTGTTTTAGAGGTTCGGCAAGTTTTCGGTCATTGGCAAGGCGTGGTACTTTGTTTTGTCCGCCCAGTTTTCCTTGGGTTTTCATATATTCGTTAAATCCCGATTTTTGAATAGTTGTTAAAACCAAAGGTCGCAAGATTTTGCCTTGAATTAAATCATCATAATACACATTTTGTGCACACATTTCTTGGTTTAATTTTTCGGCAAATTGTTCCATATTTTCAGGTTTTTGCTCAAATTCTATGAGCCATTCGTGGTATGGCAAGCCCTGCTCTGGCGCCACTTCGGGTGCCACATGAAACTCCGTTACCAAGGCTGGAAATTCTTTCAATGTATTTTCTAGAGCTTTTTCTACCTCTTGCCCTATCACATGCTCTCCAAATGCCGAAGTGTAATGTTTAATTCTGCCAGAAACCACAATTTTGTAAGGATTTTTAGACACAAATTTCACGGTATCACCTATGCTATAAGCCCAGAGCCCCGCCATGGTACTCATAATCACGGCGTAATTTTTATTGAGCTCTACTTCGCCAATCGTCAAACGAGTCGGATTTTCGTTTCCAATCTCATCCACAGGTACAAATTCGTAGAAAATATCTTTATCCAAAAGCAACAACAATTCTTCTGAATTTAATTGATTTTGGTAGGCAATAAAACCTTCCGATGCGGGGTAAGTTTGAATCACATCCACCGCTCCGCCCAAAAGCTCGTTCATCTTTTGTCGGTAGGGTTCATAATTCACACCGCCCGTTACGATCAATTGCAGATTAGGGAATATTTGTTTGATTTTTTTGCCCGTTTTTTCTTGCAATCGTTCAAAATACATAATCAGCCATGGCGGAATCCCGCCGATGAGTGTCATATTCTCGTGCTTAGTTTCTTCCACGATTTTATCTACTTTGGTTTCCCAATCTTCGATGCAATTGGTTTCCCAAGAGGGCATTCTATTTTTTTGTAAATAATTGGGGACAAAATGCGCCGAAATCCCAGAAAGCCTACCGACTTTTATGCCGTTTTTTTCTTCCAGCTCGGGGCTTCCTTGCAAGAAAATCATTTTTCCATTTACGAAATTCGCATTTTGGCTATTTTTGATGTAATATAGCAAGGCATTTCTTGCCGCCTCTATGTGATATGGCATCGATTCTTTGGAAATCGGAATGTATTTGGTACCCGAAGTGGTGCCCGAAGTTTTGGCAAAATAAAGCGGCTTGCCTGGCCAGAGTACATTTTCTTTACCTTCAACGATTTGGTCGATGTAGCTTTTAAGCGTTTCGTAATCTTGCAATGGCACACGCTCCTGAAAATCTTTTATGGTTTTTATTTCTCTGAAGTGATGAATTTTACCAAATTCGGTATTTTGAGCTTTTTTTACCATGGCTAAAAAAAGCTTTTGCTGGGCTTGCTCGGCATTAGCCTGCCATTTATCTTCTTTTTTAGTAATGAATTTAGCTAAATATTTTGCAATAAAAGATTTCAACATTGGAGTGTCGATTTTTAATTAAAATTTATGTATTCTTCGGGGTCTACGGCTTTGCCTCTCACCCAAAGCTCAAAATGCAGGTGTGGCCCTGTGGTTTGCTCGCCCGAGTTTCCGACCTCTGCGATTACTTCGCCTTTTTCTACCACATCGCCTGTTTTCTTAAACACTTTGGAGGCATGTTTATAAATCGAAATCACATCGTTTGGGTGACGAATAATCACGGTGTATCCTGTTTCTGGAATCCATTCAGATAGCACAACATCTCCTGCTTCTATGGCTTTAATGCTTTCGCCCATTTTGGCGGCAATGTCTACGGCTAGATGTTTCTCGGTTAAATCATACTTGCTAGTTAAAACACCTTTCACTGGCACAAAGTACAGCGGCACATTGCTTTGTTTTTTAGCCTTGCTCAAAGCGTCCATTTCCTCTTGCGCTATTTGCAAACGGAACAGCGAATCTTGCTCCGTGGGCTTTAAATAATCCGAATTTAAGGCAATTTTTTCTTGTTTTGCCATTAAGCTATCCACATGCTCGGCTTTGATTTTCCCGCCAACGACCGCCTGCACAGATTCGATGTAACGCTGGTGATGTTGCAGGGAATCCTCTATGGCTATAAGCTTTTCGTTCAGCTCTAGCAATTGTTTTTTATAAACCGTTTCGGGGGTATTTTGCTCGGGAACGATGTAGCTTTTGAGCGGTGTGTAGCGCATGACCACAAAGGTTGCAGCAATGATAAATAGCGTGAAAAACGCCAATAGGAGCAAGACATTCAGTACATTTAATTTGTACGAAAGCATGGTCTCTTTAGTATCTAAATCTTTAATCTGAAAACTGTAATGATCGGTAAGTTTTGGTCTAAATTTTTTTCTTGGTTTTTCCACGGACTATTTTTGTGTTGCAAATATCTAAAAATAAGGCTTTTTTTCCGATTTTTTTTGATTATTTTTTCATCACCTTTTATCAAGCTTGGGATAAAGCCAATCTCCTCTCTGCTGAGAAGTAATTTTAGGCTATCGGCATAAAACTTTTCTCTTCGGAAGAGAAATTTTTAATCAAAACAGAGAAATTTTTCGATACAAAGGGCAAAAATTTAGCCCAATCACGCAAAATTTTGGATACTAAGCCTAAAAATTTGGCTTAATCATTGAAAATTTTAGGCACGATGGATAAAAATTTCGCTTAACGATTCAAAATTTTGGGCATTAAGCCTAAAAGTTTGCGCAATGTGGGTAAAAACTTCTCTCCATTTTCCAAGATTATTTTATATAATCTCATAAAAAACATCATCTTATCTTTTTTTTATGTAGCTTTGTCCTCATGTTGAAGCGTATAATTCCTTTATTCTGTATTATATTAATTTTAAGCTGTTCTACTCGCAAAGATTCTTTTAAAAATAGAACTTATCATAAAACAACAGCTTGGTTCAATACTCTGTTCAACGGGCAACAGGCGATAGATAATCGTTTAAATGAAGCCAAACAGAGCCATCAAGACAACTATTTTGAAATCTTAAAAGTTTCTCCGTACGGGGAGTTCAACCTAAACGACGAAGCCGAAGATGTGACTTATGAAAAAAACCAAGGCATTGGAATCTTTGGAAGACTTAGGGCTGGCGAAATCTTAAATAATGAAAACAGCACCAGAGAAGGCTATGCTAAGGCAGAAGAAAAGGCTCTGAAGGCTATTGCTAATCATTCCATGAATATCAACGGAAAAGAGCGAAATAAACTCATCGCTAGGGCATATCTCATGCTGGGAGAAGCTCGCTATTTTCAAGGGAAAACTTTCCAAGCGCTAGAGGCTCTGGAGCAAGTGAAACAAATGGGCTTTCAAAAATTTATTCCTTGGGCTGAATATTATTCTGCTTTGGCTCAAATCCAAGGGGGGAATGACTATGTGGCTGCTAAGATTTTAAACAAATTGTATGAAAATAATGATTTAAAAAAGCCGATAAAAGCACTCGTGGCTCAGCAATCTGCCGAGCTTTTTTATAAAAATGATAATTACAAAAATGCTATCGAAGCACTAGATAAAGCGATAAAATATACCAAAAACAAAAAGCAAAAAGCAAGGTTATACTTTATCCAAGGACAAATCTTGACAAAGGATAAAAACTATGCACTTGCCAACGAGAAATTTTCTCAGGTTTATAAATTAAAACCAGGATTTGAAATGGAAGCCAGAGCCATCGTTGCCAAAGCTCTTAACTTTCAAGCCAAAGACCATAACGCTCAGGAATATTTATCATCGCTTAAAAAATACGCCAGAATAGGGAATTACGAAAAATACTTTAATGAATTCTGGTATGCAATGGGAAACATAGAGCAAAAAATCGACTCGCTAAACCTTGCAAAAAAAGATTACCTCCAGGCTTTAAAACTACCGATGTCCTCTCCAGAGTATAGAGCAGAAACTTATGCCGCACTTGCGGGGCTTTATTTGCAAAAATCAGACTACGTTTATGCCAATGCCTATTACGATAGTGCCGTTTCCGTTATTCCTCAATCCAAAAGAAAAGAAGAACTCAGCGAGCTGAGCAAAAACTTAAATGAGGTAATGAACCTCCATTATTTGGTAATGCGAAACGATAGTATCCTAAATGTGGCATCGCTCCCTAAAAAAGACCAAGAGGAGTTCTTTGCTCACTACATCGAAACTTTAAAAAAGAAAGATGCCGAGCGAAACAAAGAGGACGAAATACACGCTGCTGAGTTCAAAACTCAACGAAAAATTAAAGCATTTGATGCTAGCTTTACAGAAAAAGCAGGAAATAAATTTTACTTCTATAGCGAATCTGCAAAATCGAACGGAGAAAATGAATTTAAACGACTATGGGGGAACATTTCTCTCCGAGACAATTGGCGAAATTCTACCACCAGCGGAGATGCTCTCGCAGAGAAAAAAGCTGCTCTCACAGGACAAACCGAGACTAAAAACCCTCGCCGTTACGAGGTTGCATTTTATCTAGAACAGATTCCTAACAAAGATAGTTTAAGCACTTTAAAATTATCGAGAGATACCGCTCAATTAAAATTAGGAGTGGCATACGCAGATTTACTAAACAATCCAAAACTGGGAACCGAAACGCTGGAAATGTTGCTTTCTACTCCGCCTAAAAAAGATTCTGTAAAAACGGAGGCTTACTTTCAGTTATATAGAATTAATGTAAAGGAAAACCCTACCATTAGTCAAAAATACAAGGATATTATACTTAATCAGTATCCCAATACGCTTTATGCTCAATACATCAAAAATCCTGCAATCAGCCTAGACCAAGACAATAGCGAAGCGGCAAAATCGGCTTATCTTGAGGCGTATAATCTATTTGAGCAAAAAGAATATGCAAAAGTCGTTTCATTAAGCGACCAAGCCATACAAGATTTTGCAAGAGAGCCTTTAGCTCCAAAATTCTCTCTCTTGAAAGCACTCGCACAATATCATTTAGGCGAAAAGGATTTATATCTCGCGGAGCTTAACAACATCATTAGCAAATACAAGGATACAGAAGAAGCCAAAAGAGCGCAAAGCCTCCTCAACATAGGCAAACCTAAAAAAGATAAAGAAGAACCAACCGAAGATAACTTAGACGAAACCGAAGAGGAGCCAGAACCTGAAACCTCTCCAGAAAAACAAATGCCAGGGCAGGGTATCAGTATTTTTGGATAACTTTAAAAATAAATTCCTGCCCCAAAGCCCACACCATTGAATTTAACACCTCCAATGTTGTGATTAAAGTATTTGGCTCCTAGTTCGTATTGTTTAAAGTGATAAGTAGGATTAATTTCAAATTGATCGGCATTACCACTTAAATCATTCCCTAAAAGGGCGGTTTTATAATTAATTTTCACGCTGATGGGCTTAACATAAAACCCCGCACCAAAATTAAATGCCAAACCTCCTTTTCTCACTTCGTTGCCCAAATACGCTGCGCCCACTCCCCAGTTTAAGGTAAAAATCTGCGTACGAATACGGTAGTAATCTATTGTGGCATAGAATAAATCCAAGCTTTCTGTCTTGCCATTTTCTTTGCCCCAGTAATGCGTGTACGATGGCGAAAAACCAAAGCGATCGCCAATTCGCAAATCAACCTGCAATTGATTGGCTTTTACATAATTCGACTTCAAAAAGTAGTCTGAAACATGCGTGCGCAAAATAAAATCACGATCTTGCGTGTAGCTGTAATCGCCTTTGCTTTTTTGAAAATAAGGGTATGGCTGCAATTCCGCATTTCTCATCTCCTTATCTATGGTAAGCGGACTTTCCACAAGCGGAAACCACGCCAAACCAATAACAAGCATGGTACCGATTCCCATTTCATCGTTATCGTATCTTCGCACGCTCGACTGAGATGAGCTCACCTCCAATGGCATATACTCAAGCGATTCGTATTCTCTATCCTTCAAATTTTCTTTGGCTCTTTTAATTTTCTCTTGCCCAAAGCTCACACTTGCACACAACGCAAGTGCAACAAAAACTACCTTTCTCATTCGTCCTCCGTATTTTCTTCGATTATTTCTCCAAAGACTTTCGTCTCATCAAAAATTTCTTCAATTAAATTTTCAATCGCCAAAAGACCTTCTTTTATATTTTCTAAATTAAATTCCATTACTTCGTCTAATTGCAACAATTCTATTTGCCTATTTAAAAATCTAAGCGGATAAATTCCTGCTGCCACTTTCTGGCTTGGGTGTGCATTTAGGTACATGAAGCAATAGATCAAAAGCTGAATCGCCTTGGCACTTTCTTTATCCTTCGCAAATTTTTCCCAGCGGGCTTTGTTAAAACTCAGTTCACGGCTATCGAGCCCGCCCGTTTTGTAATCAATCACGCGAATCATGCCGTTAAGCGACTCCACACGATCGATTTTTCCACCAAAATTAATTTCACGCCCACTGCTCAACTTTAGCGGTGCAGAAAATTCGCTTTCCAGCTCCATGATGATTAATCGATGATTTTTAGCCGTAACCTCATCTTTTCGCAAAACACTCTCCACCATTTCTTTCGCC
The DNA here is from genome assembly GCF_000265465.1 of Ornithobacterium rhinotracheale DSM 15997. Lineage (NCBI taxonomy): Bacteria > Pseudomonadati > Bacteroidota > Flavobacteriia > Flavobacteriales > Weeksellaceae > Ornithobacterium > Ornithobacterium rhinotracheale. Next base: position 727,468 of record NC_018016.1, read on the forward strand.
ACATTATAAATAATGATGTTTTTGCCTTGCAACTGCTGGTCTTTGAGCAAAATTTCATTGAACTTCTGCTTGAGCGTATCCTCTAATTTCGCGTTCATTTCCTTGAAATTCTCTTGCGTGAGTGCCTTGCCTAGATATGGCGTGTACAGCGATTCAAGCGTATCGTGCACAGCGGTACCCAAAGTTTGAAAATTTGCAGTCTCCTCTACTTCGCGTTCTTCTTTTATTTTTAAAACATAACGCTCATAGAAGCCCAAATTATCGTACAAATAAGCCCCTAACGACGACGGACTGATTTTGTTTTTCCACTGATTGAGTGCTTGCATCACCGCAGGTGTTTTCTCCACCACCAAAGGCTCTGCTTTTTCTGGCGTATTTTCTACGCGTGCTAGCTTTTGCTGAATTTCATGCGGAGATTCCAATTCTAATTGAAGCAGAAAACGGCTCGGCTCGCCCTTGCCCATTCCATCTGAATCGGTGTTGTATAAAAAGGTTGCCGACTCGCATCGCTGAATCAGACGGTAAAAGTGATATGCATAAATGGCATCGTTTTCCAAAAATGTATTAAGCCCAAATCGCTGCCTATGCTCAAACGGAATGGCTGTATTTTCTTGTCGCCCCAAAGGAAAAATACCTTCGTTCGCCGAAGTGAAAATGATATGTTTAAAATCAAGCAAACGCGTTTCTAGCACACCGAGCAACTGCAAGCCCACCAACGGCTCCCCCAAAAACGAAAGCGTCTCGGTGCGTAAAATCTGCTGATACAATTGCTTGAAAATCTTAAAATTCGTGATAATTCCATATTTTTCAAACAATTGGACTAATTGCTGAAAAATAGTTTTAAATCTGAAAAAATATTCTTGTTCAATATCGCTTGGCTTAACACTTGCGCAGAAAAATTCAATCCAATCGACCATGCCTTGCGCAAAATCCAATGGCTGAACAAAGCCTTCAAATAACGGCGAAAAAAGCTTTTCGGTTTGGGCTAAAAGTTCCTCTCGGGAAATGAAAATTTTGTTATTTTCTAAAATGTCTTTTTTAATGTTTTTCGCACTGTCTAAAAAATAAGCTTGAAAATTCGGATTTTCGATGATTTTCAAAACATCTTTGTAGTAAAATTTCCCGAACGAATTAAATTTTTCTTGATTGGCATATGCCTCCAATAAGGCTTGGAAAAATGAACTCAACGGCACAGATTGCAGTGGCAATCCCATAGTAATGTTGATTTTCTTCACTTCCTCGGGCAAGGAATTCAGCACTGCTGGCAACAACTGTTCATCGGCAAGAACAATTGCCGTTTCCTGCCGTTCTTCTGGAGTTAAGTTTTTAAGTTTTTCTCCTACAAATTTAGCAATACCGATTTGCTTAGCCCCCCCAATAATTTCAATTTTTTTATCTTTTTTGAAATAATCATTTTCCCAATTAAAAGGATTAAAACTACCCGAAGCTTTATAATCACGCAAAAAGTTCCCTGCTTCTTGCTTCGGGTCTTGCATATAATATGCATCGGTATCCCAATAGCAATAAGCCCGTTTTTGTTCCACGAGTGTTTCCACAATGTGGCGTTCTGCTTTGGTAAAGGCATTAAAGCCTATGAAATAGAAATTTCGACGATCTTTAGCTATAAAATCTTTAATTTTTTCGGCAGCGACTGAAGCCAAAAAGCCACGATATGCCACTCCGTTTTGCAATAATTCCTCTTTTAAGTCATGATACAAAACTTTCGCCATGACCCAAAAGCCTAAATTTTGGTCGATTACCTCTCGGCTACCAATTTCCAATTCTTCTCCCCAAGCTTTGATACGCTCATCGGATACCATAAAATCAAATACCTCTTTGGGATCTGCCAACGAGGCATCAATGTCATCAAAATCTTTTAAAAGCGTGGGTGCCCATTTTAAAAATTCTTCAATGGATTTAGCCTCTGGCTGACGCTGATAGGCTGAAAATGTGGTAAAAAGCAATTCTAACCCCGAAACCAACTGCAAGCCCGAAATCTGCTTGAGCAACTCCTCCACGGAAAGGATTTCTGGCAAAATCCCTGAAAATCCACTTTCTACAAAAGTTTTTCGCAAAAAAGCCTTGGGACGATTCCCTGGAACAACCAAAACCGTTCTAGAAAATTTAAGATTTTGCCCCATTAAATCTTCAACAACTTGTTGCAAAAAGGTTTTCATACTCAGCAGGTTTTAAAAAACTAAACTATCAAAAATGGCATTTCCGCTCGCAGTGTGTGGCAATAATTCTTTGCGAATGAAAGCCTCGATTTCTTCTGCCTCCTTTTCGGGATAGAGCAAGTGTACATTGGCTCCCGCATCAAGTGTGAAAAATAGATTTTTGCCCGTTTCTTTTCGGTAGTTCCAGATTTTTTGAAGACAAGCCAGCGTGCCCGTTTGCATCAAAATATACGCAGGGCTAGACATCATCATTAGTGCATGCAGGCTCATGGCTTCATGTTCCACCAAATTTCCAAATTGATCAACATCACCTGATTGTAAAATTGCTTTAAGCTTCCCAATGTTTTTCTTGGCTTCGCTAAATCTTGTTTCACCATACGGGTGATTATTCATCAAGCCATGTCCCACGGTGCTCGAAACACTTTTTTGACCTTCGTGAATGAGCAAAATACAATCTTTGAAAGTTCTGAAAATCGGGTGAATTTCATTTTCGTTCAACGGCACTGCATACAAATCCGAACTTTCTGAATAAAACTCAGATTCGCCCCAAAGCACCAAACCTGGATACACTGAGCGACAAGCACTCCCCGAACCCAAACGGGCTAAAAAAGAAATTTTTTCTTGGGGAATTTCTAAACTTGGATTTAATTTTTGCTCAATTTGAATAAAACATTTAGCCAAAGCACTCATTCCCGAAGCCGAAGATGCGATACCACTACTGTGCGGAAAAGTATTATGAGTTTTCACCACAAAATCAAAAGCCGTGATCCAAGGACAATAATCCGCAATACGCTGAATAAATTTTTCGATTTTGGGAGCAAAATTAGGCTGTTCCACTTCATCTAAAAAAACCTGAATTTGAGCACTTTCTGATTTTTTAGGGCTAAAACTTAATTCTGTTTGGGTTTTGCAGGCTTGCAAAGTATAACTAATCGATGGATTTTTCGGGATTTGATCGCCCATTTTCCCCCAATATTTCACAAGGGCAATGTTAGATGGGCTCTCGGCGCAGACTACGCCACTTTGTTGTAAGTCAAAATTGGTATTGGCTGGGATAAAATTGCGTTCTGTTTTAGTCATCATTAAATTTTATACAGGCGTAAAAATACTAAGTTTTTTTCTCCTTGCCTTACTTTCAATTCAATTTTTTTCGGGATTATAAAACATAAAAAAATCACGCTTGTTCCAAGCGTGATTTTGATATAATTTAGATAACTATAATTTACTGTTTTATGAGAGGCTTAACCTCCGAGCTATTGTCTGCAAAAAAGACCTTCACCAAATATTTACCTTTTTTCAAATTGCTGATATTTATTTCAATACTTTTTTTAGACTTAGATGAAACCTCTTTATTAAATACTACACTTCCAAGAATACTATAAATCGTAATCCCCTTAATCTCTTCGCCATCTTCTACATAAACTTTAAATGAATCAACGGCAGGATTTGGTGATAATTTAACCCTATCTTGATCTATTTTATTCTCAAAAGACTGACACCCCACAGCCTCAGATCTTTGGAAATCCCCAAAAGACTCTGCATGCATGTAGGCTATCGCTAATAATAAAACTAATAAATATTTCTTCATTCAGAACGAATTTAGCAATTTTATTTTTATCTAGCAAAAAAAGAGCCCAACTTTTTAAAAGTTAGGCTCTTTACAATTACTTTATACTAAATTTAATAATTCGGGTTTTTCAACTTAACATCTTGAGTAAAGATCAATTTTACTTTATCCCCATTAGACATTCTAGCTGGCTCAATTGTTTGACCTTTTCTTCTTAAGTAATCAGCTGTTTTTTCGAGAGCTCTCTTAGCCTCTGGCTTGAAGATATCATCTCCAAACTTAGGATTGATATTGGTGATATACCCGTTCTCATCTACATGGAACTCTAAACGAACCCCTACAGTTTCTTTGTTCACATCTGGGAATTCGGTGTTAAGGTATTTCAAAATATCATCCCCTAACTTTTCACCAAAACATTTAATTAGCTCACGCTTTTTACCTTTGTATTTCTCACAACCAGGGTACACAGCCATTTGGTCTACACGGTTCACCGTTACGGCCTCTGCCACACGTTCTTCTTTTGGAGCTTCTTGGGTTTTTTGTTTCAAAGCAGATAAGTCTACTTTTTTAACTTCCCCAGTTGAGTGAGACGGAGCCAAATTGATTTTTGGCGGTGTTGGTGTATTTTGATCCTGAATTGGCGGTGGTGGCACCGGCTTAGGACTTTGTTCGATTTCTTGAGGCACTACTGGCGGTGGTGGCGGTGGTGGCTCATCCGCTTTTGGTGGCGGTGGTGGCGGAGTTTTAGGTTCTGGAATTTCTACCAAAACTGCCTCCGTTGGCGCTTCTACCTCGGCAAATTCTTCCTCTTTCACTAGGGCCTCATCATACTGCTTATAGTTGAACATCAACAAGATAGCTAACAAAACAACATTTAACCCGATAAGGAAGTACAACATGCTCGATTTCTGAACATTTGCGTTTTGTGACTTTTTTACTTCCATTTTTTTAACTTTTTGTGATGACTAAGTTATAAATATTTTTTTAAAACACAAAAAATAATCTTTTTTTTGACATTTTCTACATTCAAAACACAAATGCAACGCTTAAATAATTTAAAACTAAAAGCGTATGCAAAGAGAAGAAATCAGACCTTTTTTGGTAGTACAGAAGTTTGTACCCATTCCCGTAAATCATTTAGAACCTAAGCAGTACATATATGAATATGGTATTGTAGTACAGGTGTTGAAACAAGAAAATAATATTGAGGTATTATTTTCTGGTCGTTCGTGGATAACTTTTAAACCTAAGGATATTTTATATCATCGTGTGGCTGTGAAAAAAGAAGAAACCGATTTTTTTATAGAAAGCCGATAGGCTTTTGAGTGGGCTCGTCTCAAGTATCGGTAAAATCTAACGGCAAAAATCCCTGTAAATGCGACAATATCAAGAGGTTAATAATTATTATTTGTGTGAAAAGGTTCAGCTTAGACCTACTAGCCTATTGCATTATAGTTATGTGATGGACTTACGAAATTACGAAGTAGGCTATGCTCCTACTTTACGCCAAAATCTAAACAAGGAAAAAACAGAATTAGATGAGTTAAACGCACTAGATGATATTTCAGAGTTTGGTTCAATTGTTAAATATGCTGAAAAGTGTGTTGAGTTGTATAAGGAGAAACAACAAGAAGTGTATAATGAGAAAGGGCATGTTTTAAAGGATTTAGGAACGCTCTCGGATACTCAAGTAAGGAATATAAAAAAGTATGCTATTTTATTTGCTGACGCAACTAAATCAAATAAAGACAAATATTTATCTTTTGTAACCTTGACCTTGCCCAGTGCGCAAATACACCATGATAGAGTGTTGCGTAAAATACTGGCTAAATACCTTGACCATTTAAAAAAGGTCTATGGCTTGAAAAATTATTTATGGAAAGCTGAAACTCAAAAGAATGGAAATTTGCATTTTCATGTGTTGATTGACACGAAAATCCCTCGTGAGGATATTCAGCGCATATGGAACCAGTATATAAATAAATATGGTTATGTTGATAGATATTCTGAAAAGATGAACCGCTTAACGGCTAAAGAATATATGGCTAAGTATTCAAAAAATTATAAATCAGAAAAAGACTGCATACTAGCTTACCAGCGTAATAAAAAAATGGGTTGGAGCAATCCCCCAAGTACTAAAATTGAAACGCCAAAGAGTAAACGAAATATAGTTGCGTATGTGGTGAAATATCTATTAAAGCAAGAAGAAAATAAACGCCCAGTAATTGGTGCGGTGTGGGGCGCATCAAATAAGGTAAAAAAACTCAATTATTTAAATTTTGAAGTTAGCAGTTATTTAGAGGAGTTAAACCACTTGCGGGGAAAATTGGAGTATGTGCCTACTGCTATTCAATTTGTAGAGTTGTATAAAGGTAAAGTATATCAGATGATCCGCAAGGGATATAAAAAATTAAACGAGCATTTAAAAATTTATAATAAAGCCATAAGACAGTTATTAGATACCGATTTGAGTATAAATTTAGACCAGTTAATCCAATTAATTTATGAAAAACAATACACAGAACTTGCAAATAATTAGTGCTAAGGAGCTAGCTAATTATTTAGGCGTAAGCTATTCCACTGCACGCATGATAAAAAAAGATATTTTAAGCCACTATAAAAAGAAATATCTAACGCTAAAGCTCGTAAAAAAATATTTTGATGATTAGTGTCAAAAATTGGTATAAATCGCTTAAAAGTGGTAAAAATCGCTAGATTTTAAAAAGTGCTTTTGCATGCTTAATATCTTTGTTTCAGAAATTTAAAATAAGATATAAAAATGAGAGTAACATTAGCAAAAGCAACCGAGGTGCTGGAAGTTAAGGAAAGTGCAGCGGGTTTGATTTTAAAAGGTAATTCAAGTACCGATTTCGGACAGGTGCAAATTGAGTCTTACCTAGTAGATGAAACCTTTACTAAAAAGGTTTTGGTGCCAAAGATGAGCGTTAAGCTATTTACAGAATTGTTGGGCGTTCATTTTGTTAAATTGCAAACAACAATTGGTAGCGACAAAGTAGCGGTAATTCCTTTTTCTAAATCTGGAAGTTTGCCATTAGGTGACAAAACTTACATTGAGTTCCATGTATCGGGTGGACAAGCACAGAATGTAACTGCAGAAACATTTGAGGCTATTGGAAGTGCAGAGCCTATTTATGTGCAACAAGTGAAGCTTGACCAAAATATATCTGTAAAGGATGTTGATGTATTAGCATTTGATTATTTGGTAGCTGAAAAGACACCAAATGAATTGCAAGTTATCAATGCACAGGGCAAAACAAGGATTTCGCAACTACAACTTGATTATGCAAAAAATGCAAGGATTGATGAGTTATCGAAATTACCTGCATTGGATTTAACAGGCTTATACACCTTAGCAGTGTATAAAAATGTAGGAGAATAATTTACATTCTATTTGTTAGACGCAAAATAATATTGAAATGATTGGAGCAGTAACAGCGGTAAGTAGTTTAATTGGAAGTGTGGGGGGCGGTAACGCCTCCGGCTCCTCTCTTGGTCAATTTGGAGGAAAGATAGTAGGCGGTGTATTAAGTAAGATAACTGGGGGGTTAGATAGCGTTTTGGCAAACGGCTTTGATTTGCATTGTTGGGGCTCGAGCTGGTCGCCTAGTAGAGCGATGAAAGAAGGAACCACAATCGTTGAATGGATTATTGAACAATCTGGGTTTACTAAGGTAGCCAGTGCTGACAATTTTAATAAGGCGTTACTTTATTTAAAAGTTTGTGCAAGTGGTTTTCCATGGGGAAAAGATTGTACGCGTAAAGGTACCGAGGCACTAGCTGCAATGATAACAGAGGCATATGGTAGAATGCTGAAAGAGTATCAGACAAGATTTACTTATGTTGGTGATAAGGAATATCCAAAAGGAACTGATGTAAACTTAAATTTCCCATTCCGTGACACTTCAAGAGGGGATGCCGTGAGTAAGGAAGTTTTGCGCGTGCCATTCTTTAGAGAAAAAACAGATGCTGAAAGACAAGCAGATAGCCAAGCAGGTTCATCGGATTACAGACCTAGTAAGGATCAAACACTTAAAACAGGAATGCCTACAGAAGGTGCGTATCCTGCGGTAACAGACGGGGAGGTATATGGAAAAGCTACTGGACATGTTGGGCGAAATGACAATAACATTTTGTATTTATTACTAGGAGGGGCATTGATTTATTTATTAACAAAGAAAAAATAACATTTAAAAACAAAATAAAGATGAAAGAATTAATAACAAAAGTTGATAGTTTTTTACTAAAGCCATTAAGTGGTAATGGTGCAGGGACAAGTATTGCGACCTTTTTGGTTTTAGGATTGGGAGCAGTGATTTTATCCGTGTACATGGGCTGGATTAAAATCAAAGGAAAAAGAAGAGGCTGGTAATTATTAACTAAAAAAGTATAGAAATGGCGTATAATAATGGATATAGTAATGGTTGGGGTGGAAATCCCAACCCTAATTTTAACCGAGGTTATGACCGAGGTTATAATAATCAGAGACAACCTAAAAAACATTCTGGGGCTAAAGCTGGACAATCCAAGAATGGAAGGTTTTATGTTACGGCTTGGAATTATTCAAAGCAAAGAGGACTAATCACAGTTAGAGCATTTGAAAACTCTAAGAGTGTGCGCTCGGAGTCTCCAAACACTGGAAATAGATTTATAACCACGATGTTTGAGGTATTTTACAAAAAGACAGGCGCAAAGGTTCTAGAAATAGCAAGTTTCAATGTGAATACTGGAAAAGTGTATTTACAAAAGCTAGGAATGGTAATTTCAACTAAAGCACCTAATGGTGGATATTTCGGACAAATTAAAACTAGATAGTTATGTTTAAAAATATTAGAAGTTTGATGAAAAGTATTCCAACATTGTTGAAATATGTGCAATGTGCAAAAATTTGCTTGCACCATGCGTATGAGGCAAAAAAAGAGATAGATACGCTTTTTGATGATGTGGAGGGCAACGAGCCAGAGTACTTGAATGAAGAAGAACTTGCGGGTGTTCCTACGGATAAGGAACATATGTGGTAAAATATTGAGAGATGACAAGTAAATTAATTACAAGTGTTTTAATTGCAGTGGTTTACATTGGAATGATTATGTTATCAGATGTGTTGAAGGACCACATTAAAGATAGTTTTAAAGGATGAAGTTTTTAAGTGATTTGATGAAGAATAGTAAGCTATTGGCGTTATCGCTGATAGCTTTTATAATATTTTTGTTAGTTCGTAGATTTAATAGAGTTGTAACTGTTGTTAAACAAAAAATGGAGGATGCAAAGCCTTTGGTTTTAAAGGAAAAAACTACAGAACAGTTTGTGAAGACAAATTTTAGATTTTGGTCTGAAATGTTTAAAATGTTTTTTTCGGTTGGATCCTTTGACCCTTATTATGTTACACATGGTGTAAGAACGTTTAAAACTCCATTGGAATATGGGATAGAGTTGGGGAAAAGTATTGTTCCAATTAAGACAAAACCAAAGTTAAACAATCAACCTAAGAGCTCCGCACCAAGTCCAAAGTTAAATAATCAACCTAAGATACCCGCACCAAAACCAAAGCTTCACCCAGAGTGGCAAAAGGTTTTGGATAAATTTAATAAATCGTTATATGGGCAATAAGAGAAGAAATAAAAGAAGAGATAAAAAAATGACATATTTAAAAGCAATTGCCCTGCTAGCTGGAAGTTGGTGGGCTTATAAAATATCAAAACCAAAGTCTAAAGTGGAATTTGGAGAATTGGAACTTGTGGGCGTTGATATTGTGGAAAATTTAGATTTTGAAAAATATAAAGATGAGCGTCTACAAATAAATGGTTTTGATGCTGGTTCAAATTTATTTATTGAGAAAAAAGTATTTGAAAAGGCTTTGTCATTAGTGAAAAGTGGTAAAATGAAAACCAATCACATGGCGGCTATTCTTGCTAATATAATGATAGAATGTCATTATAATGAAGTTTTAGACGAGGAGCCAAGTCGTAAATGGTGGAATGAAAATTATTTTGGTGATTTGAAATATACACCTAGAAATTATTTTGGATATAGATATGGTAATTCTTCTAAATCTAGAAATGGAGGAAAAAAAGGTAAAGAGATTGGTAATAAATCTTTTGAAGATGGATATACTTTTAGAGGACGAGGATTGTGTCAGCTTACTGGACGATTTTTGTATGAAAAGTTTTCGAAGGTTAATGGGGTTGACGCTGTATCAAATCCAGATTTAGCGAGGGATTTTGATATGAATTTTAATTATATGGTTTGTGCATTTATGCATTGGAAAGGTGCTTTATTTAATGGTTATAATTTAAATAGAGTTATGCCAGAAAATAGTTTGGAATTTTCTAAGTCTAGAATGATTTTAAATTATGGTGAGTATGTTTCTAAGAAAAATAAGAACCACTTAATAAATTCAAATGGAATGGCGTTTTATAAATTGTTAAATAAATTTTTAGAAGATGACACAGCGAGAAAAAAGAAAAATTAAGTTTTGGTTATTCATCTTTTTAATAATCTATCTATTATTTAGATTGACCAAAAAGACGAGTATAAAGGAGAAAGTAAGCACAGGAGATAATTCCTTGTTGCCACTGGATACAAATAAATTCAAGGAACCTGTGAGTTTGCCCAAAGTAGAAAAACCAAAGTTTGATAAGGTTTTTGCAAAAGGCGGTTCTGCAGTGAGAAATGAAAAAGCATTTAGTCAAAAAGTTGATGATATGATGCAATCAGAAAAACAGAAGGGAAAAATACCAGTAAAAAGTGATGTGGTTAAAAAACTGCAGGAGGAGCAGGCAAATGATTTTTGTTCTGAATGTGAGGAAGAAAAGAGAAGGGAGCAGGAAGAAAGAAAGCGTAAAGAACAAGAAGAAATTAGAAAGAAGTTGCTTGAGAAGAAAAATAATTGCAACCAAATAAGTGAAGTTCCTGTAAAATTTCATTATGATTGTGAGGAGCCCGAGAAAGTTAAAATAACTGGCATGGGTGGACTTGCTCTATTTAGAATGCCATCAACTGGGCATTGCAGGGTATTAAATTTATATGGTGAAACTACACGTGTAATTCAGAGTTATAATGATGGGGAAAAAGAATATCTTGTTGAGCATGGGCATTATATAGATTTGTTGGGATATGTAAAGGCGCAGGTTTCAAATATTCAGCTTGATAGTAATGGGGGTTTTGAACAATTGAGTTAAACAAAAAATAAAGAGATATGACAAATTTTGTAGATAGGACAAAGATTTATAGTATATTAGGATTTACGGGGGCGGTTTCGTTTGATGAGCTAAAACCGCTTCTAGCAAGTTTATTGGCTATTGTGCTTGATTTTGCGTATAGCTTTGCAAAAAAGAAATTAAAGATTTAAAAGATAAAAAAGATGAGTGATTGTGTGATAGTTATTGATAATAGAAAGTTTAGGAGTGAGCTTTTGTGTCGAGAGGTTTCTACAATTGATTTATCGGATAATTGTTATTATCAAGTAGGTCCATATTTTTATACCGCTAATGCATTTAAGCGTTATTTGATTGACAAGTCTCATTATGTTATTTATAAAAGGTTGATACCATTGGACGGAGAACCTGTGAAAGATTTACCAAATTTTATAGATGGATATGATTCAAATTCAGCGATTTTGTTAAGTTATAATGTTGGAACTTTTTATGATGGTTTTGTTGTAACGAAGAATAAAAACGGATATCACTTTAGAAATAGTACTAGTAAATTTGTTGGAGTTTATTTAGATGTACCAGATCCGTACAGTAATGAAGTATGCCAATTAGAATCTGGACAGGAATTTGATTATAAAGGATCAGGACCATTTGTTTTATATAATGGAGATGAAGAAATAAGGGGCATTGAATAATGAGCCATAAGAACGATTATAGCTGTATAGTTTTCGGATCATTCGGGGTATTCAAAATGCAATATGTGCATGATTTGTATAAGTTTAGCCAGTGGCTTGATAGTTCCAAGTTTAGAGATTGGAAATATTTTAATGTGTATGACCGTAGGACTGGGGAGTATTTAAGACGCTTCTATAACGGAAACTATATACCGAGGTTTTTAAATTAGTTTGTTATAATAATGAGAGAGACTGCACCTTTGTTGGTGTGGTTTCTTTTTTTTTATCTTTTTGCTTTGCAATATTTGGCATTTATTTTGATAATGGTATTAACATATTTAAAAATCACTTAAAATTATTATCATGAAAAAAATCTTACTATCATTTGGACTATGTTTAGCCGTAACCGCTGGGTTTGGACAAAGCAAAGAGGCTTATAAAGAAATTAGAAAGTATTACACTGAAAAACAGATAAAATACATTGAAAAAGAGTTAAAAAGCTTTTTTGGTGATGATGGATATACTCGAGATAGGGTTATTTATTTTTGGCAAAATTATGAGGATTACTCATATCCAAAAGGTGAAAAGCAAAAAAAGGCTTATTATAATTATTTCATCTATCCATATATAGGTGAGTTTCCAAATCGTTTATTTTATCAAGTTAGTCTTGTTGAACCTAAATATATAGACTAATGGCACGGAGATTTAAGCATTTGGACTTGCACGATAGGGCGATGATAGAGGCTTATTTAAAAGCTGGCTGGTCTATCTCGAAAATAGCTCGTGAACTGAAAAGGGATAAATCTACTATAAGCAGGGAGGTAAAGAGGAACCGAACGAAAAAAGGAAAATATAAAGCAAAGACAGCACAGACGCTCTATTCTGAAAAGAAAGAGCGTTTTTTGCGTTATAGAAGGTTCACAAAAGAAATTGAGAAAAGAGTAAGACAATTTTTGTATAAAAGATATTCACCGCTCCAAATAGTCGGTTATTGTAAAAGCCTGGGACTGGAAATGGTATCAGTTGAGAGGATTTACCAATATATAAGAGAGGATAAGCGAAAGGGAGGTTATTTGTATAAGTATTGCCGTCACGCTTTGAAAAAGAGAAAGGCGCAAGTTTCTAAAATAGTTGAAAAAATAAAGAACCGCGTAAGTATAGAAGAACGCCCGCAGGTTGTGAATGAGCGTAAGGAGTTCGGACACTGGGAGGGTGATTTGATAGAGGGCAAAAATCATAAGGGTTATTTGCTGACACTTACGGAAAGAGTATCAAGGTTTTTATTTATTAGATATTTACCTAGTAAAAGTGCAGATGTTGTGGCAAATGCGATGAATGATGTGCTGCTTCCATATAAAAAAGTGGTCAAATCAATAACATTGGATAATGGGCTGGAGTTTGCAAGTCATGAGATAGTGGCAAAGAAATTGCAATCAAAGATTTATTTTACAAATCCATACTCTAGTTGGCAAAAGGGACAAATTGAGCATATGAACAAACTTGTTAGACAATATGTAAAAAAAGGTTCGGCAATTACAAAAAGTACCGCTAATAATCTGAAATCGGTGCAAAAAGAGATAAACGATAGACCGTTTAAAGTGTTAAAGTTTTGCAAGCCTCGTGATGTTTTTTTTAATTTTGTGGATAATGTTGCATTTAGGGGTTGAATCTAGCTTTACACTTTCGCCCATTCAATCTTAAATGTTTGATTTTCTAACATTTAATTATTTTTATTTTTTTTGCTTAAACGGATTTCTGATTTTTACTTGTTGCACAAATTTAGCTTCCATAACATCTCCCAACTCGTTCACTGCGGGGCGTATGTACTTATTGTTCTCTTGCAAATAGTGAGAAAGACGCTCAACACTTTTCAAGACTTGGTCATAAATTTCCTTGTCTCCACCTAATATGGTAGCCCCACCAATGGTTCCGTCGCTTTTGACTACAAAGCCAAATTTAACTACTAAAAAATCTTTGTTTTTATCGGCATTCTCTGGATATCGGGTGTCTAGATTTTTACTAAAATCATCGTCAAACTTAATTAAAAAACATTTTAAAAGCATTTCGTTATCATTTTCATGATTTTTGCAACCAGGATACACGGGAAATTCTTTTATTGTCTTTTCTGGTGATTTTTCTTTTTTCTCCTTTTTAATTTCTTCTTTCTTAGCACTAGATTCTTGCGCTTGCAGGCTTGCGAACATTCCTGCTAGAAAAATACTTAAAAATATAATTTTTGACTTCATATGTTAATTTTATAAGTAAAGATAAAAATTTCATTTTAAATAAAAAAGCCACCAGAATTAGATTGTCTCTGATGGCTTTTGACTTATTTTCAAAGCCTTTTATTTTTTTAATGAAAATATATCAAATTATCCTTTTTGTAGTCTCACATCTTGTGTGATGATCAATTCTACTTTTTCGCCGTTATTCATTTTGGCTGGTTCGATTAATTTATTCTTGCGGCGAAGATACTCTGCCACTCGTTCCAAGGCTCTTTTGGCTTCTGGCTTAAAGACCTCATCGCCATACTTAGGATCGATATGGGTGATGTAGCCATTTTGATCGACATGGAATTGCAAACGCACTTGCACCACATCTTTGTTGGTATCTGGAAATTCGTTATTTAAATATTTTAGAATTTCTCCGCCCAATTTATCGCTAAAGCATGCGATCAATTTTCGCTTGTCGCCTTGATAGCTCTCGCAACCTGGGAACACTGCCATTTCGCTTACACGCGTTACGCTCATGGGTTTCAAAACACGCTCTTCCTCTTTGTTAGATTTATTAATTTTTTCTTTTATTCCAGTTAAATCCACATGTTTTGGTGCTGGAGCATTACTTCTCACCAAATCAATTTTTGGAGGAGTAGGCTCGTCCACGGGTTTTAAATCTGGCGGGGTTTCTAGTTTCTCCACCATTTCGAGCTCATCTGGCATTGATACTTCTGGCTCGGGTAATTCCTCTTGCACCGCAGGCTCTGGCAAGTCTTGCTCTGGCTCTACTTCTACCACAAAATCGTTTAAATTTGGATTAAAAACATCTGCTATCTCATCGGCTTGACTCAATTCTACTGGCGAATTTGCCTTTACATTGAAAGAGAACCACACGGCGAGTAACACTACATTCAGCCCAATTAAAAAGAACAATTGGCTAAGTCTTGACGGGTTTGCGTCCTTGTTTTTCTTGGGTTCCATAATTAATAAGGTTTTTAAATTAAACAAAAATTTCTATCGTTTAAAAAACCGCAATAATTAACCCAAAAAAATGCCTAAAAATCGGGTTTATAGCCCATTTTTAATCATTTAGCAATAAAAATATAGAATATTTAAATTTCCCCAATTTTAAGCAAAAACTTTAACACGCATTTTAAATAATTATGAATGTTAAAGTCTAAAACCAACAAACTATAATTCAGCAAATTACATCAAATTCTATTTTTGGCACGGAGTGTTTGGTAGATTTTAATTAAAATTATTCCCACTACGCCTCCTAAAATATCAAACCACCAATCGTTCCACTCAAAGCTGCGCCCCGTGGGCAAAAGGTGTTGCAAAATCTCGATGAGTATGCCTACCGCAGCGACTAGCCCAAGATTGATCCACTCATCTTTATCAAAAGCTAAATAAAATAATATGGAAAATGTGGTGAAAAGCCCTGCATGCACGACTTTATCTACCCCTGTAAAGAGATAAGTCTCTAAGAAAGAAGGTCGTATCTCGTCTACCGGAGAAAGTGTGAGGTAGAATACCCCCACAAGATAGAGCACAAATACGACCTTGTTAATTACAGATGATTTACTCTGTGATTTCTTTGTAAGCTTCGGCATCGAGCAATTCGCTTGTATCTGCGTCTGTTACTTTTACTTTGATTATCCAGCCTTTTCCGTAAGGATCTTGGTTTACTAATTCTGGCTCATCGTCTAGGGCTTCGTTTAGTTCAATTACCTCTCCTGCTACTGGCATGAATAGGTCTGAAACTGTTTTTACCGCTTCGATAGATCCGAATATATCTCCAGCTGAGAGCTCATCTCCTTCTGAATCTACATCTACAAACACGATGTCTCCTAATTCGCTTTGTGCGTAATCGGTGATTCCGATGGTAGCTACATCGCCCTCGATTTTCACCCACTCGTGGTCTTTTGAGTACTTTAATTCGCTTGGTACATTCATAATAAATTTATTTTTAGTTAATTTCCAAAAGTAAAGGTTGCGTTGATACCTGCACGCAATGTGCTTAGTGGATACGCAGTTGATATTTTGTATTTAGTAATCATTTGATCGTAGAACAAACTTACATTAAAATTTTTACTAAACATATATTGTGCGTTAAATTTTAACGAAAATAATTTCTGCCCGCCACTAACTTGCAAATCGTCTGTCAATATTCTTCGGATTGAAACTTCGTTATCCCTCATGGCTAAATCTGCTCGCAAATTTAAATCTCCTTTAATGGTTTTGCGCTTGCCCATGTAGTACATTTTAAGCGATACATCTTTGATGATGTAGCCAAATCCTACAACTATTTCGCTTCCATAATCCTCGGTCAAGGTATAGTTGCTCAAGCTTAAAGATACCAATCGATCGCGATTATACTGCATTCTAAGCTGCATATTGTTTCTGAGCCTAGCCTCTACCCCAAGGAGTGGAGAGAAGGATTCTACCACGCTCACGGCACCATACACATTGCTTGAATATAGGTTTCCATTTCCGTCTACTCCCTGTGTTGGATTCCCGTGTGCATCGACCGAAACGCCTCCGCCTGAAGTGAATTGTGCGGGCTCGGTAAATTTATTTAAATTAGACTGAACGCCTGAAACGGTTTTGGTCGAAACATAATTATGAGATAATTCAAATTGCTCAAAATATTTAGCTATAATCGGCACATTGGTAAGCCCTGTGTAGGTAATGCTCCAGTTTGGAAGTGGGATACCTCGGCGCAAATCAAAGCTTTTGCGAGATAATGATTTCCCTTGATAAGCACTCAAGAATGCTGGTACTAGCACATCGGCACTCGACAATCCAAAGCCTTGAGCATAGCCATCTCCATCGGTATCTGTTAAGCCTAATTTGGCTCCTTCACGCATAGAGACTTCCTGGGCAAAACCTTTTAATTTCTGGTATAAATCATTTTTAGATTTAAAACTTGCACCTAGACTTATGGTTGAATTGGTAATGTTTTCTTGAATATTCTCATAGGCTCTTTCATAGCCAAACACCTCTTTTCCATTTTCTTTAATGATGGTATTAAACCCACTTTGGAACATGTTTTTGTTGTAATTTCTTCGGCTATTGAAATCTATCTTGAGTGATGGCGATGGCTCCACTTGCAAGTTGGCTGTAAACACTTCTGCTTTGACTGAGGCATATGGCTCTGTTAAAAACTCACTGCGGGTAATCCAACCGTTTTCTACCGCTAGTTGCCTTACATCTGATTGCGAACCAAACAGGAATGAGGCATTTGGACCTGCGCTATTTTTACCTAAACCAAAGAAATTTGGCTCAGCTAATATACCTGGCAAAATAATTCCGCTATTGGTACTATAATTAAATCTTCCTCGTTTTATGCTTTGCAATCCTAAGACTAAATAATCTCTAAATCCTAAATGGTTTTTAATCTTAATTTTTTGTTTTCTTAATCGTTTAAAACCATTTTTCTCCTCCACCAATCGTTGATAGTTCTGTCTTAGAGAATCCAGCTCGGCTTGGCGCAATGTGCTTTTGTTATTTACTTTTTCTATAAAATCGAACTGAGAGTATAGTTTAGAAAAGTCTAAATCTCCTACCCAATTGATGTTTTGAGAATTTTGCGATAAGTTTCCTACATCTTGAAGCTGATTATCTACCTCGGCATAGTTTGAAAGACGAGCTTGCCAATCATAAGTTGCTGTATAGCCCACCTCTACATCTGCCCACTCTAGGTATGGGAGCAGGCGTATTGGTGTTTTCCAGTTGGCTTGCAGTTGCTGATTGTAATTAATCGGTCTGCCTGCCTGCACTATGTCTTTGAATATTAAGTTCTGATCTGGTGCATCAATCACTTTATCGGCTAGCGTGCGAGTAGATGCGTTGTAATCCACACGGAAAGAACGCGTTAAATCAAAACCTACATTATATTGCCAACTGAACAAGAAATTGTTTCCATAAGTTGGTTTAAAGCTCAATGCACTAGAACCTGGCACCAAATAGCTATTGATGTCACGGTATTGTTGCTCATTGTAGGTACGCATAACATCGGTGCGGAACGCTAAACGAGCTGGCAATGGATTTACATTAAATTCCTTCACCCATTGCAAATATCTAGCTGATTGTGCCGTGTCGCTCACCATATACCAATTCTTGAATGGCTCATAGCTTTTTCCTCTAAAGGCATAATTATAATTAGCACCTAAACGCAAATTTTGCTGAACATTATACACCGTGTATATATCTCGATAGTAGTTTGAACTATAAACACCAGAAAGCGAAAAGTTTTCTATATCGTAAAAATGTTGTTTAGCTTTAGAGTTGGTTCTTTCTTTTCTGATGTTTGAAAAGCCATATGAAACATTTTTAGAATAGGTGCGAACGATTTTTTGCAATTCGTTTTTGCGTGGATCTTCGTTAAACTTCACATCATTATCCAATGGATTATATTCTGGATCGATGAATTCCTCTTGAATCGAATAATTGAATGGCAATCTCACGCCCCATTTCTTAGGCAAGAATTTATCTAAATTCACCGAGGTATTGATGGCGTAAGATTTAACATCTTCTTGCTGTCTTTCCACTGGACCGCGATCAATAGGACCAAAGCCTGCTGTGGACATGCTTCCCGTAGCACTCACTTGTGCTAAATCTCCTAAATTAAAGTTTAAATTAGCCGCTGCGGCATATCCTCCTTCGTTTTTAATGCCAGAAAGCCTAAGCTCATTTACCCACACTACAGCATCTTCTACATTGGCATTTCCCGTGTTGCGAACTCCAATCATGATGGTGCTGATGTTTCCTAAAGATGGTTTACCTTTAACATAAATGTATTTCCCCGCTTTAGCATCTACAGGATAGGCAAAACGCTCTGCAATATTGGCTTCGTAGGATTTCTTTTTAGCTTCTACAAAGAGGGAGGTTTCTACCTCTATTCTGTTCTGAGATGGCCAAATTTCTTCTGGAGAAATAGCGTTTATATTAGTATATTTCAACGGCAATTCATATTCATAATAATTTTCGACCAAATCACTACCCAAACGCAAGAACAATTTTAATTCTCCCGTAGGATTATTGGTAGGCGTGTGCAAATGCGTAAACATTTTTAATTCCTTAAATCTTCGCAAATCTAGATTGGTATTTTTAAACACAGCTCTTGCGTCATTTGCCTTCAATTTAGAAATATTCAACACCATAGAACTTTCATTGATGCTTTGCATTCCGCTGGTAGTTTGGATTTGTTCGCGTGCAATCCCTGGAGGAATTACATATGGAGGTCTTGCGGTTCCGTTTTCTTCAATATTTACGGTTCCTACGCTTAGATTATCCACATTTAGACTTTGTCCGCCCTCTACCGAAACATTGTTTGGATAAAGGTTTCTTTGGTAGCGAATCCAACTGCTTCTCACCATATCAAAACTTCCGAAACGGAAACTTATTTGCTCATTAAAGCCTTTAAAAATCATACGCATGAATCTCGCCGCGGTGAGCACATTGTCTGAGGCGGCTCCTGCATTGAGGTCGTAATCGTCTATCGGGATTCTGAAGAGATACCATTTAGAACTAACGGTTTGCCCGTTTTCTAAAGATGCATGCGTTTCTTTAACATCAACAATAAATTTGTTATTTATATTTAATTGGCTCTTACTGATCGGGATTGTATATTGATTATAATTTTCGATTCTATCTAAATTATAGTCCATATTCACATCCTCTGCATCTGGAATTGCCGTAGCAATTTCCATGGTTCCTGTTTTTGAGTTCCCTTGAGGATTTCTAAAATATTTATATCTATTTGGTAGATAGTTTCCGCCTGCATAGTTTTTCCAAGCATTGTCCATGTAATACACAAAGTCATCTGCCGCTGGGTCGATCTTCTGTGTTAGAGGATTCACATCTGTGGCAAAGGCATCGTAACCAGGGGTTACAGCTTCTTGCTCATTGGTCAATCCATTGTATCCCACATCTTGCAACTCCCGAGCCGCTCCTTCTGTAAAGAATGTGTACAATATTGGTTTTTCCTTAGGTTGTTTTCCCCATTCGCTGTGCTGCTCTGGATTATCTTTTTGGTTTAATCCATTTTCATAAAGCATTTTCCCGTCTCGCAACAAATCTTCTGACACGCTTCCTAGTTGTAGTAAAATTTTGGAATCCTTTGTGTCGCTCGCTCCGTCTAGGTACGGATCCATCATCCAGAATTCCACATACTCTACATTGGCTTGCTTTAAATTAGTAACATTAAGTGCGCGTGTAATACCTCCCCACAAATTGGCTTGTTGCTCATTCTTCCAATTTGGATTTAAGTTATACGCCCCACGGGTTTGAGGATAATAAGTTACATCAAAAGTATTTAAATACGATGGCATGCCTGCAATCAAATCTCGCTCTGTGAATAGCTCTCTGGTTTGCACTCGGCGCGAAGCTTGATTAGACATTTCGGTCTTGGACAATGGCGATTTCCCGCCCGAACCGTAAAAACGCGGATCTATATTGTACCAAGAAATCATTCTTCTATTATAGTTTAAGCTAAAATCATTTGGATTAAATATGCTAGACGGAAAGTCTGGATTTGGCACCGTAGAACTTTCAATCGGCGTGGATGCTAGTCGCCAAGCGTTTACATCATCTAAATTAATTCGAGACAATGCATTTTCAAAATCATCGATATATGATTGATTATTTGTTGATTGATTAACTCCTGGTTGCAAGTATGCTCCTTCGGCTGTGAAACTAATGTTTGACGGAGCGTCTGTGTTTACAAAAGGAATTTTATCCGTAAGGCGAGTTAAGATATTAGCCTCGTTGTTATACATCACATTTGCCCCAAAAATAGAGTTGCTTACAGGCTCTGCATTATATTGTGCTTTTTGCGTATTACCTGGCATACGCTCTTGGTAATTCATGTAAGTTGCCCCAATGGTTAATTTATCCGAGAATTTATGCTCTACATTAACGCCCATCAATCGTCTAATTTGAGTATTAAATGTAGAACGATTCTCTAGGCTCACATTGATTGGCGCCCCCGAATCTTTCAATAATTGATTTATGATTTTCACCCTACCTAATTGGTAATCTACGGTATAATCCACACCTTCGATTAATTCCTTGCCATTTGAGGTGACTTTTACAGAACCTTGTGGCACATTAAATGCTCCCAACGGAATCCCATCTCCGCCATCACTTTTATATTGTCCCTCAATGAAATATCGGTTTACGGCTGGATTTTGCTCAAATTCTATTGGTAATTTTTGGTATAAATCATTTAATACAAATTTACTATCACTTCCACCTATTTGTTTTTCAATCGTTTTACCAAAAGGCTCTATGGTTGTAAATTTAATTTTTGCATTTTGGACATCAACAGTGATTCCATTTACAAAATCAAACAATCCATCTCCGTACAGATTTCCCATTTTCTGCACTTGCCCGTTCATGTTCAATCTATCCATGTTCAGCACTTGCAGGAGCGTCTTTTCCTCTACTCGGGTTCCTTGCAAATAGTTAATGGCACCACTTCCTATTTCTGGATCTCGGTAAAATATATTTAGTCTAAAATCTTCTTGCGAAAGCTGGTATGCATTAAGGGAATAAATGTTTTTCATCATTAAATCCCACAAAGGCGATTTTGTATTTACCGAAGAGTTAGATTTAATCAATTTAGCGATTAAAATATCTTTTTGCTGATCCGAAAACTCCCCTACCATAAACGATTTACCTGGCTGAGAGGTCAATGTATATTGATACGAAACGGCTAATAGCTCATTGTCATTAAGCGGCTGATTTAAAGAAATGTACCCCAAATCAGGAAATAATTGAAATTCACTAGGTTCTAGCTTTCTCACATTTTCATGCACTAGATATTGCTCTCCCACCTCATACGGATTTCCTTGACTATCTTTAAGCGACAAAGCTTTTACCAATTCTTCCACATTCACTCCGCTTCTCACGCCTGCTGCGGTGGCAATTCTATTATAGATTTTCCCATTATTTGGATAGCTTGCATTATTCCCCAAATCACGCACTGCTACGATAGATCTTCTAGAATCCTGATTTGCGTTCCCTCTATCCACTACCCAAACTTCGATTCTAGAAATATTGATTTGAGACGAAATGAAAGGATAATTTGCTAAAGCAGCATCGTATTTATTTCTAAAAAAATGAGAAAGGAAATAGTGCTGATTGATATCGTAATCTTTGGCATAAATTTTGAAGGTATTGACAACACCTCCTCCCTGAACCGTGATTGTTCTAGCTTCTGATTCCTGTTGAGAAAATACAGATGTAATGTAGGTATTCCCAAACTTCAACTGCGTTTTTGCCCCAAACAAGGACTGAACGCCCGTGATTATAGAAGTGCTTAGAGGCATACTTACATTTCCAAATTCTATATTTTGAATAATATTATCCTCGCCACCTTCTCCATTCGGTCTCCAAGCGAGATTCATTCTATTTTCAAAACCAAATCCTGCTTGGGTATCATAATTCGCCCCCAGTTGAAGATTTTCTCCAACTTTACCTAAGACACTTAGCTGAATACGCTGTTGCAAATCTATTGCAAAAGACTTTCTATTTTGTGGCAAAAGTTGCGGATTTTCTAAGTTTTGATAATAAACTCCCAATCCCAGAGATGCGTATCCCTTCGGCACTAGTTCTATTTTACTTCCCCCAAAAATAGTTTCAAATATCTTATTTCTCACCTGCAAACTTGGCAAGACTAGTCCTTTATCTTTTTCGGAAATCTCTGTACCAAACTGTTGATTTCGCCTTTCCTTATCCACTGCCTGAGACTTTTGCTTGTAATATTCCCCCATACTCTGGCTAAGGAGCATATTCAGATACTGTTCTTGATTTAAGATGATTGGATCCCCATAAACCAAACTACCTATTTTCTGCCTTAATATATAATTTCCCGTAGCAGAATCATATTGCGAATAATACCCCATAGGAGACTCTAAATACAATCCCCCAGACTGGTACTTAAAAGGATATCGCAAAGTGTCGCTCTCTTGAGCCTTGGCTTGTGGCGTTAGTAAAACAAAAGCTACTATAAAAAGTAGCACCTTATAACATATTGTATTCACTTTTTTCAAAACTATTTCTTTTTCAAGGTTTGTTTGATTAAGTTTTCTAAGCTTAAAGTTGGATTTTCTTTCAAAAGCTGAACAATGATAGGCTCTGCCACTTTTTTAGGAATCCCCAAGACTTCAAGGGCAGAAAGAGCCTCGATTTTAATTTTGCTTGTGCCTTTACCTTCTATCTTTTTAGTTTCCAGCACTTGTTTTTTAATCTTATTTTTAAGATCTAAAATGATACGCTGTGCTGTTTTAGCTCCAATTCCCTTTACCGACTGCAAAACCTCTGGCTGATCGTTAGCAATTGCAGCGTAAATATCTCCCACCGAAAGTGTAGACAACATCACAACGGCAGAGGCGGGTCCCACTCCACTCACCGAAATTAAAAATTCAAATACTGAACGCTCTGATTTCGTACTAAATCCATATAAATTCTGTGCATCTTCTCGCACCAAAAGGTGGGTGTACAATAATACATTCTCATCTGCTGGCAAATCATTGTAAGTTGCTTGACTAATGCTTACATAGTATCCCACACCATGGCAATCTATCACCACATAATTGGGTTCTTTCTCTACTAATCTGCCTTTGAGTTGCGTAATCATGTGTAGTGTATGTCTAAAATTTTCGGCTAAGGTATGAAATTCTTGGCAAACTGCATTAAAATTCACAGAATTAGGTAATTTGAGTTAAAACTTTATGATTTATTAATCTTTACTCAAAAACCCACTATTATAAATTTTCCTTATAATCAAAAAGGGAATTAATATAGATTTTTTATAACCAAAGTGACTTTTGCACTATATTTGCAGCGTAAAAGTTTTAGAAATAATAACCAATAAAAAAACAAAAAATTATGTCTTACGTAGGTAAAAAATTCCCAAATATCGCAGTAAACGCCATGAACGAAATGGGCGATACTTTTAAATTAAATGTTCTTGAAAAAGCAGTGAGCGAAAAGAAAAAAGTTTTGCTTTTCTGGTATCCAAAGGACTTCACTTTTGTTTGTCCGACTGAGCTTCACGCTTTCCAAGAAGCTATGGCTGAATTTAAAAAAAGAAACACCATCATCATCGGTGCTTCTTGCGACACACCAGAAGTACACTTCGCTTGGCTAAACACACCAAAAGACAACGGAGGTATCGAAGGGGTAACTTATGACATTCTTGCAGATAGCAACAGAAACCTTTCAAACGCTTTAGAAATTTTAGACTCTAGCGAGGCTGAATATTGCGACGAAACTGGATGCTACTTAGTGGAAGGTGACAGCGTAACTTACCGTGCGACTTACTTGATCGACGAAGATGGTAAAGTATTCCACGAATCTATCAACGATATGCCTCTTGGTAGAAATGTTGCCGAGTACCTAAGAATGATTGATGCTTACACTCATGTTCAAAAATATGGTGAAGTATGCCCTGCAAACTGGGAAGAAGGTAAAGAAGCTATGAACGCAAACCGCGATGGTGTAGCTAATTACTTAAAATCTCACTAATTAAAAAAACAAACCTAAATACAGAGAGGGGGAAACCTCCTCTCTATCACATTTCAAAAATTAAATAAAAATGAAAGAATTAGAACAAGATAATTTACAGGAAGTTTTAGCTAATAACGAGTTAGTACTCGTTCAATATGGTGCTGGATGGTGCGGAAACTGCAAAATCATGAAACCTAAGTTCAAAAAATTTGCTAGCAAGCACACAGAAATCCCGTTCTACTATGTAGATGCTGAGAAATTCCCAGAATCAAGAAAATTAGCCAAAGTAGATAACTTACCTACTTTCGTGGCTTTCAAAAACGGAGAAGCTGTTCAACAAATCCAAACCAACAAAGGGGAGGTTTTAAAACAAATGATCGATGAGGTTACCGCTAATTAAACATATTGATAGTTTTATTGAAGAGAACGATCAAGATTTCGTTCTTGAAACTATCGAAACTTTAGAAAACTTAATCGAGTGCGATAATTTGAAAGACGAGGAGCTAGATGTCATCGGCGAATTACTTTCAAACTTCTACGGAGCTATCGAGGTAAACAAAATGATCAAAGAAGGAAAATCGCAACGCGATGCCTTGAACGCTTTTATGAAACGCGTAACGGGTTCGATTGATAAATAAGATATTTAATAATTTTTCTTTTCATAATAAATTAGTTAATCAAAAAAAGAGCGATACAATGTGTATCGCTCTTTTTATCTATAAATAAACTATGAAATATTATTTACTTTTTGCCCAAGTATCTCTCAATGGCACTGTGCGATTGAACACATAGTTTCCATTACCAAAATCCTTCATATCCGCCACAAAATAGCCCAAACGCTGGAACTGGAAACGATCTTCTGGATTTGCATCTTTTAATGAAGGCTCAGCATAAGCTTGAATCACTTTCAAAGAATCTGGATTTAAATGCTCTAAGAAATCTACTTCCTTATCAGCATCTGGAGCTTCTACACTGAACAATCTATCATATAATCTTACTTCGATAGGTAAATTTTGCTCGGCAGACACCCAGTGCAAAGTCCCTTTTACTCGGCGCATACTAGCTTCGGTACCGCTTCCACTTTTGCTATCCTCGTCATAAGTAGCATAAATTGTAGTGATGTTTCCATCGGCATCTTTTTCCACACGAGTACCTTTAATAATGTAAGCCCCCTTCAACCTAACTTCTTTACCAATAGAAAGACGGAAGAATTTTTTAGGCGCATCTTCCATAAAATCCTCACGCTCGATGTATAGTTCACGCGTAAAAGGCACCTCACGGAATCCGGCAGATTCATCTTCTGGATTGTTTTCAACTTTTAAGTTTTCAACTTTTCCCTCTGGATAGTTTTCTATAACTAATTTAACAGGGTCTAAGACAGCAAATACACGCGGAGCAGTAGCATTTAGCTCATCTCGCAAAACATGCTCCAAAAGCGAAACATCAATTACATTGTCGCGTTTTGCAATCCCTGCTTTTTCCCAAAAAGTTTTAAGCGAATTTGGCGTAAAACCGCGGCGTCTCAACCCAGAAATGGTAGGCATACGCGGATCGTCCCAACCAGAGACATGATTTTCTTCTACTAATTTTTTAAGCTTACGCTTGCTGGTAATCATATAGCTCACATTACCACGCGCAAATTCTCTTTGTTTTGGTTTTAAAGTTCCATCTTCGTGCACTTGATCCACATACCAATCATATAACGGACGGTGGTTTTCAAACTCAAGCGAACACAATGAGTGCGAAATTCTCTCGATATAATCGCTCTCGCCATGTGCCCAATCGTACATAGGATAAATTTTCCACTTATCTCCCGTGCGATGGTGAGGGCGGTTTAGCATACGATACATCACAGGGTCTCGCATATTCATATTAGGTGCCGCCATATCAATTTTAGCACGCAATACACGAGAGCCATCTGGCACTTCACCATTTTTCATTTCCTCAAACAAACGGAGGTTTTCTTCCACACTTCTGTTGCGGTATGGGCTTTCCTCTCCCGCTTCAAATGGCGTTTTACGCTGAGCTACTATCTCCTCAGAGCTTTGATCATCAACATAAGCCTTACCCTCCTTAATCATTTCGATTGCCCAATCATACAATTGTTCAAAATAATCAGAAGTAAAACAGATTTTATCCCATTTAAACCCAAGCCATTCTACATCTTTCTGGATTGAATCCACAAACTCTTGTTCTTCTGCCTCGGGATTGGTATCGTCGAATCTTAAGTTTACAGGCGCATTATATTTCTCTCCTAATCCGAAGTTTAGGCAAATAGCCTTGGCATGACCAATATGTAAATAACCATTTGGCTCTGGCGGAAAACGGAATCTCAATTCGCTTTCAGGTAAACCTTTAGACAAATCTCCATTGATGATTTGCTCTATAAAATTCGCTGCATTGTATTCTTTGCTCATTTTATTGAAGTGATTTAAAGCCACAAATATACATTTTTCATATTTAAAATTTACGATTTTTTTTAAAGCTTACTAATTTTTCAGCAAAGCATGCATTTAAAATTCAAATCATTAGCAGATTAATCCTTACAAAATTCATTAAAAGTTAAATTTTCATAAATCGCTGATTTTAGGCTTCTTTTATTTAGAATTGCTCTAAATTGCAAAAATCAAACAATATATACCTTTACAAAGGTTTGTAAAGTATGTAAGATTTGTATTTTTGCTTTTAGGTACATTTATCGTACAAGTATATGGGAATAGTTTTTCTAATGGTTTTAGTGAGTGTTTCGCTTGCATTTGTCTTTCTAATTGTGTTTATAATTGGAGTAAAGAAAGGACAATTTGATGAGGGAGAAGCTCCAGCGATTAGAATTTTAAAAGAAGATAAAAAAGAAACAAAAAAAGAGGATTTATAATGCAAATGCAAACTTTTTATTACGACAACAAGATTGTGAAGTACTTCTTGTACGCCACAATATTTTGGGGAGTTCTCGCCTTCATTTTGGGACTTACAGTTGCAACACTGTTGTTTTTCCCTACCTTACCGGAATATCTCTTCGGGACAGATGACCCAGATATCGGTTTCACGCTTTTTGGCAATACCATATTCGACCTCTCTAATACAGAAGGGGTTTTGGGCTATGGTAGATTGAGAATGCTCCATACTTCTGCCGCAATTTTTGCTTTTGTGGGAAATGGTTTTTTCGCCGGAGCATACTATTCAATGCAGCGATTACTTAAAACCCGTATGGCTAGTGATGTCATGAGCTGGATCAACTTCTGGGGCTGGCAATTAGTAATTGTAATTTGTGTAATCACTTTCTTTTTAGGATTTAACACCTCTAAAGAGTATGCAGAACATGAATGGCCTCTTGATATTCTAATTGCAGTTGTCTGGGTATTGTTTGGAGTTCACATGTTCATGACAATCGCAAAAAGACGCGTAAAACACATGTATGTAGCTATTTGGTTCTATATCGCAACTTGGATTGGGGTTGCAATGCTACATATCTTCAACAACTTAGAAGTTCCTGTAAACTGGAATGTTATTCAACCTAAGAGTTACTCTTTATATGCTGGAGTTCAAGATGCCTTGGTGCAATGGTGGTATGGGCACAATGCCGTGGCATTCTTCCTTACAACTCCTGTACTTGGTTTAATGTATTATTTCTTGCCAAAAGCGGCAAACCGTCCTGTATTCTCATATAAATTATCAATCATTCACTTCTGGTCTTTGATTTTTGTTTACTTGTGGGCAGGGCCTCACCACTTGATCTACACTGCTTTGCCAGGTTGGGCACAAGCATTAGGTACTGGTTTCTCTGTGATGCTTATCGCTCCATCTTGGGGAGGTATGTTGAACGGCCTCCTTACTTTAAGAGGTGCTTGGGATAAAGTGAGAGAAGAACCTATTTTGAAATTCTTTGTAGTAGCTGTAACCTGTTACGGTATGGCGACTTTTGAAGGTCCTATGCTTGCTACAAAAACTTTAAATAGTATTGGTCACTTTACCGATTGGGTAATCGCCCACGTACACGTAGGAACGCTAGGATGGAATGGATTTATGATGTTTGGTATTATATACTACATCATCCCTAGAATATTTAACACAAAACTTGCGTCTAAAGGATTAGCTAATGCTCATTTCTGGTTAGGTACATTAGGAATCATTCTCTATGCAATTCCTATGTACATGGCGGGATGGACTCAAGCATTGATGTGGAAAGAATTTAATCCTTCTGGAACTTTAGTTTATTCAAACTTCTTACAAACTGTAACCGAAATTTTCCCATACTATGTGCTTAGAGCAATAGGTGGTGCATTATACTTAACTGGTTCTATTTTACTAGTAATCAACATTGTTAAAACTGTTCGCGCTGGTAGATTTACAGCTAATGAGGAAGCTCAAGCTCCTGCACTTGCAAGACTTTCAGGAGATAGACAAAAAGGTGAGGCTATCCACCCTTGGTTAGAAAGAAAACCTTTGCTATTCTCTATCCTATCTTTTGTAGCAGTAGCAATCGGTGGTGCTGTGGAAATTATCCCAACAATGGTGGTGAAATCAAATATTCCTACCATCAGTAGCGTGAAACCTTATACTCCGTTAGAAGTTGAAGGACGCGATATTTATATACGCGAAGGTTGTAATGCGTGCCACTCTCAAATGATTAGACCATTTAGAGATGAAGTAAAACGCTACGGAGAATACTCTAAACCAGGAGAATTCGTTTACGATCACCCGTTCTTGTGGGGATCTAAAAGAACTGGTCCAGATTTACAAAGAGAAGGTGGTAAAAGAACTGATTCTTGGCACTTTAAACATATGTGGAACCCTAGACAGACATCAGATGGATCTATCATGCCTAGATACCCATGGATTGTAAACAATAGACTAGACCGAAGCTTAACCATGGATAAATTAAATGCTCTTTCTATACTTGGAGTACCTTACGAAGAGGAACTTAAAGATCCAGAGAAAGTATTTGCTCACATGGATGAACAGGCTACAGGCATTCAAGAGAAAATCTTCGAAGAGGCTCCAGACTTGAAAGATGCGTTAAAAGAGCAACAAGAGCGTGAAGGAGAAAACTTCATTCCGCTTAAAGATCGTGAAATCACTGCTTTGATCGCTTATTTGCAGAGACTGGGAACCGACATTAAAAAGGAAGAAACTGAAACTGCAAGCAACTAATGTTAAAGTATTTTAAAGAATATTTCGGGTACACCAACGATAATATACTACAAGTAATTATCTTGATTTGTTCAATTCTATTTTTTATTGGACTGGTGTACTCTGTATTAAAGAAACCAAAAAACTATTATAAAGAAGAAGCTGAAATGCCTTTAGAAGAGGATTCAGACGAGGACAAAATAAAATTTTAGCACTATGAAACATCGTATTCCAGGTCGTATTACAATACCAGTTGTGTTATTGGCGATTTTAGCTACATTTATGATGATTATTCCGATGGATTTTATTCCAGAGAATGGATTAGCAGGAATCCTCTACAATGCCGTATATCAACTAAAGAATGTTTTTAGTTATTGGATTGTTTGGGTAATCCTAGGAATTTCGTTCTTAATGCTACTCATCATCAATGAAATTAATCGTGTAATTGAACGCAAAAAACTATCTAAACTTTCTCCAGAAGAAAGAGCTATTTTCCTTGCTGAAGAGAAAGAAGGATATTTAAAACGATTATTTAGAAGTAGTAAAGAGAAACAATCAGAAGAAGAAGAACAAGCAATCCTTCTAGATCATGGTTTTGATGGAATTAAGGAGCTAGACAACTCTCTTCCTCAATGGTGGCTAGCAATGTTTTATCTTGGTACTGCCTACATGATTATCTATGTAATCGCATACTTTACAACGGATTTTGCACACCCAATCGAGGAATATAATGCTCAAAACGCATTGATGGAAGAGCAAGCTCAATTATGGATTAAACAAAACGATATCACAATTGACAAAGCTGAAAACTTGTATAAAGACGAGGGAGCACTCCAAAGAGGTGAAGCTATCTTTACAAGTATTTGTGCGACTTGCCACATGGCAAACGGAGGAGGTGCTGCGGGTCCAAACTTGACAGATGACTATTGGATTAATCACCAAGAAAGTGAGTTGTTCAAAAATATATACCATGTTGTGTATGATGGTTCTCCTAACAACCCTGCGATGCAAGCCTTTGGGCAAACCAAGCAGCTTACTGGTCTAGATATTCAGGATGTGGCATCTTATGTTTATTATCTAAACCAAGTAAAACCACAAGTTACCGTAGAAGAAGGCGGTCTAGCTCCTCAAGGAGAGGAAATGCCTCAATGGAAAAGAAAATAGAATTTAATTATAATGATTAAATATTACCTCCTCAAATTCATAAAAGAGGAGGTTTTTTATTTTTAGGCATAGTATTTTCTACTATTTTAATAAGCGTGTAATTTAAAACTTTTGTAATTTTGAGTCATGGCAGAAAATAATCAAAATCAGACTCCCGAAGAAGAATTCCAATCATTCAGAAATAGCATAGGCACAGCTGAAAAATCTGGGAAAAGAAAATGGGTTTATGCTAAAAAACCCGAGGGGAAATACTATAAATGGCGAAGCATTGTAAGCTATTTCTTGCTTGCATTCTTAATCATTACTCCTTTTATCAAAATCAATGGCAATCCATTGTTTAAATTTGATATCATAAGTAGAGAATTTTATATTTTCAGTTATCCATTCTTCACCTCCGATTTCAAGATTTTTGCAATTGGTATGATTACAAGCATTGTATTTATCATTCTTTTCACGGTGGTGTATGGTCGTATTTTCTGTGGATGGATTTGTCCGCAAACCATTTTCTTGGAAATGGTATTTAGAAAAATTGAATACGCCATTGATGGGGACAGAAACAAACAAATGAAACTTGCCAAGCAAGAATGGAATGAAGAAAAAATCAGAAAAAGATTATTGAAATGGAGTATTTATGCAGTGCTCTCATTCATTATCGCCAATATCATGTTTGCTTGGATTATCGGGATAGATGAGCTTAAAAAACTTATCACCGAAGGACCTATTCAAAATTTAAGCACATTCATAGGACTACTTATCTTTACAGGAGCGTTCTACTTCGTGTTTACTTGGTTTAGAGAACAAGCCTGTGTACTTGTCTGTCCTTATGGTAGATTGCAAGGTGTTTTGATTGATAGAAAAACCATCATCGTAGCCTACGATTACAAAAGAGGTGAGCGTACCAAAGGTAGAGCCAGATTCAAACGAGGAGTAGACCGTGCTGCCGAGGGAATTGGTGATTGTATCGATTGTGGCAACTGTGTAGTTGTGTGCCCTACCGGGATCGACATCAGAAACGGGACTCAGCTTGAGTGCGTAAACTGTACTGCGTGTATTGATGCCTGCGACGAGGTGATGACCAAAATTAATTTACCAACGGGATTGATTCGCTATGCCTCCGAAGAAAACATTGCAGAGAAAAAACCATTTAAATTCACTGCGAGAATGGCGGCTTATACATTTGTGCTGGTATTATTACTTTCTGTCTTAACGGCTTTAATCTTTACCCGATCAGATGTAAACTCTAAATTCTTAAAAGAAGCTGGAACCGATTTTAAAATTGTGAACAACAATATTGTAACCAATAATTTTGAATACAATTTGCAAAACAAGACTAAAGAAACTAAACAATTACATTTAGAACTTGCTAATTATAAAGATGGAAAAATTGAACTCGTAAATCACGCACCTATATTAATCCTAGAACCAGGAAAACAAGTTCAAGGAAAAATGATTATCTCGATTCCTAAACACGAATTGAAATCTTATAAGGCAAAAATTACGATCAATGTACTAGACGAAAACAATAAATTAATCGATTCTTATCGTACAAGTTTCTCGGCTCCGTACAAATTCCAATACTAAAAGAAAAATATGGCAAAATTTAATTTTACTTGGGGGCATGGCGTCATTTTAGCACTCGTGGGATTTATGGCATTTATTTTAAGTCTAATTTTTCTAGCCGATACACCAGGCGATTTAGTTTCAGAGAATTATTATGAGCATTCTTTAAATTATCAAAAAGAAACCATAGAAGCCGAAAAAAACACCAATGCTCTTGCACACAAACCAGAGGTAAAGCTACAAGCAAATGGAATAAATATCGTATTTCCAGAAGAAATACAGCCAAGCGAAGGCTCTGTTTTGCTCATGCGTGGAGCCTATGCAAAAGATGATGTAAAGGACACTTTGCGTTTAAGAAATCAACAGCAATTGATTCCCGCAGCAAAATTGCAGAAAGGAGAATACGATATGGAACTTCGCTGGAAAAGCAACGGAGATTTCTATTTAATAAAAAAAAGAATTGAATGGGGGTATTAATCATCTCTGCACTTGTTTTAGGCCTAGCCAATAGTTTGCATTGCGTGGGCATGTGTGGTCCTATTGCTTTTTCCTTGGGGCTTTCTCAAGAAAAAAATGTAGCCTTTTACACCAAAAACCTTTTATACCAGCTGGGGAGAGTTACCACCTATACATCTCTGGGAGTGCTCGTTGGCTTGGTAGGGAAAGGAATTTCATTGGCTGGATTTCATGGAAAAATCAGCATAGCCATGGGGATTTTAATGATCATTTATGCCCTTTTGCCCAAGAAAACCATTGCAAAAGTTGAAAGCTTTGGGAATACTTCAAGATTTTTAATGCAAGTAAAATCTAAACTAGGCGAATTCATCAAAAAAAGAAGTTATTTCTCATTATACATTACAGGAATCCTAAACGGCTTACTGCCTTGTGGAGCCGTTTATGTTGCATTGATTGCCGCCATCGCTGCAGGAAGTGTAGCCAAAAGTGCAATGTTTATGGCACTTTTTGGATTAGGGACTATTCCGTTGATGTTTTTGGCTGTGTTTCTAGGCGCAAGCCTGAATTTACCACTCAGAAATAAATTAAATAAAATATTGCCTTATTTAATTATTTTAGTAGGAATACTATTCATCATCAGAGGACTAGAACTCGGCATTCCGTTTTTATCCCCACCCGCCTCGGCATTGGATGTAAGCGGAAATCCACATTCTTGTCATTGTCATTAATCAATTATTTTTTAAGCTATGGAAGTGCAAAAAACATACATACAAAAACGCTTATTCCTCCTACAAGATAAAAGCTACAAGGATTTTCAAGAACGATTGATCCCAACCGTGGAACCTGATAGGATTATTGGGATCCGAACACCAAGGCTTAGAAAATTTGCCAAAGATTTTTTTAAAGAAAAGCCTGAGCTCTTGAACGAATTTTTGGCAGATTTACCACATACTTATTATGAGGAAAATAATCTGCATTTATTCCTAGTTTCAGAGTTTAAGGATTTAGCGCACGCAATCAGCGAGACTGAACGCATACTGCCCTATATAGACAACTGGGCTACTTGCGACATCACTCGACCAAAAGTTTTTGAAGAAAATCCTGAGCTTATTTATTCCAAGATAAAAGAATGGATTACGAGCGAACATGAATTTACGATTCGCTACGCCATTGGGATTTTGCTTGAACTGTATTTAGACGAGAATTTCTCGACCGAACATTTAGACTTAGTCGCTTCGGTAACAGATGAACGCTACTATGTGCAAATGATGATGGCTTGGTACTTTAGCTATGCTTTGATTAAGCAATACGAGCACGCAATTCCTTATCTTGAGCAACATAAATTACCACCTTTTGTTCATACTAAAACCATTCAAAAAGCGATTGAGAGTAGACGCGTTTCAGATAAGAAAAAATCATATCTAAAAACTTTAAGACAAAAAAGTTAAACTCAAGGTTTTATTCTTAAAAAGAAAAAAATTATATTTGTAGCATATCCAAAAAAATAAAAAAATGTCAGTACTAGTAAATAAAGATTCAAAAATCATCGTTCAAGGTTTTACAGGAAGCGAAGGAACTTTCCATGCAGAACAAATGATTGCTTACGGAACCAATGTTGTAGGAGGTGTTACACCTAAAAAAGGAGGACAAACTCATTTAGGAAAACCTGTCTTCAACACTGTGCAAGATGCTGTAGATGCAACAGGTGCCGATGTAAGTATCATTTTCGTTCCGCCAGCTTTTGCCGCTGACGCCATCATGGAAGCTGCAGATTCTGGAATCAAAGTGATCGTTTGTATCACCGAGGGGATTCCTACCGCAGATATGGTTCGCGTAAAAGCCTATGTAGACCAAAGAGATTGTACACTTGTCGGTCCTAACTGTCCAGGTGTTATCACTTCTGAAGAGGCTAAAGTGGGCATCATGCCAGGTTTTGTCTTCAAAAAAGGAAAAGTGGGTATAGTGTCTAAATCAGGAACGCTTACTTACGAAGCGGCAGATCAAGTGGTAAAAGCGGGATACGGAATTTCTACCGCTATCGGAATTGGAGGGGATCCTATTATTGGCACAACTACCAAAGAGGCTGTTGAACTTTTCATGAACGATCCTGAAACCGAATGTATTGTCATGATCGGAGAAATTGGCGGACAATTAGAAGCTGAAGCTGCCAAATGGATCAAAGAAAATGGCACAAAACCAGTAGTAGGATTCATCGCGGGACAAACTGCACCAAAGGGTAGAACCATGGGACACGCAGGGGCTATCGTAGGAGGTAAAGATGATACCGCACAAGCAAAAATGAAAATTATGCAAGAATGTGGAATTCATGTCGTATCTTCGCCAGCGAAAATCGGAGCTAAAGTAGCTGAGGTTTTAAAATAAAAATTTGAAAAATTAATTACTTATGAAAAATAAATTTATTTTATCAGGAATACTATGTTTGGTATTCAGTATGAGTTTTGCGCAAGTTATTAGCTTCCTACAAGACTCTAAATTTGGTGTAAAAGCAGGATTAGACTACTCCAGAATTAAGAACATTCATGCTGAATCTGGCTCTAGACTAGGTTTGAATGCGGGAGTTTTTGCCATGATTCCTGTTAGCTATGGAGACGAGTTCTACATTCAACCAGAAATCAATTACGCTCAAAAAGGTGAGAAAAATGATGTACCTGGCTCAAAGAAAGAAGTATATAGTTTAAACTATATCGATGTGCCTGTTTTGTTTAAAGCTTACTTTTCTGAACGAGATACAGATTTCTTTGGTTTATTCGGTCCACAATTTTCTTTCTTAGTTAGCGATAAGGTTAAAAACCCATTAAATACCGAATCTCTAGACGAGAAATATAACAAATTTGATTTTGGTTTAGTCGGAGGTTTAGGTTTTTCTTACCTAAGAAAATGGGAAGTTGATGCTAGACTTTCTTACGGATTTATTGATGCTGTAACTGTAAAAAATCAAAAAGAAACAAACAATAATGTCGTAGCTAGTTTATCATTTTCTTATGTTTTCTAAACATTAAAAATAAAACACAAAAAAAGGCTTTTCAAAAATCAATGAAAAGCCTTTTTTATTATCTATTATTTTTCTTCTTCCTTTCTTAATTCTTCCCAGAAGACTGCTCGGCTCAAAGGTTCGTATTCTGCTCTTTCGCCAAGCTCCACCAATTTATCACTCTTAATTTTTCGATGAGAATAATTGGCTAGATTCCCTGTTTTCACACAGATTGCATGCACTTTGGTCACATATTCCGCTACCGCCATTAAATTTGGCATAGGACCAAATGGACGACCTTTAAAATCCATGTCTAATCCCGCAATAATTATTCTTTTCCCCGAATTAGCTAAAAGATTTGCCACCTCAACAATTCCTTCGTCAAAGAATTGAGCCTCATCTATCCCCACCACATCACAATCGCTTGCTAAAATGGGCAAGTTAGAACTCGCCTCAATCGGGGTTGCTTGTTTTTTGTTTTCATCATGCGATACCACATCTTGCTCATCGTAGCGTTTATCAATTGCGGGTTTAAAGATTTCTACCTTTTGCCCAGCCAATTCGGCTCGTTTCACTCTACGAATCAACTCTTCGGTTTTGCCCGAAAACATAGAGCCACAGATTACTTCGATCCAGCCCGTATTTTTTCTATGATTTATGGTATTCTCTAAAAACATAAGGCAAATTTACAATCTAATTTTTTTTATTTCACTAAATATTTGATTTGGTTTTTTGCAGAGATATTTTATATATAAATTTTAATTTTTATCGCCAAAATTATTTTTTAATACAGAGAATTATTTGTACTTTGTACGAGAATAAAAGAATGATTATGAATTTATTAGAAATCGCAACACGGGCTGTAGCACTTGCTGGCGAAGAGGTTTTAAAACAATACCAAAACGGATTCTCCACCGAGACCAAAGCCGACGGATCGCCTGTTACAAGTGCAGATTTAGCCGCCAACAAAATCTTGCAAAAACATGTTTCCTTTACAGACATTCCATACTTTAGTGAGGAAGGAGATAAGGATTCTTTACAAGAAATTAGAAATACGCCCACCTATTGGATTGCAGACCCTATTGATGGCACCATGGATTTTGTCAACAAAACAGATGAATATTGCGTGTGTCTAGGCTTAGTTGAGAATAATACGGCTAAGCTAGGAGTTTTGTACGCCCCATCGCTTGGATTGTTCTATTTCGGTAGCGATAAATGCCCTTCTCGTAAATTCATCGGGACTCAACAACAATTGCACAAAATGGCTCTGAAATCGGATTTTTTTGAACAATTGATGAAACACAGCAAGCCAATTCCTACCATGGATTTGCCCGAAGATTACACTTTTCTTTGTAGCAAATTCCACATGGATCCTGGCACCGAGGAATACATCAAAAAAATTAAATCCGAACATGAAATTTTCCGCACAAAGCCTATGGGAAGCGTTATCAAACTTGGGCTAATTGCCGATCGGTGGGCTACGGAGTACACCCGCTTTAGACCTGTAAACTTTTGGGACATTGCCGCAGGACATGCCATTGCCAAATACGCAGGACTTAAAGTTTGCTATCCCAACACCGACAAAGAAATCACTTATGATAGCGAAGATTTAAAAGTGCATGGCTATTCAATCCATTGGAAATAAATTCATTCAAGCATAAAAAAATCCGTTCAACAAAGTGAACGGATTTTTCGTTTAATTAAAAAAACTAAAAAATCTATTTTTTCTCTAATTCTTCTTTAATTTTCTCTTCTAATTCTTCGGCTAATTCTGGATTATCTTTCAATACCGCACGCACGGCATCTCGCCCTTGTCCTAGTTTAGTATCTGCATAAGAATACCAAGAGCCACTTTTTTTCACGATTTCTAAATCGGTAGCAATGTCTAAAATCTCGCCTGCTTTAGAGATTCCTTCGCCATACATAATGTCGAATTCTGCACTACGGAATGGCGGAGCTACTTTGTTTTTCACTACTTTTACGCGAGTCAAGTTTCCGATGACATCGTTCCCATCTTTAATCTGAGTAGAACGACGAATGTCTAGACGCACCGATGCATAGAATTTAAGTGCATTACCACCCGTTGTGGTTTCTGGACTACCGAACATCACACCGATTTTCTCTCTCAATTGGTTGATGAAAATAGCAGTACATTTGGTTTTATTGATAGTTCCCGTGAGCTTTCTCAAGGCTTGAGACATCAAACGCGCTTGCAATCCCATTTTGGAATCGCCCATATCTCCGTCGATTTCCGACTTTGGCGTTAAAGCCGCTACCGAATCGATTACAATAATATCAATTGCACCTGAACGGATTAAGTTATCGGCAATTTCTAAAGCTTGCTCCCCATTATCTGGCTGAGAGATAATTAAATGCTCAACATCTACGCCTAATTTTTCTGCGTAATATCTATCAAATGCGTGCTCTGCATCGATGAAAGCTGCAATTCCGCCAGACTTTTGAGCTTCGGCAATGGCATGAATTGCCAAAGTGGTTTTACCAGAAGATTCTGGACCGTAAATCTCCACGATTCTACCGCGCGGATACCCTCCCACGCCCAAGGCTAAATCTAAACCTAGAGACCCCGTAGGGATTACTGGAATATTTTCGTCTATGGCTTTGTCGCCCATCATCATCACGGCACCTTTACCATAGCTTTTGTCCATTTTATCAAGCACTAGCTGGAGTGCTTTCCTTTTCGCTTCGTCTATTTCGCTCATATTTTTATTTTTCTGAATTTAAAATTTGATTGGTATGATCTTTTGTTTTCACTTTTTCTATCACGCGCTCCACCACTCCGTTTTCATCAATAATGAATGTCGTACGATGAATTCCGTCATAGGTTTTACCCATGAATTTCTTTTCGCCCCACACGCCAAATGCTTCAATAATTTTCTTATCCACATCGGCAATCACAGGGAATTTAAAATCGTATTTATCACTGAATTTTCGTTGTTTTTCTACCGAATCTGCACTCACGCCTATCACTTGGTAGCCTTGTGCTTTTAGCGCATCAAGATTATCGTTGATGTTGCAAGCCTCTGCCGTGCAACCTGGCGTACTGGCTTTTGGGTAGAAAAAAACGACTAATTTCTGATTTTTGAAATCGGCAGATGAATGCTCCTTCCCAAATTGGTCTACACCTTTGAAATCGGGCATTTTATCGCCTACTTGTAACATTTTATTCATTCCGTAAAAATACGATTTTTTTCTGGTTTCTCTATTATTTAAATAGATTTTAAGATTTGTGAAATTATGGTTTAAAATATTTACCTTTGAGAAAAATAAAATCATGAATAATCGTCAAAAAATCCTTTTTACCACTCTAGTACTCGTTGAGCTAGCAAGTGTTGTGCTATGGTTTATGGGAAAAATTGATTTAATTGTATTTGTATTAATCATGGCTATCGTGGGACTAGGCATCGGATGGGGCGTAAATAAACTTTCGGATTCGGAAAAATAATCTACTTTTTTCATTAAAAGCAAGCACATAGTGTTAATAAATTGCAACTTTTCACAGAATATTTCTATATTTGGGGGAATTATGAGTTTTTTAAACAAGAAAAATAGCTTTTTATTCAGCTTTTTATGCGGGGCTTTTTGCATGATTTCTGCGCAAAATGTGTCGCTAGAAGATGCCATTTATTTCAAGTATTCGCCCAAATCAATTGAGGGTGGGCAATCGCTCAACGATGGCGAGCACTACACGCTCCTTACTCGAGATGGTGTTTCTAAATTTAGCTATAAAAATACTGAAAAAATGGCAGATTTATCCAAAGGGCGTTATAGCGATTACAGCTTTAGCCCAGATGAAAATCTACTTTTGCTTGAAAAAAGTCCAGAGGAAATTTATCGCCGCTCTAAAAGAGCAAAGTATGCTGTGAAAAATTTAAAAACGGGACAAATCGAACCGATTTTTAAAGGAAATAAAATCCAAGAGCCTACTTTTTCACCCGATGGGACAAAGGTTGCTTTTGTATTTGAGAATAATTTATATTACCAAGATTTAGCTACTCAGAAAGTTACACAAGTTTCTACAGATGGCAAGAAAAACGAAATCATCAACGGGGTGGCAGATTGGGTGTATGAGGAGGAATTTTCGTTTGTGCGAGCATTTGACTGGAGTGCAGACAGCCAATATTTAGCTTATTTAAAATTTGATGAAAGCCAAGTGCCTGTGATGAATATTGATGTGTATCGCAGAGGGATTTATCCAGATGAATTAAGCTTTAAATATCCTAAAGCGGGCGAAAAAAATTCTGTGGTGAGTGCAGAGGTGTACAACCTCAACGACCAAAAAACTACAACGGTGAATCTGGCTGAATACAAAGATTTCTATATTCCAAGAATTCAGTTTAATCCATATAATGATGATTTGTATCTTTTGGTTTCAAACAGGCACCAGAACCAAGTAGATGTTTTGCAATACAATCCAGCAAATCATCAAGTAAAAAAGCTTTTTTCTGAAAAAGACAAAGCGTGGATAGATACCGATCATTTTATTTTTAAATTCCTAGACAAAGATAGTTTCTTGTGGGGAAGCGAGCGCGACGGGTTCCGCCATTTATATCGCTACAACACGCAAGGCAAACTGCTCGGACAAGTGACTAAAGGCAACTGGGAGGTAACTAAGTTTTATGGCTACGACCCTAAGTCTAAAAAAATATTTTTCCAATCTACTGAGCCTGGCAGCATCAACCGCGGTGTCTACTCCGTCAATCTAAACGGTAAGGATAAAAAAGCTTTGGCTACACAGCATGGAATTAATTCAGCTTTGTTTAGCAAGAACTTTCGTTATTTCATTCTCACGCACAGCCAAGCCAACAAAGTGCCTGTGTATACACTCAACGACGGAAACTCGGGCAAAGTGATTCGTGTGCTAGAGGATAATAAGGAAACGGAACAGAGAATTGCTCAAACCAATTTCTCGCCAAAGGAATTTAGTGTAATTCATGTAAATGGACAAGAGCTAAACGCTTACATGATTAAGCCTAAAGACTTTGATCCAAAGAAAAAATATCCACTTTTAATGTATTTATACAACGGCCCTGGTAGCCAAGAAGTAAAAAATGCAAGTTTTGATTATTATTTTTGGTGGTTCCAATATTTGGCAAGCCATGGCTACATTGTCGCCGTGGTAGACGGGCGTGGAACGGGATATAAAGGAGCTGCTTTCAAAAAAGTGACTTACAAAAATCTTGGAAAATTAGAATTAGAAGACCAAATCGCTGCCGCGAAATATTTCGGGTCATTACCTTATATTGATAAAACTAGAATCGGTATGTTTGGCTGGAGTTTTGGGGGCTACATGACGCTACTTGCGATGACCAAAGGGGCAGACACCTTCAAAACAGGGATTGCCGTGGCTCCAGTAACCAATTGGAGATTGTATGACACCGTGTATACCGAGCGTTTCTTGCAGACTCCGCAAGAAAACGAAGCGGGCTATGAGGACAATTCCCCTCTTAATTATGCTAATTTACTTAAAGGGAATTTGCTCTTGATTCACGGCTCGGCAGACGACAATGTGCATGTGCAAAATTCTATGTTGATGAACGAGGCTCTTGTACAAAATAATAAAGATTTTGATTTCATGATATATCCAGATAAAAACCATGGAATCTATGGCGGAAACACTTGCTTACATTTATTTAGAAAAATCAGTGATTATATATTTAAAAACTTATAAACTTTAAACCTATGAGTATTTCATTAAACCAAAACAATTTACCGAACGGGATACCTCAGAAAGAGATTTTAGGTCATCCAGCGGGATTATTCGTACTATTCTTTTCAGAAATGTGGGAGCGTTTCTGCTACTATGGCATGCGTACTTTGCTTACACTTTATGTGGTAAAAGCTTTATTGCAATCAGATGCTACGGCATTTTCCATCTACGGAGCCTACACAGGTCTTGTATATGCAGCGCCAGTATTGGGAGGCTGGGTTGCCGACCATGTTCTTGGATATAAATACTCCGTACTCTTCGGGGGAATCATGATGATGATTGGGGAAATGCTGATCCTCGGCCCTCACTTTCTGGGCACAAGCGTGCAAGAAACGGGGCTCACTTGGCTCTACATAGGTATGGCAATCATCATTGTAGGGAATGGCTACTTCAAAGCAAATATTTCCTCTATTGTAGGAAAACTCTACAAGGATAACGATGTGAGACGAGATTCTGGTTTCACCATTTTCTATATCGGAATTAATCTTGGAGCATTGCTTGCTACGCTTATCGCAGGATGGGTGGGAGAAGTTTATGGCTACGAATATGGTTTCGGATTGGCTGGTATCGGAATGCTTTGCGGTATCTTTATCTTCTATGCAGGTAGAAAATTATACGGTCATGTTGCTGAACCTCCTGCAAACTTAAACAACAAAGTAGTAGGTCCACTTACAAGATTCCATGTTACTATTTTAGCTTCAATTGCAATTATTCCATTATTATATCTTTTAATTCAATACAACACTCTGGTAGGATACCTAATGGTTGTCGTTGCA
Organism: Ornithobacterium rhinotracheale DSM 15997; assembly: GCF_000265465.1. Classification (NCBI taxonomy): domain Bacteria; kingdom Pseudomonadati; phylum Bacteroidota; class Flavobacteriia; order Flavobacteriales; family Weeksellaceae; genus Ornithobacterium; species Ornithobacterium rhinotracheale. Next base: position 769,598 of record NC_018016.1, read on the forward strand.
CTTTATGTGCTTTACACGCTACTTTCTGCGGGAATTAAAGGAGGCAAAATCCTGAGAGATAGAATGATTATTTTTGTAATTCTATGTTTATTAAATATCATTTTCTGGGCATTTTTTGAACAAGCGGGGACATCGCTCACACTCTTTGCAGAGAGAAATGTAGATAGACAAAACTTCTTAGGCTTCTGGAACATCACAGCTGCTCAAACACAAGTATTTAACGCATTTTACATCATCGCAATGGGATCAGTTTTCTCAATGCTTTGGATTAAATTAGATAAATTAAAACTTAACCCAAATATTCCTGCTAAATTCGGAATTGGTATTGTACTAGTAGGTATCGGTTTCTTGGTTCCTAAATTATTCCCGATTAGCCCACTATATACTGTATCTATTTGGGCATTAGTTCTATTATACTTCTGCCACACAGTGGGAGAATTATTCTTATCACCAATTGGACTTTCCATGGTAACTAAATTAGCACCTAAAAATATGACAGGTACCTTGATGGGAGCTTGGTTCTTATCTCTTGCGGGAGCAAATTATGTTGCGGGTAGTATTCTTGCGCCACTCACAGGAACTGGCGGAGAGGAAAATGCAGCAGATGTTGTGATGACGCCAGCACAGAGCTTGGCTCAGTATCTAGAAGTATTTGGCAAGTTTGGCTACATCGCCGTGGGCTGTGGTCTTGTGGTACTTTTAGCTTCTCCATTTTTAAATAAATTAATGCACGGAATTAAATAATTTTGATTCTAGTAGATATAAAAAAGCTACTTCTTTGGGAGTAGCTTTTTTCAAATATAATTAATGGAAAAAACGACTTGAAAGAAAAAAATACCAAACTTTTAATTCTTTTCGAAAAAAAACACTACTTTTACCGCGTTTTAAAAATAAAACATTTTCAACAATGGAAGAAAACAAAAAAACTTTGATGGAAAACATTATGACCATAAAACCAGCTTTTTGGTTAGCGAGTTTTATGGAGCTTATGGAACGATGGGCTTGGTACGGGCTCTTTGGAGTATTCTCATTGTACTTGGTAGCAAGTACCGACGAAGGGGGGCTTGGCTTTAATCATATAGAAAAAGCCTCTATTATGTCGCAAATCACAGCACTACTCTATTTTTTACCACTATTTCTTGGGGTAATCGCTGATAGAATTGGCTACAAATTATCATTAATCATAGCCTATGTAATCATGATTATTGGTTACTATTTCTTGGGACATGCCAGCACCTACTGGAGCGTATATTTCCTATTCTTGCTAGTGGCATTGGGAGCTGCCATGTTTAAACCTGTGGCTTCTGGGATTGTTTCTAAATCAACGAATAAAGACAACGGAACCATAGGGTTCGGAATTTTCTACATGATGGTAAACATCGGCGGATTCGTAGGTCCTGCTTCGTCTTCCTACCTCAGAACTACTTTTGGGTGGAGGTTGATTTTCGTTCAAGCTGCAGTGGTAATTGCCATCAACCTGTTCTTGGTTGTTTTCTTCTTTAAAGAACCAGAAAGACAAGTTTATAAAAAAGAAAGCATCGGCGTAGAGATTAAAAACTCGCTGAACAATATCTGGGAGGCACTTAAAGATACAAAACTTACCGTGCTTTTAATCCTCATGATTGGATTCTGGACTATGTTTAATCAGTTGTTCTATACTTTGCCAAACTTTATCACCGATTGGGTAGATTCGGCACCATTGAGCAATTGGATCAATCAAAACTTGCCAGCACTCTCTAATACTTTAACCGAAAACGGACAAGTAAAAGCAGAATGGTTTACCAATATCGATGCTCTGATGATTGTATTCCTACAAATCTTCGTTTCGTATTTTGCGACTAAAATGCGACATGTAAGTGCCATGATTCGAGGTTTCATCATTGCCTCTATCGGGATTGGGCTTACTTTCTACACGCACAATTTTATGTACACCATCATCGGTACCATGATTTTTGCCATTGGAGAAATGACGACCAACCCTACTTTCTCTTCATTTATCGCATTGATTTCGCCTAAAGGTAAAGAAGCTTTGTACCAAGGTACTTATTTCTTACCAGTAGCTGCGGGTAATTACTTAACAGGCTTTATTTCAGGAAACTTATACGAAGCTTGGTCAGACAAATTAGGTCTTTGCCAAAGATACATGGCAGAAAAAGGAATCCCAATGCCAGAAGTAGGCGATGGCTTTACCAAAAGGGATTATTTTGCCCTAGCTGAACAAAAGTTAGGCTTAACGCACTGGCAACTCACCGATTTGCTTTGGGATACTTATTCGCCAAATAAAATCTGGTATGTAATTGTGGGCGTGGGAGCGATCACCATCGTTGCTCTTTCCATCTACGACCGAGTAGTGATAAGACCAAGAGAGAAAAAGCATTTGCTCGACGAGTAAAAAATCATTTTTTAATAATTAAAATAAAGGTTTCATTTAGAAAAGTGAAGCCTTTATTTTTTTGTAGCAAGATTCAAAATGTTAATTTATTTTCATTTTTAAATTATTTTATTTTCTTTGTGAAATACAAATAAATTCTTATAAAGAATAATAATTTTAAACAGATTATGAATAGTTTTATTGTATACTAAATACATGGAATATTGTAAAATTCTCTGAAACTATCTTATAATTCTTTTTATTGTTATTCTTTTAGAGAAGATCCTTTAATTAGAAAGCACACAAATCTTTTTTAAAAACAATCCTATTCTCCAAATCATAGATGAAAAATATAATGAATATTGCAGGTGAAAATTACAATTGTGTTTTGCTACTCGCATTACTTCTTTCCCTTTCAAGCTGCAAAGAAAAAGAAAAACCTTTATTACTCTATTTCGACGATAAAGACACAGTCACTTACTATGTACCTCAAACATTTTTTAACGAGAAAGCATATAGAGAAAAAGTTTATGAAAAGTATAAATACTTAGATGAAGAACGTTATACAATAGGAGAAGCTTACTTCATCCACAAAAAAGGAATGGCTAAAAAACTTGTCTCCCCTAAAGAGTTAGAAAAATACCGAATTGTAAAAGGACTAAAAGATTGGCATGTATATATAGCCGATTTATCCAATCCAGACTCACTTTTTATCGTGGAGACAGAACAGCATGTAGTAGAATATTAAAAATAAATATATAATGATTTATAAACTACCACTCCTAATCCTTCTTCTTTTCAACATTCCTGTCGCTATGCAAGCACAGCAAAAAGAATGTGTGTATGTAATTTTCGAAAAAGATCAAAATAATATAAAAAGAGAATACGAACACAGTGTTTTTTTTATAATATCTCCTCAATTAGACAATATAGAAGATAGATTGTGTCATTCCATAAAAAAAAACAAAAAAGAAAAAATACCATATGATAAAGTTAAACACAAATTAATAACCAAAAAGGAGTTAAACCAAAAACTGAAGAATAAATTAAAATCCTTTTTCCCTCCTCTCATCAAACCCGATTTCAATGATTTTTTCCAAAAAATTTATGTTTACGATATGGAAGAGCAAACATTATATGAAGTGCATTGGCTAAACGATTTTTCATGAAATTATTAAAAATGAAACACGCAATTTTGGTAGTTTTTCTGCTATTTCTTTCCCTTTCAAGCTGCAAAGAAAAAGAAAAACCTTTATTACTCTATTTCGACGATAAAGACACAGCCACTTACTATGTACCTCAAACATTTTTTAACGAGAAAGCATATAGAGAAAAAGTTTATGAAAAGTATAAATACTTAGATGAAGAACGTTATACAATAGGAGAAGCTTACTTCATCCACAAAAAAGGAATGGCTAAAAAACTTGTCTCCCCTAAAGAGTTAGAAAAATACCGAATTGTAAAAGGACTAAAAGATTGGCATGTATATATAGCCGATTTATCTAATCCAGACTCACTTTTTATCATGGAGACAGAACAGCGTGTAGTAGAATATTAAAATTTCCCCAAGTGAAGCCTTTATTTTTTAGCTTAAACCCTTAATTCATTGTTCTTTTTGGGCTAAATCATTATTTTTTTAGCTATCGTAAAAAATTTTATTATTTTTACGGAATTAAAATTTTAAACAGAAAATAAAAAATCAAATTAATGAATAATTCTACAGCTGATTTTTTCGATAAGAAAAACCAGGTTCTAGGACACCCTGCGGGGCTTTTCGTCCTATTTTTCACGGAAATGTGGGAGCGTTTTTCGTTCTACGGAATGCGTGCCTTGCTCGTTTTATTTTTAGTAAGTTCAGTAGGAATTGGTGGCTGGGATTGGCCGCGTGAAAATGCGTTATCGCTTTATGGAACTTACTTAGCTCTACTTTATCTTACGCCCATTATCGGCGGGCAGCTTGCCGATCGCTATCTTGGCTATCGCAAGGCAATTATCATAGGAGCTGTAATCATCACGCTAGGGCATGCCTCTATGGCGATCGAGCACATCAAAGCCTTTATGTACATTGGGCTTTTGCTTTTGGTTATAGGCACAGGATTCTTCAAACCCAACATGACCTCCTTTATTTCGGTTTTATACCAAAATCACCCTGAAAAAAAAGACGGAGCCTACACCATTTTCTACATGGGCGTAAACTCTGGCTCGTTTCTAGGCATCATGCTTTGTGGGTACTTGGGCGAAACTTTTGGCTGGAGCTGGGGCTTTGGTTTGGCAGGAATTTTCATGCTTTTAGGTTTATTGCAATTCACTCTTTCTCATAAAATCTTTGGCGATGTGGGCATGAAACCTACGGCTAACGATGACACCGTGGAAAGCGACACACACGAAAAAATCCAAGATAAACCTAATCCGTTTACATTGGTAGACAAAATCATCATGTTTGTGGTTGCTACACTTGGTTTAATCTGGGTGATTAACGATCCAATCGCTAAGATTTCTCACTACAATATTTTAGAAATCGGCGGGAAAGACATGTCCAACAATGTCATAATTGTTGCCTTGATTATGTTTCTTTATTTACTTGTGAGCCGTACGCTTCGTTACAGCAAAATCACTCGCGACAGAATGTTTGCCGTGATGATTATCGCATCGCTCATCATTTTCTTTTGGGCAAGTTTTGAGCAAGCGGGAGGGTCTATGAGTATTTTTGCTAAAGATTACACCAATCGTGTACTTGCGGGAAATTATGCCTTAGCATTTAATATTGTAGACATCATCATTACTGTGGTGCCCGTAGCGATTATCTCTTATGTTTTATTCTTATTAATTAAAAAAACATACAAGAAATTCTTATTAGCCAACACCATTTTGGGCGTGAGTTTCTTGATCATTTGGTCTTTGATATTCTGGAAAATCTATTACGGATTCAACACTTATTCTTATCAAGTGTCTATTCCAGAAACCGAGGACACCGTGATTCTTACAGCAGATCAGCTTAAACCTGGAGACAATATCTATGTAGTAGATGTTGATAAAAAAGGCAAAAACTTTAAACAAATCACTGCCGAAAAAGCTAAAGAAGTGAGCAACTCTCAAGTAGCGACTATCGTAGAGAAAAAAGAAAACCAAATCGAGATTCCAGCCACTTGGTTCGGGATTTTGAACTCGCTATTCATCATCATTTTTGCACCATTAATGTCTAAATGGTGGGAGAGCCGTTTCAACCCATCACTGGCAGGAAAATACGCCATTGGTCTGTTTTTCTTGGCGGCAGGATTTGGGTTCTTGGCTTTCGGGGCGCGTGATATTCCAAACGGAGCTACGGCAGCCTCTGTGAGTTTTATTTGGCTCGTCTTGGCTTATTTCCTCCACACGCTGGGAGAACTCTGCGTACAACCAGTAGGGCTTTCATCGGTGAGTAAATTGGTGCCACCTCGCATGGTTGCCTTTATGTTTGGGGTGTGGTACTTGGCACTTGCCATTGGAAACAAAACTTCGGGTAAAATGGGAGAAATGATAGACCAGATTTCTAAAGAACACGGAATTTCTAGTTTCTTCTTAATTTTCACCATAGTTCCAGCTATAATTGGTGTAATTGCATTACTTTTGCACCCACTATTGAAGCGATTAATGCATGGCATTAAATAATTTTAAAAAAAAGGTGGAACAAAAATTGATTAAGCATTAAAAAATCAAACTATGAAACAATTATTTTCGTTATTTATCATTCTTGTAGCAAGTTTAAGTTTTGCTCAAGAAATCCAATGGAAAACCATTGAACAAGCTGAGAAGGAAATGCAGGCACATCCAGAAAAGCCTTTGTATATCGATGTATATACCGACTGGTGTGGCTATTGCCGAAAAATGGATGTATCAACCTACAAAAATGCTGCAGTAGTTGAAAAAATCAACAAAGATTATATCCCAGTGAAATTTAATGCAGAAGAAAAAAAGGACATTAAATTCATGGGGCATGAGTTTAAATTTGTGAGTGCAGGACCTAGCGGTGTAAACACTTTAGCTTACAACTTATTGCAAGGACAAATGAGCTATCCTTCTGTCGTAATCCTTACTAAAGAAGGCAAAATCACCAATATCTTGCGTGGATATTTAACGCCAGACGAAGTGCTCTCAGAGATTTAATCATACTTAAAAAACTAAAACCAAAAAAGTCGTTTCAGAAATGAAACGACTTTTTTTATATACTAAAAAATGTTTAAAAATCACATTTTCCATATTTTTTCATGAACTCTTCTGCCGTGCGCACCATATTTCTAGAGCCACAGAAAAACGGTACTCTTTCGTGTAAACTCTCGGGCTGAATTTCCAAAATCCTTTGATAACCATCACTTGCAAATCCGCCCGCTTGCTCAGTGAGCATCGCCATGGGATTACACTCATACAACAATCTTAATTTGCCTTTTGGGTGATTGGTGCCTGAGGGATAAATATAAATTCCACCTTTCATCATATTTCTGTGAAAATCTGCCACAAGCGAACCGATGTAGCGCGAAGTATAAGGTCTATCTCCTTCAGATTCTTGGCAATATTTAATATAATCCTTCACCCCTTGCGGAAAATGCACATAATTTCCTTCGTTGATGGAATAAATATTCCCCGTTGGTGGAAATTTCATATTCGGGTGCGACAGATAAAATGTCCCAATGGCAGGATCCAGCGTAAACCCGTTCACGCCATTTCCCGTTGTATAAACCAAAATCGTAGAAAGCCCATACAGCACATAGCCTGCCGCCACTTGGTGGATTCCTTTTTGTAAAAAATCCTCCATCTGCACAGGTGTTCCCTCGGGAGTTACGCGACGATATACCGAGAATATCGTCCCCACCGTGACATTCACATCGGCATTGGAAGACCCATCGAGCGGATCTATGAGCACAACATATTTACTCAAGTGCGAATTTCCTCCGCCCTCGATTTGAATAAAATCCTCGTTCTCTTCCGAGGCTATTCCGCAAACCACCTCACGCTGTGTGAGTGCTTTGATAAATGTCTCATTGGCAAAAACATCTAGCTTTTTCTGCTGTTCGCCCTGCACATTTTCGCTGCCCACATCGCCCAAAATCTTCTCCACAAGCCCCGCCTTGTTCACTTCTTGATTCACCACTTTGGTTGCCAATTTTATACAGCTCAAAAGCCGCGAAAGCTCACCTGTGGAATACTTAAAATCGTTTTGATTCTGAATAATAAATTCGCCGAGAGTTTGGTAATTTTTAGCCATGATAGAAATTTTATTGTTAAGGTTCTCTCAAAGTTAGTAATTAATTTTCACAAATTCAATTATTTAAAAATAAAATTCTGAGCGGTTTTATACATTTTTTTTATTTAAAAATCTAAATGATTAAATTTGTAGAAAAGCCTTTATTTAGCATTATGAAACCAAAATTTATCATCATTAATGGTCCTAACTTAAACCTACTCGGCACACGCGAACCAGAAATCTACGGCAACAAAACTTTTGAAGATTTTTTGCCAGAAATCCGTGAAAAATTTTCGCATTGCGACATTGAATATTACCAAACCAATCACGAGGGCAGCATTATCGACAAATTGCACGAAGTGGGATTTTCCTACCAAGGCATCGTCCTAAACGCTGGTGCCTACACGCATTATTCTTACGCCATTGCCGATGCGCTTAAAGCCATCAAAACGCCGTGTATCGAAATCCATATTTCGGACATTTATGCGAGAGAAGATTTTAGAAGCCAATCCGTTACGGGTGTAAACTGCATCAGCATTGTGAGCGGAAAAGGCTTGGAGGGCTATAAAATTGCCTTGCAGGAATTGCTCGATTATTTAAAAATCTAAATTTCGCTTATTTTTCGATGAGAATTCTACACACCGCCGATTGGCACATTGGCAAAAAACTGCACAATTACGATTTACACCAAGATTTTGATTTATTCATCGATTGGCTTTGCCAATTGGTGGAAAATCGTGAGATTGATTTAATTTTGGTCTCGGGCGATATTTTTGACACAGGCAATCCTTCTGCCGAAAGCCGAAAGCAGTTTTACCAAAGCTTAATTCGTTTGCAAAAATTAAATTGCCAAATCATTCTCACAGGAGGCAATCACGATTCGGCTTCTATGCTTAATGCGCCAAAAGATATTTTAAACGAAATTTCGGTGAAAATGATTGGCGGCATGCCCGAAAACATAGAGGATTGTGTGATCCCTTTCAAGAAAAATGACGAAGAAATCGTAATTTGCGCCATTCCGTTTTTGCGCGATGCAGATTTGCGCCGCGCCAACGATGGCTTGTCTTACGAAGACCGCATTCAAGCCGTGCAAAAAGGGATTGAAAACACTTATGCTCAGGCTGCAAAATACTGCGAATTGCAATTTCCAAATGTACCCGTCATCGCCATGGGGCATTTGTTCACGGCGGGTGTTTCCTCAACATCGGATAGCGAGCGAGATATCCAAATCGGGAACGAGGCAAAATTTGATGCGCATCGTTTGAGCAATCGTTTTGCCTATGTGGCACTTGGGCACATTCACAAGCCACAGAGAATCAATGCAGAAAAACCCACTTTTTATTCAGGCTCTCCGCTTCCGCTTTCATTTAGCGAAAGAAAAGACGAAAAAAGAGTGCTTTTAATCGATACAGAAAAGGGTTTTGAGCCCGAAAGCATTTCCGTACCGAGTTTTAGGAAATTAATTCGTATTTCGGGAGATTTAGAAAACATTAAAACTAAACTTAATACGCTAAACAGCGATTCTACACTGACTAATTTGCTAGAAATAGAGCTTAAAGAGCCTAAATTTTCAATTCAGGTGGAAACGGATTTTTTGGATTTAATTTCCAATTTTAAAGAAGAAAATTTCAGCATTATTAAAACTAAAATGTTTTTTGAAGACCGAGTTTTGGGCACCAATGAGCTTTTTCATCAAGATGTAAATATTTCGGATTTAAGCCCAAATGAAGTTTTTGATGAATTTTTGGAAACGCAAACTTTGGACGATGCATATGCAAAAGAATTAAGGGAAGCTTTTACGATTTTGCTGCAAGAAGTGTATGACCAACAAACCGAAAACCTTTAGCCATGAAAATCCTAAAAATCGAATTTAAAAACATCAACTCGCTGGAAGGGGAGCACTGCATAGATTTCACGCAGAAACCTTTTGAAGACAACAGTCTTTTTGCCATTACAGGCCCTACGGGAAGCGGAAAATCCACGATTCTAGATGTGATTTCGCTTGCGTTGTACAACAAAATTCCTCGCCTAGACTCCATCAGCAAAAGTAATATCGAAAAAACGGGTTCTATCCTTACGAAAGGAAAAAAAGAAGCCATGGCAGCGGTGACCTACGCTTGCACCCGAGGCACTATAAAATCCGTGTGGAGCATTCGTGTGAATAGAAACGGGAATTTGGCTGAATATGAAATGTTTGTGTACGATGAAAAGGGCACACCACTGAATCAAAAAAAGAGCGAAGCACCTGCACTCAACGAGCAATTTATTGGGCTAAGTTATGAGCAATTCATCAAATCGGCATTGCTGGCTCAGGGCGAATTTGCTAAATTTTTAAAAGAGGATAAAAAATCAAGATTTCAGCTTTTAGAGAAAATCACGGGGGCAAATATTTATCGTTTAATCGGGCAAAAAGCTTATGAGAAAAATAAAAATTCAGGCGAGCAAATTAAACTTTGGGAAAGAGACAAAGCGGGCTACGAGGAAAAAATATTGCCCCAAGAATTAGAAGAAAAGTACCTTGCCGAGGCAAAAGAAAATACGCAAACACTAGACTCTGAAAACAAAAAAAGAGAGCTGCTCAATGCGCAAATTAAACTAAAAAAGGATTTGGCTCAAAAGCAAATTGAATGGGAAAATGCCCGAAAAAATATTCTAGCAATTGAAAATCAAATTGAGCAATTTAAAAATAATGAAGGCAAACTCCTAAGCAGACACGAAGCAACGGAAAGCATCGCAACGGAACTGACAAGCTGGCAAACACTGCAAACGAGTTTGGCTAAAATTGAGCAGAAATCTGAAATTTTAGTCGCAGAAGAAAAAAAACTTTTAGCCCAAAAAGCTGAAAAATTTACGCAGGCTAAAAATATGCTAAATTCAGATTTTTTGGAGGAAAACCTCAACGAATCTTTGGCTAAACTTAAAAAGACAATCAAAAATTTAAACGAAAAAAGATTACAAAAAGCCAACGAATACGGTTCGCTAAAGAATGAGTTTAACCTCGTGGCTAAACCACTCGGGGTCGTGCTGGCAAAAAAAACCAATGAAGTACAAGAGCAACTTTCGGTCTTAAAAGCCAAAGCTGAACACACGGAACATGCGATAAAAGAAATTTCGGCAAATATTCATTTGGATAAAAATTTAAGCGTCCAAGAACAATTGCAACAAGCACGAAAAAACCTTGAAACCTACAACGAGATTGAGCTTTCGATGCAATCGCTCAAGAATATCGACGAAACTTTAAGCGAAAAAAATAAAAAACTCAATGAAATTTCGGCTGAATTATCTGCATTGCCAAGTAAAATCAAATTAGCCAAAGAAGACAAAGACCTTAAAAAAGAAAAACACGCTCTGATTGAAGAAAAAATTGCTTTCGCCAATGAGAAAAAAAGCTTGGAGGAACATCGCGCACATTTGGCACAGGGCAAACCTTGTCCGTTATGTGGAGCCACCGAGCACCCTTTTGCCCACGAAACAACATCGGAAGACGACCATTTAAAAATAGAAGAAAAACAAGCCAAAGAAGCTTTACGAATTTCGACCGAAAATCTCTTAAAACTTGAAAATCAACAAGCGTCTTTAAGCAAAGAAAAATTAAACTTAGAGGGAGAAATTCAGCAAAAAAATGAAGAATTGAATCGCAAAAAAAGTGCGATGCAAGAAAAATTTCCTGAAGTGGATTTTTCGACCCATTGGGCGGAAAAAATCGCAACTACCAAAGCGGAAATCAAGCAATTGGAATCGCTGGAAAATCACCAAACGCTACACGAAGCGGCTACGGCTGCAATCCCTCTGGTGGAAAGCATTATCAAAGTAACCACAGAGGGCAAATCGCTTAAAAATCAAATCGAGGATTTTGAGGCACAAGGTGCTACCGAAGAGAGTATAGATCGCTTCCTGCTTGATTGGGAACGCACTTTAAGTACAATTAAACATAAATCACAGGAAATCAAATCTTTAGAAAAAGAAAAAAAGGAAGAAAATGATAAATTCTCATCGCTAGAAAAAGATTTAAACCAAAAAATTATTCCGCTTGATTTTGTGGACATTGCAAGTGCACTCAAGGCTAAATTACCACACAGCCAAGCACAATTGTTTAAAGAAAAAATTAATCGATTAAACCCTGATTTACAAAAACTTACAGGGCAAGAAGATATCTTAAAAAAGGATTACGAGAGTTTAGCCCAAAATAGCCCAACTGAATCCTTGGAAGAATTAGAAAAAGCCCTCTCCCACAACGAGCAACTGCTCAATCAACTGAAAAACAAAGAGAAAGAATTGAATCATCTTTTAACAAATAATGATTCTTATAAACTTGAGCTGAAAAAGCTTAACGAAAAAATAGAACAAGAAAACAAAGAAAACCGAATTTGGCGTGATTTGGACAAAATGATTGGAGATGCCAAGGGTGAGAAATTTAACATGTTTGCACAAGGTTTAACGCTCAAGCAATTGATTTATTTAGCCAATCGCCGCTTGACCAACCTCAGCCCAAGATACCTGATTGCTAATCCTGAAAAAGAGGAAGATGATAGCCTTTTTGTCATCGATAAGGATATGGGCAATCAGCGTCGTTCGGTAAAGACACTTTCGGGTGGAGAAACATTTATTTTAAGTTTGGCGTTGGCATTGGCACTTTCGGATTTGGCGTCCAAAAATGTGCAAATCGATAGCCTTTTTATTGACGAAGGTTTCGGAACGCTGGATCCAGAAACGCTGGATTTAACGCTAGATACGCTTGAACGCCTTCAACAAGAAAGCAAGAAAATGATAGGCATCATCAGCCATGTTTCTTCGCTCAAAGAACGCATCGCTACACAAATCGTGTTGAAACAAAATGGCTCTGGAATAAGTACGCTTGAAATCAAAAGCAATTAGATTTTTCACTATATTTGCCAATAAATTTTAACAATTATGCAAGATAATAAAAGAATTGCCGCTGGGCTTTTAGGGATTTTTTTTGGTAGTTTGGGTATTCACAAATTTTATTTAGGCTACGAAAGAGAGGGGATTATTCAAATTCTCATTACTATTTTCACTTGTGGTTTCGGCGGAACGCTTGGCTTAATTGAAGGGATTATTTACCTCACCAAAAGCGATGAGGAGTTTTACCAAATATATCAAGTAAATAAACGCCCTTGGTTGTAAGAACCAGAGTAAATGCTTTTCTACCTACTTTGTTTTGCTCTCATACTCTTGTTGCCTTTCATTAAAAACAAAGGCTACACACTTGCCACGCTATTTTGCTTGGCTTTTATTATGGGAATACGCGACATGATTGGTAGCAAAGACATGTACTATTATAGCTATTTTTTTGAGCGATTTTCATTTCTGGATTTATGGCATTTCAACTTTTACGAACCTGGGTTTAAAACCTATACCATTTTACTGAAATGCCTTTCCAATCAGCGCGAATTTTTCTTTTTCATTACAGCTTTTTCGCTGATTTTCTTGCAAAGTTTTGCTGTAAAAAAGATGAATCTGGGCAGGCTCAGCTACTGGATTTTATTTATCGTATTATGTAAATTTTATTTGCTCGACTTTGTATATTTACGCCAATTGATGGCTACGGGACTTGCATGGATTGCTTTTTCGCACTACTTTGCTACAGGCAAAAAATGGGAGAGTTTTGCATTATTTATTTTCGCCGCATTTTTCCATCGAAGTGCCTTGATCTTATTGCCTCTTTTCTTTATTTTAAATCTAAAAAATAGCTTAAAAATTGTTTTTTGGATTTATGCGGCACTCACAACAGTTGTTATTTTTCAATGGATTACACCCATTTCTCAAAAATTCTTTACAGGAATTGGGCAATATTTTCCTTATTTAGATCGATTGAAATACTACGCCTTTGAAAACACAGAACTTAAATATCTTTATTTGTTGGAAATCCCTTTAATTTTGGTTGTTTTATATTTTATTCCGAAGCTTAAGAACATTCCTGCTCTGCAACAAAGAATCCTATTTAATGCCGTTTTTCTTTATGGATTTTTCTCAATTTTCAGTATGCAAAACACAACTTTCATACGCTTTGCTTGGTTTTATTTCTTGGGATTGGCGAGTGCAATTGTACTGATTTTAAACTATTTTAATCGCTCTGAAATTAAAAATTATATCAAAATCGGAATTTTGGTATATTATTCAGCAATATTTTTTAGAATTTTGATTAGTTTTGATGGCGGAGATTTTATTCCATACAAATCTATTTTTAATGAATTTAAACGAAACGGACAATTTGAAATTTATGAATACAGGCAGTAAAAATATCGTTTTTGCACTATTTTTCCTCATCTTTAGCATGCTAGGATTTCAATCTTGCAAAACACAAAATACCACAGAAAATAGCGAAAAACTAGAATTAAACGCTACTGAATTTAATCAAAAAATCAGCCAAAAGCCAGGCTTAATCCTTGATGTGCGCACGCCAGAAGAGTATGCACAAGGACACCTAAATCAATCACAACTAATTGATTATAAAAGTGATGATTTCAGCCAAAAGGTAAAAGAATTACCGAAAAACAAGCCGATTTATGTGTATTGTCGCTCGGGCAGAAGAAGCCACGAAGCGGCTAAAATCTTGAGAGATCTAGGCTACCACCCCGTTTTTGAGTTAGAAGGTGGCATCATCAGCTGGGAGCAAGCTAAGCTTCCCGTATCGCATTAATCTTTATTCATTTGGCTTGTGTAGAAATTATAGTCTTTGATGATTATTTCTACAAATTCGAGATCGTGCATTTCGGTTTCCACCTGAGTTATTTCTTTGATTTTTTGCGAAAGTTTCCCGATTACTTTAAAATCTCGTTGGCTTTTTGCACTTTCAAATCGTGTTTTAATGATTTGCATATCGGCATCGCTAAACAATAAAACTTGCGGGAAAGATGCTTTGTACTCCTCGCCCACTTCTTCTAAGATTGTGTGATTGATGCTTGAATCATCTTTTAAATCAATGACAGCCGTGCCGCTCGCAATCCCGCCCAAACGCTGATTGTTTTTACTTACAACTATCGATGTAACACCCACCAGCGCAGAACTGAAATAAATATCTATCAAACAAAATACCCAGCGTATAAGATAATCGGCAAAATTGGCTTGATAACCGTCGATTTTAATAATCTGAATTTTGCGTATTTTTTTCCCAATAGTCTGCCCCTCAAGCAACATATTGCACACTAGCGAATAAAAAACAAAGGGCAACATGCATATAATCACAATTGCGACAACGCTCCATTGATCCTGCACATAACTATCAATTTCCACTACTTCAAATAGCACATAAAGAGCAATAAGCGCATATGCTGCTCTTATGACAAAATCAATACCATACGCCAAGGCTCTATCGGAGAAAGAAGCCAAAGGAAACTCAACTTTAACATTTTGACTGGTATTTATTGCAATATAATTCATAAAAATATATTAATTTAGCCCTCGTCTATGAGAGAGGTAGTATTTATCAAACAAAATAAAGAAAAGTGGCTCAATACAGAGCGTGTCTTATTGGGCAAAGTCAATAAAAACCCCGATGAGTTATCCTCCCTTTACATTGATTTAATCAACGACTTATCCTACGCACAAACCTATTATCCTAAGAGTAAAACCATCTCTTATCTTAATAAACTTTCAACAAAAATCTATCAAAAAATTTACAAAACCAAACGCATTGAAGAAAATCAAATAAAATATTTCTTCTTGACCGAAGTGCCACTTTTGGCATACCAATATCGTAAATTTTTATGGGCTTCGGTATTCTTTTTTGTGATTTTCACCACAATTGGGTGGTTTTCTGCGGTAAATGACGAAGAGTTTGTCCGTTTGATTCTAGGCGATGGCTATGTGGACATGACGATTAGCAACATACAAGAAGGAAATCCCATTGCAGTGTATGAAAGTGGCAGCAACTGGGGAAGTGCCATCGGGATTATTTATAATAATTTAAAGGTAGGAGCTACCATGTTCTTATATGGTATTTTCTTGGGACTCGGGAGCATTCTAGCATTGTTTTACAACTGCGTAATGTTGGGCTCGTTTCAATATTTCTTCTTGGAGTACGGAGAGCTAGCTCGTAGCATGCGTGGCATTTGGATTCATGGTGCATTTGAAATAAGTGCCATGATAATCGAATGTATGGCGGGGCTCATACTCGGCGCATCGATTTTATTTCCAAGGACTTACTCTCGACTTAATTCTTTCAAATTAGGTATTAGAGATGCTTTTAAAATCTTCATCAGCACAGTGCCATTTACCATAGTGGCGGGAATTTTTGAAGGTTTTGTAACAAGGCACGCCCTAGATATGCCTTTAATCCTTAACTTAATCATCATTTTTGGATGTTTTGGGTTCATCTTATTTTATTATGTTTTTTATCCTAAAAAAGTGTTTAATCAAATAAATTCTAAGTTATGATTTTCTACAAAAAAAGAAACCTTGGCGAATTAATTTCAGATTCTCTCGGATTTTTCAAAGAATATGGAAAAAATTTCCTGAAAAATTACATCGCACTATCTGGTGGCGTAATTATTTTAATCCTAGTAATTTCCTTTTTTATATTAAAGGACATTCCCTTTAATCTTTTAATATTGGGAGGAAATAGCAATTTCATTTATTCCTATTTCTCAGAAAATATAGGCTTATTTGGATTTGTTGGCTTTTTGATACTATTCTTATTCTTTATTTTAGGATGCATTAGTTATTCATTACCAATCCTGTACATGCAAACTGCTAGCGAGCAAAACCGTAAAAACTTTAGCATTCAAGAAATTTTTGATGTTTTTAAAAACAAACTTGGGCGTATAGCCACCTACTTTATCATTGCTTTTCTTTTAGCCATTCCTATTGGTTTTGTACTCATTCTAATCTTGGCATTACTCATGGCACCTGCAAGCTTATTTATGGGAGACAGCTTTGTCCTCAATGCGATAGGCTTTCTTTTAATTGTTGCGATTCTATTGTTTTTTGGTGTATCATTATTATTAATTTTCACATTGAGCTTTAATAATTATATATTAACCGATATGGGCTTTTTTCAATCCATAGGAAAAGCATTTTCTATTACATTTTCAAAAAACTTCAAAAAATATTTTTTAAGCGTTTTTCTTTCCTATTTAATCATTTCCACTATCCAGATGGCAGTGGGGCTCATTGTAGGATTAATCGCAGGATTTGCTGCTATGGCGGGCGTAAGTGAGGACGCTGTAAACCCAGGTTTTATAGCTTCATTCACAGTCATAATCACCGTAGTTTCTTATATCCTCTCTTTTGTTTTAGGGCTTATTTTATCTAACTTAATATACATCAACATCGGACTTATTTATTACGACTCAAGAGAAGATTTACACCGCGAAGTTTTCTTTGATGAGATTGATACGATTGGCACCAATGCTTAAAAAATCATTTCAAATATTATTTTTCTTATGGGTTTCCGTGAGCTGGGCACAGCTCTCGGAGCCCGATTTATTTCCCCCAAAGGAAGACAGCCTTACCAGCATTGATTCTTTGATTTCATACAATCCCGAAATCGTGAATCAAAAACTGGAGGAACGCAACTTTTCTGAAAATCCTAAGGAAAAATACACTGGTATCGACTTTGAATACCATGACAACCAAAAAAGTCTATCGCTCTTTGAGAGGCTAAAAAGATGGCTCTACCGAATTTTGCGTATGAAAAAACTTGAAGCTAAATTGGGTAGCTGGGCAACTTATGCTGTGTATTTCATCTGTGGACTAATCATTCTCTCTGCCCTTTATGTGGGGGTAAAATTCATAGCAAAAGAAAAAGGAAATTTATTTTTTGCTAAAAAAGGTAAAACCTTAAACATCGAACCCGAAGAAATCATCGAAGATATCCACGAAATCGATTTCACCAAGATTATTTCAGATTACGAATTGCAGGGCAATTACAAATCCGCATTGCGTTATCAGTTTTTAAAATTATTGAAAGAATATACCGATTTGGGCAAAATCAATTGGATGCAAGAAAAAACCAACACCGATTATTTGCACGAGCTTAAAAACCCTGCCGATAAAAAGCATTTTGAGCGAGCTGTGTATATTTTCGACCATGTATGGTATGGCGACTTCAACATCAACGAGACGGCTTATCACACTTTTACTCAAGAATTTAAACTAAAACCAGAAAGCCATGAACAATAAGTTATTTCGCACCTATGGCATTATTCTGGGCATGGTCGTTTTGATTATGCTAGTTTTTGAATTTACAAAAACGCCCATTTCTAATTGGACAAAAACTTATAATGAAAACAGCAAAGACCCTTTTGGGCTTTATATTTTTGATCAAGAAGCGGATTCTCTGTTTCACGGAAAGCTCACGCGCACAAGCGAGAGCCCTTTTGAATATGAACCCGCAGATTCCACCCAAACGAGAAATTATTTAATTATCGGGAAACAAATCAGCGAAGAAGCGAAGGACAAACTACTGAGCGAAGTAGAAAAAGGCTGTAACCTTTTCTTGGCAAGCGATAACTATTATGGAAAAAGTATGATGAGTAGAATCCTCATCAATTCTTTTTATATGGAAAAAATCGACACGCTAAACCTAAATTTTATCAATAAACGAATCTCTCCTATTTCGCTATCCCATTTAAACGATGTTTTGCTGATCACTCACGCAAAGCCAAATAGCTTAAATGTACTGGGTACCACAAAAAATCACTCAAATAATAAAATTGGGAGTTTCTTTGTAGAAATTCCTCTCGGAAAGGGAAAAATTTACTTCATAAGCACGCCCGAAATCTTTACCAATTATGGTATTTTAAACGGAGAAAACTACAAGGCTATTCCTAAAATTTTAGGCTATTTGCCAAATCAAGAAACCATCTGGTTCCAGAACCGATCAAATAAAGAATGGAAATATCAAAATTCCATTTTACGGGTAATTTTTGAAAATCCGCCACTCAAATGGGCGTGGAGACTTTTCCTTTTGGGCTTAATTATTTTTATGATTTTCACCGCAAAAAGAAAACAACGCATTATCCCAATCATTCCGCCCGTGAAAAACGAATCGGCAGAATTTGTTAAAAACATAAGCAATCTATATCTGCAAGAAGGCGACGCCAAAGATATGGCACAGAAAAAAGCCCTGTATTTCTTGCAAAAAGTGCGCTCAGAACTTATGATCCCAACCGATGAATTAGACCAAAAATTCATTGAAAGACTACACATCAAAACCATGCAACCGCACGAAACCATACAAGAAGCCGTGCGATTGCTCACCAAAGCAATTCACCCCAAGGCACCCGTGCACGAAGAGGAATTAATTAAAATGAATAAACTTTTAGACCAAATATATAAATCATAGCAAATGGAAGAACTAAATAATCCCACAGAATTTAACAATCGAATTGATTTAGCACCGCTTAAAGAAGGCTTAGAGCGTGTAAAAAACGAGATAAAGAAAGTAATCGTAGGACAAGACGAAATGGTGGAGCAGCTACTGGTGGCGTTGCTTTCCAATGGACATGTGCTCATCGAAGGCGTGCCAGGGGTGGCAAAAACGATTACAGCCAAACTTTTAGCCAAAACACTTTCGGTAGATTTTAGCCGAATCCAGTTTACGCCAGATTTAATGCCGTCTGATATTTTAGGAACTTCGGTATTTAACCTTAAAACCTCTGACTTTGAGTTTAAAGCAGGACCGATTTTCTCAAATTTCGTTTTGATCGACGAGATTAACCGTTCGCCTGCTAAAACACAATCTGCCCTTTTTGAGGTGATGGAAGAACGCCAAGTAACTATTGATAGCCAAACTTATAAAATGCAACTTCCGTTCTTTGTGATTGCCACTCAAAACCCGATTGAACAAGAAGGAACTTACCGATTGCCAGAAGCTCAGCTTGATCGTTTTTTGTTTAAAATTAAAGTGGGCTACCCGAATTTAGAACAAGAAATCGACATTATTCAGCGACAACAAGCACTCAAAAACCACGGAAAACTGGACGACATTCAGCAAGTATTGAGTGGCAAGGATTTGCTTAAATTCCAAGCGCAAATCAAAGAAATTATCGTGGAGCCACACCTCATGGAATACATCGCCAAAATCGTGATCAATACACGCGAAAATCCATTTTTGTATCTAGGAGCATCGCCTCGTGCCTCTTTGGCATTGCTTGTGGCGTCTAAAGGTTTTGCGGGCATTCGCGGTCGTGATTTTGTAACGCCAGAAGACATTAAACAAGCTGCTACTGCCGTATTGCGCCACCGTGTGATTGTGTCGCCTGAGCGCGAAATGGAAGGACTCTCTACCGATGAAATCATCCGTCAAATTTTAGAAAATATAGAAATCCCTCGCTAATTCCCCTCGCCAAACTACGATATGAAAAGACTTAAAACACTTTACATTCAGCCACTTTTTTATTGGCTGCTTTTTGCCATCATTGTGCTATTTGTGCTCGGGCTTCTTTCGCCCCTATTTTTCTCTGTGGCACAAGGCGTTTTGGCATTGTTTAGCATTGTCTTTATCGTAGATGTAGTGTTGCTTTATCATCTCAAGCAAGGGGTGCAATCGAGCCGAGAATTGCCTGAAAAATTCTCGAATGGCGATGAAAATCCTGTGCGTATTGATGTTAAAAACCTTTATCCTTTCGGGATTAAAATCAATATTATAGATGAAATTCCGTTTCAGTTTCAAAAAAGGGATTTTTTAATTAAACAAAAAATCAAAAAAAACGACAACACCTATTTTTCTTATAATTTAATACCCAAACAACGCGGCGAATATCATTTTGGAAATTTAAATATTTATGTGATTTCGCCGATTGGTTTGGTCTCGCGTCGCTATCAGCAACAGAAAGCCAAAACGCTGGCGTGTTATCCTTCGTTCATTCGCTTGCCTGAGTACGAACTAATTGCCTTAAAAAATGAATTTTTATTAGGCGGGATAAAAAAAATTAGAAAAATCGGGACAACGCTCGAGTTTGAGCAAATCAAAGATTATGTGCAGGGCGACGACATCCGCACGATTAACTGGAAAGCTACGGGGAAAATGAACCGCCTGATGGTGAACCAGTATCAGGAAGAACGCTCGCAACGCATTTATATGCTGATAGACCAAGGACGAACGATGAAAATGCCGTTTGACGGGCTAAGCCTGCTGGATTATTCTATCAACGCATCGATGGCATTGTCTCACATTGTGCTCAAAAAGAAAGACCATGCGGGTATCGCAGTGTTTTCTCGCAAGATTGAGCAAATCGTGAAAGCCGACCACAAATCCTTTCAGCTCAAACGAATTGCCAATGCGCTGTACAATGTTTCTACGGATTTTGCAGAATCGGATTTTAACCGATTATACACCGATTTGCGCTACAAAATCACACGCAGAAGTCTGTTTTTCTTGTTTTCTAATTTCGAAACACTGGATGCGCTCTATCGCCAATTGCCGTATTTGCGAGCGATTTCCAAAAATCACATTTTGGTGGTAATTTTCTTTAAAAATAAACTGCTAAAGGAAATGGTGGAAAAAACTGACCACGAAAATATGCAACAGGTGTATGACGAAATCATTGCCGAAAAATTTGAATACGAAAAGAAATTGATTCGCCAAGAATTGTCCAAATACGGAATTCATTCGATTTACACGCTCCCCGAAAACTTGAGTGTAGGCGTTATCAATAAATATTTGGAAATCAAAGCACGCGGGATTTTGTAAAATGAAAATAACTTAGTCTTATAAAAATCCTCACATCATGATAAAGAAAATTATTGTTTTAGCAATTTTGTTTAGTTTTAGTTCATGCTGGTACATTGGTATTTCTAAAAATGAATTTAAACAATATCGTTATTCTAAAAAAAATCCGTTTCTTTTTCAATTAAAAATGAGAGAAGGCGAAGAAAAAAAAATTGAGAATATAATAGATTTGAATTCTATTTATGTGAATAATTATACTGTTCAAGGGAGAAACTACAAACAGTATTTAAAGTTTTATAAAAACGGAAGAATGGCTATTTATAATGAAAACGAACTACCCGAAGAAGGATTTGACCCAAGAAAATCATATATGGGAGTATATGAAATGAAAAATGATGAATTATATTATGAGTATTTTATTTATTGGGTACAGGGTGGACATGTTAGATTTAGAATAGAAGTGCTTCTTGATAAAAATTCTGACAAAGGATCTATTCAAACAAAGCAAATTAGACCGAAAAGAGAACAAATGGAAGTAATAACTTACCAGAAGTTTCCCGATTCTTCCCAAATAAAAATTTTGCCTGATTGGTAAATTAACTGAAGCAAATATTTAATAATTATTCCTATAAAAAACCTTTATCAAAAACAAAAAAGGAGAAAAATTGTTTTTTTCTCCTTTTTTTATGTTTAGTCGTTAAGCTTAAGCACCGCCATAAAAGCACTCTGTGGCACCTCAACGCGTCCCACTTGGCGCATACGCTTTTTACCTTTTTTCTGTTTTTCCAAAAGTTTTCTCTTACGCGAGATATCCCCTCCGTAACATTTTGCCGTTACATCTTTTCTTAGGGCTTTGATGGTTTCACGCGCGATGATTTTAGCTCCAATTGCCGCTTGAATTGGGATATCAAACATTTGTCTTGGGATCAATTCACGCAGTTTAGAGCACATTTTTTTACCAATCTCATAAGCATTATCTCTGTGCACCAAGGCTGAAAGTGCATCGACAGATTCGCCGTTAATGAGCACATCTAAACGCACCAATTGCGACGGACGCATACCTATTGGTGAATAATCGAACGATGCATAACCTTTTGAAATGGTTTTTAATCGATCATAAAAATCAAACACTACCTCAGAAAGTGGCATATTAAAGGTAAGTTCCACTCGGTCTGATGTCAAATAAGTTTGATTCACGATTTCTCCACGCTTATCGATACACAAAGTCATCACAGGCCCCACGAAATCGGCTTTGGTAATGATAGAAGCCTTGATGTATGGCTCCTCGATACGATCCAAGCCCGATGGGTCTGGCAAATCAGATGGGTTGTTTACCAAAATCATTTCATCTGGATTTTTCACGGTGTAGGCATGGTACGACACATTGGGAACGGTGGTAATCACCGTCATATCAAACTCACGCTCAAGCCTTTCCTGAATAATCTCTAAGTGAAGCATGCCCAAGAAACCACAACGGAATCCGAAACCTAATGCCGCCGAACTTTCTTTTTGGAAAGTAAGCGAAGCATCATTTAATTGTAATTTCTCAAGCGAGTAAGTCAATTCTTCGTAATCCTCGGTATCTACGGGATAAATCCCTGCAAACACCATAGGCTTCACCTCCTCGAATCCTCCGATAGGCTTATCAGCAGGTCGTTTTACAGAGGTTATGGTGTCCCCCACTTTTACATCCACAGCAGTTTTAATCCCAGAAATGATATAGCCCACATCTCCTGTTTTAATAACTTTTTTGGGCTGTTGTTTTAGTTTTAAAGTTCCAATCTCGTCGGCTTCGTATTCCTTGCCCGTTTGCATAAACTTCACCGCCTCGTGCTCATGGATTTCGCCATTTACAACTTTAAAGAAAGCCTCCACCCCACGGAATGGATTATACACTGAATCGAAAATCAACGCCTGCAAAGGTGCATTCGGGTCTCCTTCTGGTGGCGGAATACGCTCAATAATCGCAGCCAAGATATCCTCTACTCCAATACCTGTTTTTCCGCTGGCACGGATGATGTCCTCTTTGTCGCAACCGAGCAAATCGATGATGTCGTCTGACACCTCTTCTGGATTGGCACTTGGCAAGTCTATTTTATTTAAAATTGGAATGATTTCTAAATCGTTTTCCAAAGCTAAATAAAGGTTTGAAATCGTTTGTGCCTGAATACTCTGTGCCGCATCTACAATCAATAAAGCACCCTCGCACGCCGCAATAGAGCGCGAAACCTCGTAAGAGAAATCCACATGGCCGGGAGTATCGATAAGGTTTAATATATACTGTTCTCCTTTATACTCATACTCCATTTGTATCGCATGCGATTTAATGGTGATACCACGCTCGCGCTCCAAGTCCATGTCGTCTAGCAACTGGTCTTGCATTTCGCGCTCGGTCACCGATTGTGTGTGAGATAATAGTCTATCTGCCAAGGTACTCTTCCCGTGGTCTATATGGGCTATGATACAAAAATTGCGTATGTTCTTCATAAATCTATTGTAGATTTGCAAAAATACTAAAAACTTTTGATTGTAAAATATTTAGATTAAACAACTTCTAATTTTGAATCCAATCAAAGTAATTTTTCCATTTGCAAACACTCTTTTTTGGGTTTTATCTTTATCAAAATGGCTCCTTTTATCCATTTTCTTTCCTAGACTACTTTTTTACAAAACCTGATTAGTGTCACTATTAAACATTTTACAAATATTTAATTACCAAACAAATAAAAAACTTGTAGACACATTGTAGACGCAAAAAAACACCTGCATCTACTGCAAAAAACATTTGATTTTTTTGATTTGCAGAAAGGTTTAAAATCTCAAGTTATGTCTGACATCAATAAAAAACTTCCATTTTTAGAAATTATCGAGTGGGTGGCAGAAAATCCAAACCTACTTATGGTAAAAGTATGCGACAACGATAAAGAAATAAAAAATGGGGCTAAACTCGTTGTGAGAGAAAGCCAAAAAGTTATGTTCCTGAACGAGGGAACAATTGCTGATATTTTTGAGCCAGGCACATATTCGCTTAAAACCGAGAACATTCCTATCCTTAGTAAACTAAAGGGCTGGAAATATGGTTTTGAAAGCCCTTTTAAAGCTGATGTATATTATTTTGCTACCACACAATTTGTAAACCTAAAATGGGGAACTCCTGCTCCCGTTATCGTGAGAGATAGTCAGTTTGGGCAGGTGCGTGTAAAGGCGTTTGGTAGCTACAATGTCCGCATCAAAGATGTTGCAAAATTCTTTAAAGAATATGCAGGAACTTTTCCTAGACTCACCATTTTTGAATTGGAATATCAATTACGCGATTTCATTGCACCAAAATTTGCCGAAGTTTTATCGAACTCAGGAATTTCTATTCTTGATTTAGCGGGAAATCTATCGGATTTAAGTCAAAAAATCACACCTCTAATTGCTCCTTACTTTGAAGATTTGGGCGTGGAGATTACGCAATTCACCATCAGTTCGGCAACGCTTCCATCAGAAGTCACCAAACATTATGATGAAGTAACTAGCATGAACATGATTGGCGATATGGACAAATTTGCCAAGTTCCAAGCGGCAAAAGCTGTAGGCAGAGACGGCTCTCCTATGCAAACAGGCATGCAACAAGGTGCCGCTATGGGGGCAATGATGGGAGCAATGCAACAAGCTCAATCCAATGGACAGAATACTAATAACCAAACCTCTTCTTCCGCAGATGATTTAGCCTCAAGGTTACAAAAGCTAAAGACTTTATTCGACAGTGGCTTAATCGATGAGGAAGAATTTAAAGCTAAAAAAGCGGAGATTATTGCCTCGTTATAGTTTATTTTCTAAAAAATAAAACCCATGGAAGAACCCAACAAAAAACCATTATCAATGGTCGAGCGAATGAAACTCAAAGCCAAGCAACAGCAGAAATACGGTGGCGAGTTTGTAGAGAAAAAAGCCGAAGTGGCTGCCCTAGATTGCCCTAATTGTGGAGCAGGAAGAGCCAAGCACGAGGGCGTAACCCATTGTGCTTATTGTGGTTTTCAGTTTATAGAAAAAAAGATGGACAAAGGAATTTTTATAAATGACGAGGACAATTCGCATCCGTTTAAATCATAGAGTATGGAAAACTTACAAGCCTTAAAAGAGCGTTCGCAAGTATTTTTACAAAAACTCAGAGCCAAAGCCCAAGAGCTGGAAGACGAGGTTTTGCCCGTGGTGCAGTCGGTCTATGATGAAGACCCAGACCGCTACAAGCGAGAATATGGACACTTCAAACAAGGCATCGTCAATCAGTTCAAGTCCTTGATTCAAAAGGCAAACGAGGTGTACAACAAGCAAATTTCACCCAAAAGAAATATCGGTGTGAATGCTTCGAGCGATTATAAAACCCTATTTCAGGAAATCACCAAATTATTCGAGGACTTCCGAACCGAAATGTATGCCAAAGAAGATCAAATTTTTGGCACGGTAAAAGAAATCAGCAACGAAGTCTATTTACAAAAAGCCTTGGCGGAGTATGAGGAGATAAAAAACGCTTTCACCTGCACGCAATGTGGTGCCCCGATAGAGATCAAGGAGCTTTATTTTGTCTCTACCTACATCCGTTGCGAGTATTGCCAAACGCAAAACACCTTTGTACCTGGCTCTAATATGCAACATATTAGATTTTACACCCGTGATATTGGCGAAGAACGCCATAAAGATTTAGAACAACAGTACGAAGACTTGAGGCTCAACAGCGATAAGGAAAAAGAAGCCCTTTGGGCATATTTCCACTACCGAGCCATGGTTTGGCTAGAGAAAGTTCGCATACTGCCCATTATGAAAGAGGATGACAAGAAGATCTTTTACCGAGAAATCGACGATGAGGTGAATGCCTATACCGAGAGCAAATTTTTGTACAAACCAGCACTATACACCTACTTGCTCGAGAGATTAGGCTTTGAGGAAGAATATCCCTTGGCAGAGCTTTCCAAAGACAGCCCCCAGTATTGGGACAAGCAGCAATTGCTGGAGCTCTCTCTCGGATTTTTGGAACATGTAGGCGATTTAGAGAAATATACCGAGCTCTACAACCTGCACCACCAGCGACTAGAACAAACAATTAACCAATTAAATAATTTGTAAAAAAACTAAATTTTATGAAACAGTATCCAGATGTAAAACTCCATGGGAAGTACACAGATTTAAGCTTTTGGGCAGGACTTATTTTCATGCCCCCAGTATTTGCCATCTTATTCTTTATCCTAATGGGTGGCGACAATAGCACGCTCAAAACCATCATTTTCGGGCTTATATTCTTAACCATTTTCGTCCTTTTCTTATGGGTTGAGTTCACGATGTGCAAGGCAGAAATCAAGGACAATCAATTGTATTTAAAAAAATATTTCCGCCCGACCAAGGTCTTTAAACTCTCTGAGCTGAAAGATGTAAAAACCATGAGTTTCACCAATGCCAAGCACATTCAAATCTCGAGCGACGGAGTTCGAGCCAGAAGAGACACCTACAATTGGGTAACCTTGGAAAAAGACGGCGTCAAGGAAAAATTCATGATCATCGGGTATAATTTCTTCTTAGGCGACGAGCCTGTGGACAGCGAGCAAATCCTAAAAGAAATTGCCGCCGAAAACAAAAAATAACTGGGACAGAGTTCGTCCCACTTGGGACAAGCTTCGTCCTATCTAGGACAAGACATTTCCTACCTAGGACAAGCATCGTCCCACTTAGGACACACCAAGTCCCAGATGGGACAAGCCATTCCCCATCTAGGACACGTCCCGTCCCACCTAGGACACACGATTTCACACATAAAAACAAAGACAAAAAAACAAGAATTTCAACCATTTAACATTTCAATCAAATCAATTATGAAACATTTATTTTTAGTCCTATTTCTATCAATCACAGGATTATTTAGCAACCAAGCGCAAGCCGCAAAAGTCATCCCAATCGGAACAGTCGAAAAATTAAAAACCGTGGCAGACCTGCCCAATACCGAAGACTACCAAGACCGCCCAGGAGAATACATAGACCTCGGCATTAAATACAAATACTTCCACATCGCATGGATGCCCGTTTGGATTATCGACGAGCCAGAATTAGTAGGACTAAGCAGCATCAACAAAGAAATCTACTACGAGATCTCACCAGAAGAAATCCAAGCCATCATTCAAGAAAACAACCTCCCACCAGCCGAGGAGCTTAAACACTTAGGCTTTTTCCAAAAATACTGGGGAGCACTTGTCATTATCGGCATCATCGCCATAACCTTCATATACTCCTCCTTTCACAACAAAGAGGAAGAAGAGGAAAAAAAAGAAGCATAAAACCACAACAAGCAAATTCAATAACAATTAAAACATAAAAAAATGAAAGAAAACTTCAACAAGTATTTCGTAAATGTACTAAAGAACGATTACGCCAACTTTAAAGGAAGAACCAACAGAAAAGCCTACTGGATTTTCATTGGAATCAGTTTAGTAATATCCATTATATTAGGAATCATAGACGGCATCACAGGACTTCCCATTCTCGGGCTCCTATTCTCTTTAGCCACACTAGTCCCAAGTATAGCCATTGGCGTAAGAAGAATGCACGATGTAGGCAAAAGCGGCTGGTTTCTACTCATACCATTCTACAACCTCTACCTAGCTATACAACCTAGCGACGCAGCAAACCAGTACGGAGCCCCAGAAATAGAATAATTATTTCCACTGGGACGGAGGGCGTGCCCCTACGGGTCGGGCTTTCGGCTATATCTTTTTTGCCACACAAAGTGGCAAAAAAGGATACCGCCTCTATCCCTCACGCACAACCAAACAAAAAACACAACCATCACAATTCAACAACAAAAACAATAAAAAACCAATCATTATGAGTACAGACTTTCAAGGCGGCTGGAACGAAGAAGAAGGAGTATACTACGCCAAAGGCTCCTTTGACAACGAAGTAGAATACTACAACGAAATCATCTGCAACACCAACTTTTGGGATATTTATATGGGAGAAATCCTAAACAATATGTACGCAGGCAACCATGAAGAACCTCTCAAAATTTTAGAAGAAGTAAAAGAAGTCATTTCAGACAACAGAGAAAACATTCAAAACCTCGGAGATTACCACGGCGATAACGACCTAATGAATGCCGCATTACGCTATGTAGAAAAATCAGCCCAACAAGCCCTTGTATGGGAGCAGTTGTTTAAAGACCCACAAGCAAACGAAACCATTCAAGAAGCCACCAACAAACTTTTTGCAAGCATGCAAGAAGACCTAACCCAAATGCAAACTGCCTTAGCAGAATTTGCCGACAAATATTTTGAAGAAGATGAGGAAGATGAGGACTACGACGATTACGATTATGGCAACGAATCCGTAATGATGCAGCATGTAGAATTCGACGAAAACAATCCGTTATTACAACCCATTCACGGCATTAGTTTAGAAGACTACGCCGCAGCGGCAGCCAAGATGGCAAGTGGAGCCACCGAAGATGAAGTCGCCAAAGCCTTAGGCGTAGAACGCCCACAATGGGACGAAGCTAATCAGCTATGGCAAACAAGAATGCAACAAGACTCAGACTTTACCCTCATAGGATTGTATGGGCAATATTTTGCTACGGCAAGTTCGCATCCTAAATTTCAAAATATGGAAAGCGACTCATCTACACCTGCCAATCCAGAAAACTTGGCACGCATCAACGAAGATATTGATTTCTATGCTGAGTTAGCCGGAGCCATGCAAGCCGCCTACGAATACGGAATCGATGGTGCACAATGGCTTCGCGAAAACTACGGACTATCCATTGGCGACTTCCAAAGCGTCGCGATGAAATGGGCTACCAGTCCTGCCTTTACCACAGGCGTGATTGGCAAACAACATAAATTCGCTGAAGAATACGGTAAAAAATTTGCCGAAGAACAAGGAGGCAATATCGCCGATGATGTCGATTTTTAATTGATTATTTTTTAATGCTAAAAGCCTCTCGTATGAGGGGCTTTTTTATGATCGAAAGAAATACTAAGTCTGATAAACTGAAGATAATTTTACATTATGTATGGTGAAAAATCCTTGTTTATGGTAAGGAAAATGGTATCTTTGTTTCGGTAAATATTTTTCACAATCTTATTACAATAATCCGAGATGAAAATAGATATAGAAATAAGTAATAATAAAATAAAAGCTCCTCTAAAAGGTAAAGATGTTTGGCTTGTATTAAAACCTGAAGAGTTAGTAAGGCAGAAGTTTATTTGCCGATTAATTAATCACTATGGATTTACAGTTGAGCAAATGGGGCAGGAAATTAAGGTTAATAATTCCCAAAGAGGACAAGGGCGTGCTATGGCAGATATTGTAGTCTGGCGTAATGGGCAAGACAAGATAGATGGTAATAGCCCTATTATTGTTGTGGAATGCAAAGCCGAGCATATCACTATTAGAGAAGAGGATTATTTTCAAGGATATAATTATGCCGCTTGGGCAGGGGCTGACTTCTTTGTTACAACAAACCTCAAAGAAACTAAAATTTTTAAAGTAGTAAAGGGAAAAATCCCTAAGCTCTTAGAAGAAGTGGTGAATATTCCCAATGCTTCAATTGTGAATGATAAAAAGAAAATCAATTCACTATTGAAACAAACCAAAGCCTTTACCAGAGACGAGTTCTCAAAACTATTATTCAAATGCCACAATATTATTCGTAATAACGATAAACTTTCTCCAGAGGCGGCTTTTGATGAAATTAGTAAAATTCTATTTATAAAAATTCGATACGAAAGAAGTAATTCTGAAAATCAAATTTTCTCAGAAGAAGCATTTAAGGCAGACAAAGCTAGTTATGAAAAATATAAACCAAAAGACGGTAAAGACTTCTATCAATTTTTATTTGAACAAACCAAAGAAGATTTTAAAGATGATGACCTATTTGAACCTAACGAAATTATTCGTATCAGAGAAAATAGTTTTGAAGCCATTGTAAAAGAATTAGAAATATACAATTTATCAACCACTTCAGACGATGTAAAGGGAATTGCCTTTGAGCAGTTTTTGGGAAGAACTTTCCGTGGGGAGCTTGGGCAGTTCTTTACTCCACGAACCATTGTTGATTTTATGGTAGAAGTACTCGACCCACAAGAAAGTGAGGTAATGTGCGACCCTTGTTGCGGCAGTGGTGGTTTTTTGATTAAAGCCTTTGAATATGTAAGAGCCAAAATTGAGAACGAAATACACCAAGCAAAAGAAAAAATAAAAACTCAATACTATAATGAAACTTACGAAAAAGCAGACGAAAAGGAAAAAGAACAGATTGACCAGATTGTAAATAATTTATTTACCAAACTCAATGCAGAATTAGACATCAACAACCCTAAAAGTAGAATACGAGAGTTAAGTTATGATTGTATTTTTGGTACCGATGCCAACCCAAGAATGAGCCGAACTGCCAAGATGAATATGATTATGCATGGAGACGGACACGGTGGGGTTCATCATAACGATGGATTGCTAAATGTAAACGGAATTTTTGAAAACAGATTTGATATTATCCTAACCAATCCGCCTTTTGGTAGCAGAGTGGAAAAATCACTTAAAATAACCGAGGCAGATAAATATACAGACAAAGAGCGGATAAAAAAATACCAACAAAGATATGGCAATGCTTATAACAAAGCCTTAGAACAAGTAAATAATAACATTAATAAACCGCTACTCAGTTTGTATGAAACAGGGAGTATGAGCACTCTTACAGAGGTATTGTTTATTGAAAGATGTTTGAACTTATTAAAGCCAGGCGGAAGAATGGGAATCGTTTTGCCGGAAGGGGTTTTAAATAATACCAATCTACAGAAGATTAGAGATTTTGTGGAGAGTAAAGCCAAAATATTATTGATTACTTCTATTCCGCAAGATGTTTTTATCGCCAGTGGAGCAACTGTAAAACCAAGTTTACTATTCTTCAAAAAATTTACCGAAGAGGAGGCAAAGCAATACCGAAAAATCGTAAAAAAGGCAGAGAAAGAAATTACCGAAAAATACAAACCTCAAACCGAACCGATAAAAGAACAATTAAAACTAAAAGGGAAAGAATCACTACCCAAAGAAGAAAAACAAAAACTAAGGGCAGAACTCAAACAAATACAAGCCACCATAGACAGTGAAATAAAAGCACAAATAAAGGCTGATTTTAATTACCAAGTGCCTATAGCCGAAGTAGAAAAAGCAGGAATAAGTACTACGGGTACACAAATAGAAAATGAGTTAGTCCCACTAGCAAAAGAGTTTAAAGCATATAGAGAAGCACATAAATTATGGGACATTCCTCTAAAAGAAATCACTTACCCTGTAGAAAAAGACCATATCAGCCGTGTACGAATTTATGATGATATGGTATCAGAACCCGAAACCTTTTATAATTAATTGAATATGAAACAAACAGTTGATTATAAATATTTGAATTTCACACAGCTTAGTGCTATTGATAGTTGGAGTACCTATGCTATACTAGGAAAAAGACTAATGTATACAAATAAATATCCATTTGTAGAAATTGGTAAATTCTTAAAACGGAATAAAACACAAGTGAAAATTCAAAACGGTGTCATATATAAAAGACCTACAATTAAGATGAATGCTAAGGGTATAACCCTCAGAGATGAAGTTGATGGTATAAACATAGGGACTAAAAATCAATTTAGAATAAAAGAAGGCCAATTTTTACTTTCAAAAATTGATGCTCGAAACGGTGCATTTGGAGTTGTGCCTAAGGAGTTAGACAATGGAATAATTACAGGTAATTTTTGGACATTTGATGTAGATTATTCAAAAATAAATCCTGTCTATCTTACACTATTAACAGGAACAAAAGAATTTCAAAAATTAAGTCAGTCCGCTAGTGTTGGAACAACTAATAGAAATTATCTCCAAGAAAAATTATTTTTAGATTTTAAAATCCCACTCCCAAGCCTTGCCGAGCAAGAAGCCATTGTAAAAGCCTACCAAACAAAAATACAACATGCCCAAAACTTAGAACAACAAGCCCAAAACTTAGAACAAGAGATTGAGAAATATTTAGATGATATTTTGGGTATAAAAATTAATAATAAAAAGAAAATTACAAAAGGGTTACAAAAAGTTGATTACAAATTAATTGACAAGTGGACTTTAGACGATATATTTAACAAAAATATCATCCAATCAGAAAAATATAGACTTGTAAAAATAAGTGAATTATGTAGTCTCATTACAGATGGAACACATCAAACACCTAAATATTTTAATGAGGGAGTAGTTTTTCTATCAGCAAAGAATGTAACCCAACAAACTATCGACTGGGATAATATTAAATATGTATCTAAAGAAGCTCATAATGAATATTGTAAAAGAGTTAAGCCTGAAGTAAATGATATATTACTTGCTAAAAATGGAACAACAGGAGTAGCAGCCTTAGTGGATAGAGAAATGGAGTTTTCAATTTATGTTAGCTTAGCCCTTTTAAAACCTATAAAAGATAAAGTATTGCCTGAATTCCTATTAAACTTAATAAATTCAAATTTTGTAAAAACACAATTTAATTCAAGGTTAATTGGAATAGGTGTCCCAAATTTACATTTAGGAGAAATTAGAAATACTTTAGTTCCCTTGCCTACAATGAATATTCAAATTGAAATAACAAAACAGATTTCAATTTATAAATCTAATATAAACAATATCAAAAGTAAAGTAGAAACCCTAAAACACCAAGCCGAGCAAGAATTTGAACAAGCAATATTTAATTAAGTTATGAAAATAAAAAAACTACATATCCAAAACTATAAAAATCTCGATGCTGAGTTGGTTCATAATTCAGATCTAATCGCATTGATAGGTAACAACGGAAGCGGAAAGAGTAATTTATTAGAAGCCGTTAGCGGCATATTTTATAACTTTTATAACAAAAAAGAAAAAAATATTCCGTTTAATTTTTCGTTAGAATACGAAATTGCAGGTAACAAAACCGTTTCCATCGAAAAAAAGAACTCTTCCGTTACTACAAAAGTCAATGGCAATCACAAAGCAGATATTTCCGAAGAATTACCCAAACAAGTAGTTGCCATTTATAGTGGAGAAGCAGACCGACTATGGAAAGACAGTTATAAGCCTATGTATGATGAATATATAAAAAATATCAACGCTTCTGATGCTTCCAAATTAGGTGGGTTTGTTCAACTACCGAAAATGCTTTTTATCAATAAATTTTACTGGCATATTTCGCTATTATGCCTCTTACTTTCTGATTCGGAAGAAACACAAAATTTTTGTAATAAAATACTGAATATTCAAAAGATAAATTCGATAAAATTTGTTTTTAATCCTAACAACTATGGCAATTATAGCGAAAGCCCTGTAAAAAACTTTATCAAAACACTCGATGCCAAGAGTGAATATGCTATTGAGGAATTAAAAGAAATTATCTACGATAATAATTATGACTTGAATGATGTATATAAATACCTCTACATTGCCTTTACACCAGATAAAAAGAAAATGTTGGAAAACATCATTATTAAATTTAATGGTGAAAATTTAGAAATAGATGATTTGAGTGAGGGAGAAAAGAAACTACTTCTTATCAAAGCCGCTTTGGAATATGCCGCACAAGAAGACAGCCTTTTCATCTTAGACGAGCCCGATGCTCATATCCACATCAATAATAAAGAGCAAATCGTTAAAAGCTTTGAGTCTTACTCGCACAACCGACAAGTTATCATCACCACACATTCGCCTACACTTACCCAATGTGTGAAAGATGAGAATGTATATATGCTCAACAGTGGTAAAATCGAGGATAGAGACCGACAAGAAATTATCACCAATCTCACAGATGATTTTTGGAACAAACACCAGCAAAATAACTTTTTATCTTCTAAAAAAGACATCATACTTTTGGTAGAGGGTAAACATGATAAACAACATATTAGCAATGCTTTTAATAAATTAAAAGATGAATTTCCGAATCTTGATTTTGAAATCTTTAAACTTAATTCAGAAACAAATATTCAGCCTTTTTTAAGAGGGCTTTATGAGAGTGAGTTTGAATCGACCAAAGTTTATATAGGTCTATTTGATAGAGAGGAAAATATTCTTAAAAAGTTCAAAAATCCTAATGATTACTCAAAAATTGAAGGTAAATCATTCGTTAAAATAAAAGAAAACCAAAAGCCGAATGATAATTATTTTGCCACTACTCTTCCAGAGATAGAAAATAAAAATTGTGATTGCCCTATAGAACTAATGTATGAATATAAAGAGTGGGAAAACGCCTATAAAAAAGCTGTAGAAAATACGATGGGTAAAACTACCAATAAATCAATAAAAGAATACTCAAAAGAAGTTTTGGAGGATGCTAAAAATATACTCGCAGAAAACTCTAGAACATTTGAAAAAGAAGATTTTAAACATTTTAGAAAATTATTTGCTCATATACTGGAGATAAAAGCCTATAGCGATGAGCTTCACTTGCAAAGTCCTTCCGAAACACAAACACGCAATACGAATAGTGAGGAAGCCGATAACAACGCAACCCCAGAGGTACAGACTGTAACTCCCAATACAGTAGAAGCCATTGAGATATACACTACTGCACGAAATACCGATGTAAAAGCACATTTTTACTCAGCATCAGAAAAAGTAACCATTCTACCTGATAGTATATTAGCTACAGATGTAGTCCCAAGTTTTACAGCAAAAGAAAAAAGACAAAGAGAAAAGCTACTCAAAAAGCATTGTAAACAGATAGATAATCAATGGGTAGTACAAGAAGCCGTTGAATTATCCTCACCAAGTGGAGCGATAAAATTTGCAGTCGGTTCAAACATCAACGGATGGAAGTGGTGGTACTTACAGGAAAATAACGAAAAATTGGAAACCATCAGGAAGCAATAGTAGGGAAAAATACAACCGTAGCAGGGAAAAATAGCACTGTAACATGGGAAATATCAATTGCAAAGGGAGAAAAATACAACTGCAAAGGGTAAAAACCCAATTGTAAAAGGGGAAAATAGAAATGTAAGAGGGGAAAAACCAATTGCAACGGGGGAAAACGCAATTGTAAAAGGGGAAAACAGAAATGTAAAAGGTAAAATAGCAATTGCAAAGGTGGAAACCCCGATTGTAAAGGGTAGAAATAGAAATGTAACGGGTAAAAATACAATTGCAATAAGAAAATTTTAAGAAACAGAAAGGTTTTATGATAAAAATCAGTATATTTACACATCAATCATAAAATTTTATTCCTATGAAAAAGTATTTTTCCAACCAACAAACCCTACAAGATTACGGTATTCTATTTGAAAACCTAAACACCCAAACCGAACTAAAAACACAACTCGCCGATTACGGCTACGAAGATTCATAAATTTTATAAAAAAGCCGTACCTTTCCCCACAGCCAAGCAAAAACCACTAAGCGCGACACACAAATAGGTGCCGGCGATAGAAAAACGGCTTACGGCGATAGAAGAATGACAATGGGCGACGAAAGAATGCCTCACGGCAACAGAAGAATGGCAATGGGGAACGCAAATTATTGAATAAAAATAAGAAAACGACTCACGGCGATAGAAGAATGAACAGTTTTCCACCATAAAATTAAAAATAATTCAAAAAAAAATTCAATACAATAAGTAACAAATAAAGCTATGACTAAAGGATTTAAAATCATTGGAATATCAGTGCGCACAAGCAATAGAGATAATCAAGCCGCACAAGATTTAGGCAATCTATGGAATCAATTTTATTCAGAAAATATTTTTGACAAAATCCCCAATAAGGCATCAAACAAAATACTTTCAATTTACACAGATTATAAAAGCGATTATACCGATGAGTACACCACTATTATAGGAGTTCCTGTAACAAGTCTTGAAAACATTCCAAAAGGATTAATAGGCAGAGAATTTGAACCTGATAATTTTCAGAAATTTACAGCAAAAGGAGAAATGCCAAAAGCGGTAGTAGAGGTGTGGTGTAACATTTGGGACAAAGACAAAGATTTAAACCGTAAATACAGCTATGATTTTGAAGTTTATGATGAAAAATCTCAAAACGGCTC
The DNA here is from genome assembly GCF_000265465.1 of Ornithobacterium rhinotracheale DSM 15997. Lineage (NCBI taxonomy): Bacteria > Pseudomonadati > Bacteroidota > Flavobacteriia > Flavobacteriales > Weeksellaceae > Ornithobacterium > Ornithobacterium rhinotracheale. The sequence goes on from NC_018016.1 coordinate 805,886, forward strand.
TGATTCAGAAGTAGAAATTTACATTGCAACCAATAATCATTCATAAAAAATATACAAAATAAGCAATACCCTATCCTTCCAATCCTCGCAGAAACTCTTCCAGAGATTGTTCTCCAACGAGATTAAGTTTTTGCTTAATACGGTATTTGGTCATTCGCACACTTTTGGGCTCAACAGAGAATATTGTTGCAATTTCCTTGGTCGAAAGATTTAAATATAAATACCCACAATATCGCTGATCTAGAGGTGTAAGCCTACCTTCAGATAGCTCGTTTAGTTTTTCAAAAAACTGAGGATGAATGCTTTTAAACTCGTTTAAAGAAGTTTCCAGACTTTCGTCAATTCGTTTTTCTTCGCGCAAGATTTTTTGCAAGTTAATATCTTCCTCTGCTCGGATTTTCCCAAGAAGTTCATTTTTTCGTTGAATTTGCAGCGACCTTGCTAAATTTTCTTTTTCTATGCGTTGATTTTTAAGCTGCAAGAGTTCTTGTTCGGCGCGTAGGCGTTTCTGTTCCTCTTTTTCCAATTGAATTTTGATTTCAGCCTCTGCCTTTTCTTTCTCCAGTCGCAATGCCTTCTCTTTTTCGAACTTCATTTTCTGTTTGGAATAGCGAAATAGGAAAAACAATAATCCTATAAGCAACAATATAGCCGCTATTAAAAGATAATTACGCATTCGGTGATATTTAGCCGTTTGCTTTGCAATTTCCAGTTCTTTTTTTATCTCCTTATTCTTATAAAATGCTTCATTTTTATAGGTATTTTCAATCTGTTGTTTCTTATAAATAGAATCCTGAAAAGCCTTTTGCTTGTCTTTATAAAACAACGCTTTCTGGTAATCGCCCTGCCCTTCGTAAAGATGAGAAAGCCCTTCGCAAACATTGGTAAGTGTATAATAAAGTGGCGGATTGTGACTTTGGAGCATGGCATAGGCATTTTGCAATAATTGCTCCGCTTGTTTTGGACGATTTTCTTTCATTGCCAAAATAGCTTCCATTCCCATGGCATTGGCTACGATTTCATCTTTATCAAAAACACGCCCCAAAGTCTTATGCACCTTTTGCAAATTAGACAAAATGCTATCTCTTATTTCTGCGGAATGATTGCCCATCCATTTCTCAAAGTAAAAATTGGCAGTATTGATGGCTGAAATCGCATATGTCCTAGCAGAGATATCTTTAGGGTGAGCTCGATACAACTCCTCTACCTTTTTCGAATAATAGAGCACGCTATCGTGCAAGGCTACGCTCCTATTTCTTTGAAATCTCAGTTTCATGATGGTTGATTTTGCCGAATACGCATTAGCCATCACCTCATAATCTTTAGCCTTTTGTGCGGCACTCATACACAACGCAATATACTCTTCCATCTTCTCGATATTGTCCCAATCAGAATAAAGTGCATAAAGCGTGTAATAAATCAAGGCTTCCAAATGATAATTTGTATCCTTTGGCAAAAATTCCAAAGCCTTATTGGCATAATCTAGACTTAAATCATTAATCCCCAAATACCGGAGATAGAAAGATTGTGCATAATAAGCATTTGCCAACGCCTCATTATCTTTAGATTTTTCGGCATTTTCAAGAGCTTGTTCTATGTAATTTCTAGCCCTTTCAAAGTTTTCCTTTCGAATAGCTAATCGGCTTTGAAACGCACGAAGTAGCGATAAATTCTTAGGCTTGTCTTTGTTTTCATGTTCCAAGCGTTGTATTTCGGTATGCACCCAGTCGCTTTTCCCCTCCACATCACTTTTGTCTAACTGAATAATAACAGACTTAATATCAGAAGTCTGCGCAAAGCATATAAAACTAAAAAAGCTTAATACAAGTAAAATAGATTTCTTCATCAAAATCAAAATTTCTAATTCGCAAAGATAGGAGATTCTGCCAGACAATCAGAACGGAAAATACATTAAATCTAGAAAACTCTTTTCGAATTAGCCCCCACGAGCATAAGTGTATTTTTTGGAATAATAATTGACTTCTCATTTCCACAAAAAATTCAACAATGCTCATCATCAATACCAAATGGCTGGCTAAAAATGTAACCGCAATGACGATTTTTCCTTTTATACTACTAAAGGACAAAGCACTCAGGAGCGATGCTCACCTCATCAATCACGAGCGCATTCACCTCAAGCAGCAGGCGGAACTCTTGATTGTACCTTTCTATATTTGGTACTTTTTAGAGTATTTATATCACTACATTAGGCTCAAAGATTCATACCAAGCCTATCGCAGCATTTGTTTTGAACGCGAAGCTTATGCTCACGAAAGCGATTCTTTGTATCTGAAAAATCGTAAATTCTGGGGATTTTGGAACTATTTAAAATAATATAAAAATCTAAATTTTAATCATAAAAAAACGGCAAAATATCGAATTTTGCCGTTTTTAATTTTTAAATAAAATTTAATTAGAAGTTATAAGCATAACCTAATGATATAGCCCCTACACTTTCATTATTTTTGTTAAGACCTCTATACCCCAATGCTATTTCGTGTTGATTTACCTGATAGCCTATTTTAGGCTGATAATAGAAAGCTGTAATACTTTCTCCCCCTCCTGTAACAAAAGCCGCCCCTAAATCTGCCCCCACAAACAACTCTGGAGTAACATTATACTTCACTAAACCAGCTAATGGTATAATACCAATACTTTTTGTTTCTTCTGTATAAGTAGAGTTTCCGCAAACTACGGCCTTTTCTGTTTTCTTTCCGAAATGGTGTTGATACCCCGTAGTAATTCCCAGTCCCAAATTTGGAACTACATTAAAGCTGTATGCTACATCAGCTCCAACAGAAAAAGTATATGCATCACCAAAAATTCCTATTGGTAATGCCACATTACCCCCTATTTTAAAATTTCCTACTTGTGCGTTGGCAATACTTGCAACAGCAACAATTACTAATAAAAATAACTTTTTCATATTATTAAAGTTTTGTTTAATCAAAGCTAATAATTATTTCTCACACAGACAAAAACATTTTTTATCTCTATTTTTCAAAATTCACGCAAAAGGATAAAAAGAAAATTTCTCTTCATAAAAAAAACGGCAAAATATTGAATTTTGCCGTTTTTGATTCTTATTAAAATGATTTAATTAAAAGTTGTAAGCATAACCTAATGATATTGCACTACCACTAGCACCATCTACACTCATGCCACGATAGGCTAGCGCGACTTCACTTCTACCAGATTGATAGCCCACCTTTGGCTGATAATAGAAAACAGTTTCAGAGTCGCTCCCTATAAATAAGCCCGCACCTAAATCTGCACTTACAAAAAGATCTGGCAATAGGCTATACTTTAATTGTGCGGCTAAAGGGAACATTCCTATATTATCATTTTTTATTTTATAAGTTTCGTATTTGGTTCCGCAAATATCTAAAATTTGAACTTCATCGTTTTTACCAAAATATTCTTGATATCCTGTTACCACCCCCAACTCAAGACCTGGAGCTACATTAAACATGTATGCTAAATCGGCCCTGCCGAAAATGAATAAATATCATTAAGAGTACCAATGGGTAGAGCCACATTTGCACCTAACTTAAAATGCCCTACTTGTGCATTGGCAAAGCTCATACTTACCAATGCCATCATTAAAATTAATTTCTTCATGTGTTTTTAATTTTTATATACACAAATTTAAAATTATTTTTCCTTTCATAAAAGGTATTAAAGCTTCTAAAGTAAAAAAATCGGCACCGAAAATTCTGCGCCGATTTTTAATAATCTAAAATTTATAATTATGAAAAATACTATTTCATACTTCCTACCATGTCTCTTGGATTCACCCATTTATCGAAATCCTCTGGAGAAACATAGCCTAAACGCACGGCTTCTTCTTTCAAAGTAGTTCCATTTTTGTGAGCAGTTTGCGCGATTTCAGCTGCTTTGTAGTACCCGATGTGGGTGTTCAATGCAGTAACAAGCATCAATGAGTTGTCTACCAATTCTTTGATTCGCTTATCGTTTGCCTCGATGCCTACCACGCAGTTGTCGGTGAATGAAACACACGCATCTCCGATCAATTGAGCACTTTGTAATGCGTTGGCAGCCATTACTGGTTTAAACACATTTAGCTCATAATGCCCTTGTGTGCCTCCTACCGAAATTGCTACATCGTTACCCATTACTTGCGCAGCCACCATAGTTACTGCCTCGCACTGAGTAGGGTTTACTTTTCCTGGCATGATAGAAGATCCTGGCTCGTTTGACGGAATGATGATTTCGCCAATTCCTGAACGAGGACCTGATGCCATCATACGAATATCGTTGGCAATTTTGTTTAAAGAAACGGCGATTTGCTTCAACGCACCATGAGTTTCCACGATGGCATCGTGTGCTGCCAATGCTTCAAACTTGTTTGGTGCTGTTTTAAACGGAAGTCCTGTAAATTTAGCAATGTATTCTGCTACTTTTACATCATAACCTTGTGGCGTGTTCAATCCTGTACCTACGGCTGTACCTCCTAAAGCTAATTCTGAAAGGTGATCTAAAGTGTTTTTCAATGCTTTTAAGCCATGCTCTAATTGAGAAGCGTAGCCAGAAAACTCTTGCCCTAATGTAAGCGGGGTTGCATCCATTAAGTGAGTTCTACCGATTTTCACAATATCTTTAAACTCCTCTGATTTAGCTTTCAAAGCATCTTTTAATTTCTCTACTCCTGGAATCGTAACCTCAGCGATTTTTTTGTACACTGCGATGTGCATTCCAGTTGGGAAAGTATCGTTTGATGATTGAGATTTGTTTACATCATCGTTTGGCTGAAGGGTTTTATCGCCTTCTCCGATTTTTTTACCTGCCAATTCATGCGCACGATTGGCAATCACCTCGTTCACATTCATGTTTGATTGTGTTCCAGACCCTGTTTGCCAAATAACTAATGGGAATTGGTCGTCTAATTTTTTATCTAAAATCTCATCACAAACTTGTGCGATAAGGTCTCTTTTTTCGGTTGGTAATACACCAAGCTCTGCATTGGCATAAGCAGCCGCTTTCTTAAGATAAGCAAAACCATAGATAATGTCTAGCGGCATAGAAGCTGCCGGACCGATTTTGAAGTTGTTGCGAGAACGCTCAGTTTGTGCGCCCCATTTTTTGTCTGCGGGTACTTTTACCTCGCCTAGTGTGTCTTTTTCTATTCTGTATTCCATAATACTTAATTGATGTTTTTTCGAAGGTTAAAATTACGATTTTTTTATCGCACTTTAGATATGATTTATATTTGCTTTTTAGTTTTAGACCCGTTTCCTTCATTTAATAAGTCTTTATTTCCTTTCATTAAACAAAGCCTTTCCTGCCTTATACTTGCTTATTTTTTAGTTAAAAGTTCAGCTTCCTTTAGCTTTTGGGAGCCTATCTTTTAGAAATCCCTTCCTTATATTTTCAAATTAACCCTTAAGGGTTACTACACTAATCCATAAGGATTATTTAATTAACCTATAAGGTTTACATTGCTAACCCTTATGGTTTTTTTCTAAAACCTATAATGGTTATTTTAAAAACATAGGCTATCTTTGTCTAAAAGATAGGGAGGAAAAGCCCTATCTATCGGTTTATTTTTTTAAAAACACAGACTATGGCAATACACTACTCTATTAGAAAACAAAAAATGCAATTGGGCAAAGAGAAAGGAAAGACTCGATATTACGCACAGTTTTCGCTAAATGGGACTATGTCTTTTCGAGCACTATGTAAAGAAATTGCTAATGGTAGCACGATTTCGGAGGGAGAGGCAATGGTAGTTCTGCTTCGTTTGGCAGAGGTTGTGAAACACGAAATGGAAAACGGGCGCACGGTAGATTGTGGCGATTTAGGGCTGTTTCGGCCTTCGTTTTCCTCCAATGGTGTGGCTAGCGAAGAAGAGTTTAATGTACGACGGGATATGCGACCTCCACGCATTTGCTTTAGACCTAAAAAGGCAATGAAGCGACTAAAAGTTTCTTATAAAAAGAAACAAATTTAAGTCCTTTAGATGGTATCCGAATAAAAATAGGACTGGAACTCAGAGCTCCAGTCCTATTTTTATTTAATTTTATTTTCATCACGGATACATACGCTCCATGTCTCTACCCACGGTGCTCATTCGGTGTTTAATGATGGTATTTTCTGGACCATAATACCCTTGCCAGTCGGCTTGGGGCAATTGTTTCTCCCAGCGGCTTAATTTCTTGAGCATTCTCTTTACTTTGCGCGGGTACTTTTCGGCTAGGTTGTGCTGCTCAGAAATGTCATCTTTTATATTAAATAAAAGCACGGGATTGGTATCCACTCGAATTACTTTCCAATCTCCACACTGAATCGCGGCCGCAGCACCCCGCTTCCAATAGAGGTTTTTGTGTGGCGTTCCGCTGTTTTTTTGAATATATGGCAACAAGTTCACCCCGTCGAGATGTTTATCTTTTCGGGTGTTTCCCGCAGCGGCAAGACTTGTGGGCAAAATATCGAGCGAAGATACAGCTTTGTCATACACCACATTGGCAGGGATTTTCCCGTTCCAGCGCATGATGTAGCCTACACGCACGCCTCCTTCCCATACGGAGCCTTTCATTCCACGCAATTGCCCATTGTCGGAATAATTGGTAGTAGCCCCTCCGTTGTCGTTCAAAAATATTACTAAAGTATTGTCGTCAATGCCTTTGTTCTTTAATTCCTGCATCACACGCCCAATGTTATAATCCATATTAGAGAGCATAGCATCATAAGTTTGGCGGCCCTCGCTGCCTACTTGGGCAAATTTATCCAGATCATTCTTTTTAGCCTGCAGTGGCGTATGCACTGCATTGTAAGCCAAATAAATGAAAAACGGCTGTTTTTTGTCGGCATTTTCATCAATGAATTTCAACGCCTTATCGGTAAACATGTCGGTAAGATAAGTGATTTCCTCTTCGGGGATAATCTTATCGTTGTCCCAAAGGGCGTATTTCTCTGCTCGTTTCTTTTTAAACGAAAAGAAATCTCTGTGCCCCTCTTGGAAACCATAAAACTCATCAAAACCTCTTTTGAGCGGGAAAAATTTAGCGTCGTTTCCTAAGTGCCATTTCCCTACTGCCAAGGTGCGATAGCCTTCTTCTTTCATGCGATCGCCAATCGTTTTTTCGCTCAAGGCAAGCCCCATGTCTTCTTTTTTGAATCCTTCGCGTGGTTTTCCCGTAGGATTATTTTCAAAACCAAATCGCTGCTGATAACGCCCCGTGAGCAAGCCCGCACGAGACGGCGCACACACCGATGCCGAAACATAGGCTTTAGAAAACAATGTTCCTTCTTTTGCCAAACGATTGATGTTCGGTGTTGGGATTTCTTTGTTTCCGTAGCATTCAAAATCGGCATAACCTGCATCATCGCTTAAAATTACAATGATGTTTGGCTTGGTAGTAGTTTGTGCTTGTGTTGTGTAAATAAGCACCACGAGCAACGAAATGCTCAGCCATTTTTTTAAATAAGTCATTACTAAAGTAACTTTTTGGGATTGGCTAACAAATATAGGCTATATTTAGTAAACAAAAGCTCTTTACAGAGACATCTATTTAGTTAATTCCTTTTTAAAAGAAATTAAAAACCATCAAAAACAAGATTTAAATCGTTAATTATTTATGATTTCATTTGTTTCCACGAAAAATATTCGTAAAATTGAATTGTTCAAAAACCAAAAACCTTAATTTATGTATTTAAAAAGTAAAAAATTAATTTTTGCCCTATTTGTGATTTCTCTATTTTTAATCGGGCTAGGGCTTAACGACATTCGAGCTGATTACGCCGTGGGCAAGCCCATCACAAAATCTTTGATTTCACTCATCATTATTTGCGGAATCCCTGCGTGTACTTTCTTTTATAGGCTTTACATTGCAAAAGATGTGAAATAGAAAACTAAATCGGCTACTTCATTTGAAGTAGCCGATTATTTTTTGCAGAGATTACATACTTCTTCTGTGTGTAATGATGATGTTTGAATGTTGGTTTTCAAACGCTTCCTCATAATTTGTTTTAAAACCATGCAATAGCACTTCGATATTGTTTTCTTTGGCAAAAACATTGGCAAAATCTTGAATCAGCTCCAGCACATCGGTAGAAATGTAAGACGATTTACGCGCATCTATAATGAGCTTAGAATTTGGCTGAATGTTTTTCAAAGTCTTTTTAATGGCAGCTTTGTTTAAGAATGAAACCTCTTGTGCCAACTCGATTTTCACCTCATCGGCATCGGTTAATTCCTTGCGGCTGTAGTAATAAGCTCTTTTCATGTTACCCACCAAAATTGAAACAATCGCTACCGCTAGACCAAACATTACTCCTTTTAGCAAATCTGTCGCTACAACGCCTATCATCGTTACGATAAAAGGAATGAACTGGTATCTTCCTTTATGCCAGAAGTGTTTAATGGTACTTGGCTTAGCCAATTTGTACCCCACAAGCAAAAGCACTGCTGCAAGCGTAGCCTGAGGTATCATATTTAATAACACAGGAATGCTTAAAACTGAGATTAAAAGTAAAAATCCGTGAATAATTGCCGACATTTTGCTCGTAGCCCCCGAATTTGCGTTGGCAGAACTCCTTACCACTACCGAGGTCATAGGCAATCCTCCTAAAAACGAACTGATAATGTTCCCTATTCCCTGAGCTCTAAGCTCTTGATTGGTATCCGTAATGCGTCGGTGCACATCCATTCTATCAGCCGCTTCGATACACAAAAGTGTTTCTACCGAAGCCACCACAGCAATCGTTGCTCCAGCTACCCATACGGCAGGATTTAAAAAGCCTTCAAAATTAGGCAACACGACCAATCCTTTGAAATCTTCGAAAGAGCTAGGCACTGGCAATTGTACCAAATTGTTGCTGGACAGTGCCCACGCACTTCCCGAATACACAAAATATTGATTGATTAAAACGCCTAAGATTACTACGATTAACGCAGCGGGAAGCATTTTTATATTCTTTAAAAAAGGAATTTTATCCCATACAATGAGTATAATAAGGGAGATAATTGTAATCACAACTGCTCCGTATTCTATATTATTGCTAAATTCTGTAATAAATTCTGGATTAAGGCTAAAAGAATCTAACAACGATTCTGATGGCTTGTAGCCAAACACATTAGGCAACTGCTTCCATGCAATGATGACGCCTATACCTGCAAGCATTCCCTCGATCACAGACGATGGAATGTATTCTGCGATACTCCCCGCACGCAAAAAACCTAAAATCAACTGAATGGCACCTGCTAAAACACCTGCACACAGAAAAAGCTCAAAGGCACCCAGCTCTTGGATATTTGCCCAAACGATAGCGGTGAGCCCCGCTGCAGGTCCCGAAACACTGATATGCGAAGTGGAAAGGTAGCCCACTACAATTCCGCCTATAATTCCTGAAATAATCCCCGAAAGTGAAGGTGCTCCAGAGGCTAAGGCAATCCCTAAACATAATGGTAACGCAACAAGAAATACTACTAATCCTGATGCAAAGTTTTTCTTGAAATCTTTTACTAAATTTTTATTCATTTTTTTCTATTCGTTTTAAATTTAAATCGGTTTGTTTTTCTTTATGTCTAAACAAGACATAATCCTCTCTCTACACCTTTACTTTTTGATTTAAGGCATAGAAAGACAAAATATTTTAGTTACAAAAAAAAAGTTTAAACGAATAGATCTGGAGGAGGATTCGGAATCGAAATATATGGCTCCTGATACAAGTGATTGCTGTAATCAAATGCTATTTTTAAAGCACTTGTATCGTTTGAAGATAAAGTGATAAATTGCTGATATAAGAAAATCAGCTTTTCTTCTTCAACAATTGAAGGTTTTGATTTGATAGGTTTTTCTTCCTCAACATTTGCCACAACGATATCTGTTCCCCACCCGCACACTGTAGAAACACTCTGCAACAGCATAAAGTTGAGAAAGATAGAAAGTAATAATATGGACAAATGTTTTACTGACATGAGATATAACCTATTGTAAATTTTTGTTTTTAGTTTTACTCATCACCCAATCAGAATTGGTGAGGTTGTAAATCTTTTGAATGTCTGAAAGTGTCTGTTCAAAATCGATGTTTAAATCAATTAATTTCCCTGTTCCTATATCAAACACCCAGCCATGTACAATTGGGAAATGATCTAAAATATAGCGTTCTTGCACACACGCCATTTTGATCACATTCACACACTGCTCTTGCACATTCAATTCTACCAAACGTTTGTATCTTTGTTGTTCATCTTCAATCGCGTCTAGCTCCTCACGGTGCAAACGATACACATCTCGAATGTTTCTGAGCCAAGGGTTTAACAATCCATAATCTTGAGGCAACATAGCAGCCTTCACACCTCCACAGCCATAGTGCCCGCAGACGATGATGTGTTTCACCTTTAGGTGTTCTACTGCATACTGAATCACAGCCGTAGCACTCATATCTAGCGTGCTCACCACATTGGCGATGTTTCTGTGTACAAAAACCTCTCCAGGTTTCATTCCCATGAGTTCCTCAGTCGTTACTCGGCTATCGGAGCACCCGATGTAGAGAAATTCTGGCGACTGTCCCTCTGCCATTTTCTTGAAAAAATTGGCATCTTCGCCCAATTTTTCCTTTACCCAATCTTCATTGTTCTTGAAGATTCTTTCATAAGTTTCTAACATATATAAAATTTAAAAATTCTTGCGAAAAAACATTTTTTACCCATAAAAACAAAAAAAATATCATTTATTTAACAAGATAAACGACATTTTACAAAATAAAACATAACAATTTTTCATATTTAGTTTTCTACTTTATAAAAATCCAAATTGTTAAAATTTTAATTTTTAATTCTAATTTCATTTTTAATAAATATATTCGCCTCACAATTTAAAACTATTCTAAATTATGAAGAGGGAAATTATTTTAATTAGTGCAGTGCTAATTGGATTATTAGCCTGTAACGAAAACAATTTAGAGGACACAATCCCTTCTAAATTAGAGGAGCCAAAAGTTTCTTTAAAGTCTTATGAATACAATTATAAAGACAGAGAGCTATTAGAAATTTCATCTTTACTCCTAAAAGAAGAGGATTATTCTGAAGGAAGTCCTACAGCTAGGATGATTTCTAGTCAAGATAATTCTGAAAGAATTCGCGACCTAGAGTTATCTTATTTAGGATTAGGGCAAGAAAAAGATAGCTTAATCGTAGCCGTCCACAATATTCAAACAGGAAATGCAGTTATCCTTTCTAAGGATAAAAGAACCGACCCGATTCTTGGTTATGTAGATGATTACAACGCTACATTCATACCTCCCGAAATGAAATTCTACCTGTCAAGTACAGCCGACGCACTTAGCGAAGAGATAGACGAGGCAATGAAATCCCCTGAGATTTCCGCAAAATTAAAAGGATTGGACGGAAATATTAATGCCTATTTTACAGATTTAGCTAAACAAAAAGCTGAAAACATAAGAAAAAGTATATTCGCTAGACAAGCCACCAGAGAACGCAGAAGTTTAGATGATATTATGAGACATGAAAATGTAGCCTATGTAAAGGGGCCTTATATACAAACTGAATGGAGACAAAGAAATAGCTTTATAAAAAAATATCATCCAAATGAAAAAGGAGTTGAAGGCTGTACTGTTACTGCCATTGGTCAAATATTAAATTACTATGGAGACTATGTTAGTGAAATTCATTTTGGGAATCCTTTTGGTGGTCGTTACTACGATAAATTTACTAAAAAATCTTTTTCTTATCCATTTAAAAACAGTTCTCTAGATCACGAAGATTACGAAGAGATTTTATTTAATATCAGTGAGCAAATTACTAGAGGTCATGATAGCGGTAGGAGTGCTATTGTGACAAACCCTGTTCCTTTTACAAGAGACCTTAGAACTTTTATAGAAAAACATGTAAAAGGAGTTAGAATTGATGATGAATCAGGCTTATTCAATGTAAGAAGACCAGATGAACACTACATTATAAAAGCTATAAAAGAAGGATATCCTGCTATAGCTGGAGGTTCTGAACCTTGGTATAATGGATATAGAAAAGGGCACGCCTGGGTATGCGATGGGGTTGTTTGCGTAAGAGTTAAAAGAGGATTTATTGTAAAATGGACAGAGCATAAATACTACATCCATATGAATTGGGGATGGGGTGGCGATGGCAATGGCTGGTTCTTCAATAATGGAAATGATAGATATAAAACTTCTGATGCTAATAGAGAAATATTAGTTATGTTTAGTGTCGCTCCAGATAAAAAATAATAGAAAACACAGAGATAATTTAAAACTTCAAATTATGATTTTTTTTAAATTTTTAATACCATTATTCATCTTATTTTCTTTTAGCAATTGTACTCCAGATGTATCAAACACTCCGTCTTACATTTATTTTCGCTATTTTAAGGACGGAGAAAATATCTATGGAGAAAAAGCTAATTTTCTTAGAAGAAATATAACGGGATATATTATTCCTGAAAAGGGTAATAATTTTACTTTTTCTCAAGAAAAACATATAAAAGGTGGTGGAACTGATTGCTTCTTACCACTATACTTGAATGACGATTATAAATGTCTTGAAAAAAAAGAATGCAAAAGTTCTAAAAACTTCTTAGATGGAGAAATTTTCACACTAAAAATAAATTATTTTCAAAGAGAAGTATTCAATAAAAAGCTAAAAATTAAATACAAAAAGGGCAATGGTTTTGAGGAAATAGAAGATGTGAAATATTTAGAATACAATGTTTGGAAACCCTATAAGCCCGAAAAATTACCTTTGCTTGACGCGCAAGGGCACCCTACAGGATATGAATTTGAAATAGAGTTTTTTTAAAGAAATGAAAAGCACCAAATTTAGGATTTTTGGTGCTTTTTTTATGACTACATTTTTCCGCTTAAAACCAAAATCAAGAATATTTAGTATTTTTGAAAAATGATTGCGCATTTAAACCCTAAAAATATACTTTTTTTAGACATTGAGACCGTTCCACAGCACCAAAAATGGAACGAGCTTTCTCCTTTGATGCAATCGCTCTTTGAACAGAAAACCAAATACCGCCGAGAAAAAGAAGACATTTCGCCCGAGGTGTTTTATGAATCCAACGCAGGGATTTGGGCAGAATTTGGTAAAATCATATGCATTTCGTGTGGCGTTATTTTCAACGAAAATCAGTTTAAAACCAAAAGCTTTTTTGGCGATGACGAACGAAAAATATTACAAGATTTCTCCGAAATGCTCCATAAGCATTATCACCAGAGAAATGCAATTCTCTGCGCACACAATGGCAAAGAGTTCGATTTCCCATACATTGGTCGGCGTCTGCTTGCCAATGGGCTTCCGCTCCCCGAGATTTTAAACACCATGGGCAAAAGACCATGGCAAAGCCAACACCTCGACACCATGGAGCTTTGGAAATTCGGGGATTACAAACATTACACATCGCTCAATTTGCTAGCAGCATTGCTCGGTGTTCCTACGCCTAAAGATGATATCGATGGCAGCGAAGTGGCACGCGTGTATTACGAAGAAAAAAATGTAGAAAGAATTAAAATTTATTGCGAAAAAGATGTACTCACCGTGGCGCAAATTTTTAGAAAATTTCGAGGTGAACCTTTATTAGAATTTAATCATGATTGATATCCAAGCACATCAAGATTTAGCCCAAAGCAAGCGTAAGGAAAACGAGCAATTTTTAGCTCAATTAAAAAAAAGAAAACCAAAAGATCTAGACAAAGTGGCTAAAGATTTTCACGATGAAGTTTTTGCCGATTTCGACTGCTTAGAGTGCGGCAATTGTTGTCGCGGGACAGGTCCGCTTTTTATAGAAAAAGACATCGAACGCATTGCTAAACAACTCAAAATGAAACCGCAACAATTCACCGATTCTTATCTAAGAAAAGATGAAGAAAACGATTGGGTGTTTCAGCGTGTGCCGTGCCCTTTTCTGGGCGAAGACAATTTTTGTTTTATCTACGATGTGCGCCCGCGTGCTTGCCGAGAGTTTCCGCACACCGATCGCCGCAGGCTCTACCAAATTAATCATTTAACGATTAAAAATCTTGAAATTTGCCCAGCGGCTTTTCAAATCATTGAAAAACTGAAAGAACATTACTCTTTTTAGCGAATTTGTATTAACTTTACCGCTCGTAAAAGCTCAATCCAAAATTTTATGAACAAGCAATTACCTCAACTCAAAAACGAATTAGTACAAGAAATTAAAGATTTGACTAAATCTCTACAAACTTGTGAAACTTTCAACGGTGTGTTGTCTTACGAAAATAAACTAAAAACACTTTACGAGAAATTTGTGCTTTTAAAGTTTTTAGACCAAAACAACCTTTCGCCAGATGTTTTACCACAAACAGAGGCTCCTGCTTCTGAGCCAGAAAAGTCACCAGAGCTTGAAAAAACCGAAGAAGTAGCTTTACCAGAAGTTATCGAAACTCCAAAAGTAGCAGACGAGCCAATCAATACTCCTGTGCAAAATACTACCGAAGTAGAGGACGAAGAGGAAAAACCTGTTTTTTATGATTTTGACACAAGAAAAATTTCAAGAGAGGAACCAAAAACCGTGATTGCTGATTTTTCTTTTGATGAGGAGGAAGAATTAGAAGAAAAAGGCGAAGAGCTGATGAGAAAAAGACCTTCTGCAATAGATGAAATCGAAAGTGCTTTTACGCCAAAAAAAGTGCCGAATACCGCACCTGTTTACGACATTCCGCCTATTGTGCTTGATTTCAACGATAGAATTGGGTTTTTAAATCAATTATTTTTAGGAGATGATGAGTTTATGGATTCTACACTCGACATCTTAAACCGAATCTCTGACCCTAATTCTACTCAAATGTACCTCAACGACTTGGAGCAAGAAATGCATCTCGACGAGGACAAGAGAGAATATTTTGAACGCTTGAGAGAACTTGCGCTAAAACGCTTTGAATAATGAGCGGAAAACTCTCACTTGTACCCACGCCTATTGGGAATTTGGGCGACATCACGCTGCGTGCACTGGAAGTCTTAAAATCGGCTGATGTGATTTTGGCTGAAGACACACGCAATAGTGCCAAATTATTGCAACATTACGAAATTGCAACGCCCATGCGATCGCACCATGCGCATAATGAGCACGCCGAAACCGAATCGCTCATTGCGCAACTCAAGGCGGGGAAAAACTTTGCATTGATTACAGATGCGGGCACGCCAGGGATTTCAGATCCTGGCTTTTTGCTACTGCGTGCTTGCATTGAAAATGACATTGAAGCCGAAGTTTTGCCTGGTGCTACGGCTTTTGTCCCAGGATTAATTCTTTCGGGATTGCCTAATCATAGTTTTACTTTTGTGGGTTTTTTACCGATTAAAAAAGGCAGAAAAACCTTGCTTGAATCTTTAGCCCAAGAAAAAAGAACTATGATTTTCTACGAATCTCCTCACAAAATCGAGCGTACTTTAAAAGATTTCTGTACTTATTTTGGGGACGAACGACAAGCGAGCCTTTCGCGTGAACTCACCAAAAAATTTGAGGAAACCTTGCGAGGTTCCCTCAAAGATTTATTACAAACCGCCCAAGAGAAAAAACTCAAAGGCGAAATGGTAATTGTTGTAGCAGGAGCAGATTAAAGTTTACCTTTATTCTTGATTAAAAGATTAAGTGCCGCATATTTACGATAAGCTGCTTTTCCTTCTTCGGCAGGCATTCCCATGTATAGTTTGTCGCCTGGGATAGATTTTGCCACGCCCGATTTGGCTCCGATAACGGCACGCGCACCAATTCTGATTCCGCTTGTGGTTCCACTTTGCCCCCAGAAAGTTACTTCGTCTTCGATCACGCAACAACCTGCAATGCCCACTTGCGAAGCGATTAAACATTTTTTCCCGACAACGGTATCGTGCCCTATTTGGATTAAATTATCTAATTTAGAACCCGCCCCGATGGTGGTGGAAGAAGTTACACCTCGATCGATGGTACAATTGACTCCGATTTCCACATCGTTTTCTATCACGACATTTCCCACTGATTTCAGTTTATCAAAGCCCGATTCTCGCTTTTTATAGTAAAACGCATCACCGCCCAAAACAGTGCCCGCATGAATAATTACATTATCGCCAATCACAGTGCGATCGCCCAAAGTAACATTGGGGTGAATGTAGCAATTTCTACCAATTTTCACAGCATCACCAATAAAGACATTTGGGGCAATGTAAGTACCCTCTCCCACTTCCAAATTCGGATTCTGTAATTGATTTTGCGTATTTTTTTGCACAAAATATTCTCCGATTTTCACAAAATCACGAAACGGATCATCGCTCACCAAAAGTGCTTTTCCTGCTGGGCATTCCACTTTTTTATTGATTAAAACAATGGTTGCCTTGCTCTGCAAAGCCTTATCGTAATATTTGGGATGATCCACAAAAACAATATCTCCAGGCTCCACACAGTGAATTTCGTTGATGCCTAAAACTTCAAATTCTTTATCGCCAACAAACTCGGCGTCAATCATTTTAGCTATTTCTTCTAAAGTATATGGTTTGGGAAAACGCATTTTCTATCTATTTTTAATTTTTTAATAAAGACAAAAATACACAAAATCATGGCTTAAAAATCGTTTAAATTCCGTTTTTTTGTTTCATTTTTTAATTTTAATGAAAAGAAAACTAGCTTAAACCCAAGAAAAAGGCGATTCACAACATCTGCAAATCGCTTTTATTTTTAAATTTCGGCTAAACATCTTTAGCTTAAAGCTTTTTTAATTCGAGCAAAAGCCTCGATTAATTGCTCCTCCGAAGTCGCATAAGAAAGTCGGATACAATTAGGATTTCCAAAAGCTTCGCCCGTAACGGTTGCCACCTGTGCTTTTTCGAGCAAATATAAGCTTAAATCTGAGGCTGAATTTATCGTTACGCCATTGAAAGTTTTGCCAAATAAAGAAGAAACTTTCGGGAAAATATAAAAGGCTCCTTCTGGCTCAGTAACTTCGAATCCAGGGATTTCTCTTGCTTTTTCCAAGACCAAAGTTCTTCGTTTTTTAAACGCGTCTATCATATACTGAATCTTGCTAGGATCGGCAGAAACTGCGGCAATGGCGGCACGCTGTGCAATGGAATTAGCCCCAGAAGTGATTTGCCCTTGCAGTTTGCTACACGCTTTCACAATCCACTCGGGCGCGCCAATGTAGCCGATACGCCAGCCCGTCATCGCAAAGGCTTTTGCCAAGCCATTGATGGTAATGGTGCGTTCTTTCATATTTTTGATAGATGCCATGCTCTCCATCTTGGTTGAATAGGTGATGTGCTCATAAATCTCATCTGAAATCACGATGATTTGTGGATGTTTTTCGAGTACTTTTGCCAAGTCTTCTAATTCTGCTCTCGTGTACACGCTACCGCTCGGGTTGCATGGAGAACTGTACATCAATACTTTGGATTTAGGCGTGATGGCTTGTTCCAATTGCTCGGGCGTGATTTTAAAATTGTTTTCCAAAGTGGTAGAAATTTCTACGACTTTTCCGCCTGCTAGTTGTGTAATGTCGGAATAACTCACCCAATACGGCGAAGGCAAAATCACCTCATCGCCTTCGTTCACAAGTGCCATGATACTGTTGTAGATACATTGCTTTGCGCCCGTAGAAACCATAATTTCAGAGGTTTTATATTCCAAGCCATTGTCTCGCTTAAACTTGTGCGCAATAGCTTCGAGCAAATCAGGGTATCCGTTCAATGGCGGATAGTGATTGTAGTTTTCGTGAATGGCTTGAACTGCCGCTTCTTTGATGAAATCTGGAGTTTCAAAATCGGGCTCGCCCAAACTTAGGCTTATGATGTCTTTGCCTGCTGCTTTCAATTCGCGGGCTTTTGCCGCCATGGTAAGCGTGGCTGAAGGCTTAAGTGATTGTACGCGTTGAGATAATTCCATGTGTTGTATTTTCTCACAAATTTAATCTTTTTTATACTGAAAATTAAATTTTGCATGATTTTTTGGTTTTTGATAAAATATTTTTCACCCCAAAAAACAATTCATCTTAAAAACCAAAAAAATAGGAATTTTCTATATTTTTCGTTTTTTCAAGATAAAATACGCCGCGAGCCAAGTGCTGAAAGTGGCAAAAAGCACCACCGAAATTGAACTAATCGGCATTAAAATCGCCGCCACAACGGGCGTTAAATTCCCCGTAACGGCAAAACTCAGCCCAATGACATTGTACAAAAAACTGATAACAAAGGCGGTTTTGACCAAACGCACGCCTACTCTACTCAATCGTAAAAATTCGGGCAACTCGTCAAACGAAGTACTTCCCAAAATTGCGTCGCACGAGGGCGAAAACACATTCATATCTTCTGCCACGGCAACGCCCACATTGCTCTGTTTGAGTGCTCCTGCATCGTTTAGTCCGTCGCCGAGCATCATTACTTTTTCGCCGTGTTGCTGCAATTGCTCGATAAATTCTAACTTCTCTTGCGGACTTTGGTTAAAGTTTAAACTCGTTTGCGGCGGGAAAATCTGCTTTAAATTCGATTCTTCGTTGGCATTGTCGCCCGATAAAACGCTTAATTTATAATTTAAAAGTGCATGAATCGTTTGGGCTAAATGCTTTCTATATTTATTTTTAAAAATAAATCTCCCTTTGTATTCCCCATTGATTGCGAGTAAAACTTCGGTAGTTTCAAAATCGGATTTTGGCACATTTCCGAGCCATTCACGGCTTCCCAATTGCACTTGCACGCCACCAATCGTGGCTTGTTGTCCTTTGCCTTTGATTTGCTGATAATTCAGAATTTCATCGGTTTTGGAAACTTGTTTAAAGTAATGTTGCAAACTACGACTTAGCGGGTGATTGGATTGCTGCGCCAAACTCGCCACAGCTTGCTCTTCTTGCGGAGTGAGCGGTGTACCATCGTACAAAATTTCTTCGCTTTGGCTTTGGGTAATCGTTCCTGTTTTGTCAAACACAATGCTGTTGATTTTAGCCATTTTCTCAATCGTGTGTGCCTCTTTTACATAGAATTTATTTCGCCCAAAAATTCGCATTAAATTCCCCAAAGTAAAAGGCGACGCCAACGCCAACGCACACGGACACGCAATGATGAGCACCGCCGTGATGACTTGAAACATTCGGCTCGCATCGTGGAAATACCAAAAAATCCCTGAAATAATCGATATGACTAAAATCACCCACACAAAATACTGGCTCACATGGTTTACCAAATTCCCGAGCGTAGATTCTTCTTTGGCAAAAACCTCGTGATTCCATAGGCTGGTGAGATAACTTTGATTCACTTCTTCGATGATTTCCAAGCTTATGGCTTGCCCCGATTGCTTGCCGCCTGCGTAAATTTTATCGCCCACTTTTTTGGTGATTAATCGAGATTCGCCCGTCACAAAACTATTGTCGATACGGGCATCGCCTTTAATCAAAACCGCATCGGCAGGGAGAATTTCTTCGTCCCTAAGCAAAATTCGGTCTCCTTTTTTAAGCTCAGAAAGTAAAATATTTTGAATTCCATTTTCGGTGATTTTGGCTACCGAGATGGGATAAAACGATTTGTAATCTCGGTCAAAAGACAAACTTTGATAAGTGCGCTGCTGAAACCATTTACCAATCAGCATAAAAAACACCAAGCCCGCCATGCTATCGAAATAGCCGCCGCTGTGCCCCGTGAGGATTTCGTAAAGGCTTCTAAAAAACAGCACCAAAATCCCAATAGCAATGGGAATGTCGATATTTACTCGTTTGTTTTTTATGGCTAAAATCGCCGATTTTAAATAATCTTTTGCAGAATAAAGCAACACAGGCAAGGCTAAAACAAAGGAAAACCAACGGAAAAAGTTTTTGTTTTGCTCCAGCCATGTTTCGTCTGAACTCACATATTCGGGAAAAACCAAAAGCATGATATTCCCAAAGCAAAATCCTGCAATGGCTAATTGGTAAATCAACTGGCGATTGTGTTTGGATTTTTCTTTTTCAATGTTTTCTAAATTAAGTGCAGGTTTGTAGCCCAAACTTGCCATAAAATAGGCTAATTCGCTTAATTTTAATTGGGTAGAATCATAAGTAATTTGCACTTTTTTCTGTGGAAAATTTACATTGGAGTACAAAATCCCATCATTTAGCTCGTTTAAACTTTCGAGCACCCACACGCATGAACTACAATGGATTACGGGTACAAAAAAATTGACCACCGCTACGCCATCGTCGTTAAAATCAATGAATTTTTCAAAGATTTCTGGTGTGTCCAAAAAATCAAACGAATGTTTGTTTTTGGCATTAGGCTGAATGCCTGGTGCTTTGTTCAATTCGTAATAAGTGGCTAATTCGTGCTGGTTCAGAATCTCATAAACTGTTTTACAACCTTGACAGCAAAAAGGCTTGTCGTCAAAGATTATTAAATCTTCCTCACAATCTAAACCACAATGGTAACAAGTTTCACTCATAATATTGCACAAATTTAATAACTTCTGCTTATATTTGCGTGATAAATATCATTTTATGTCTGAAATCAATAATTTCTCTGTACTGCATGATTATTTT
This sequence comes from Ornithobacterium rhinotracheale DSM 15997, assembly GCF_000265465.1. Lineage (NCBI taxonomy): Bacteria > Pseudomonadati > Bacteroidota > Flavobacteriia > Flavobacteriales > Weeksellaceae > Ornithobacterium > Ornithobacterium rhinotracheale. The sequence goes on from NC_018016.1 coordinate 826,373, forward strand.
GATAATGATGCGATGTTGAATGTTTTCTCTAAGGAGGAAAAGGAGGTATTAAGAAGTGAAAGAAAAGAAATTATTTTCAAAAAAGGAGATTTAATTCTAGAAGAAGGTAAGATCCCAACTGGTATTTTCTTGATCAAAGAAGGAACTGCCAAAGTATACAAAGTAGGCTTTACAGGAAAAGAACAAATTATTCGCTTTTTAAAATCTGGCGATATGATTGGCTATCGATCTCTTCTCACTGGGGAGGCTTTTGGTTCTTCGGCCTCTGCCATTAGCGCAGTGAAAGTTGAATTTTTCCCAGGCGAATTTTTCCTAAAAATGTTACAAGAAAATTCATCTTTTAGCTTTGAAATGCTGAAATTAATCTCTAAACAACTAGGTGATGCGGCTGAAACCATCACAACTTTGGCTCAAAAAACTGTGCGCGAGCGATTGGCAGAGGTTTTAATGATGCTTGAGGAGCAGCTGGGAAATGACAACGAAAATTATATCAACATTTCGCTCACTCGCGAGGAAATGGGCAATTTGATTGGAACAGCGACAGAATCGGCAATTCGATTGATTTCTGAGTTTAAAAACGACGGATTGATTGCTGTACAAGGGCGAAGAATCAAAATTGTAAACCGAGAAATGATCAAGAAATTGGCGCATGTCGGGTAAAAACAACTTAAAAAGCATTAATTTATATTGGTCTATAATTTCTATTAGCCTTCTTTTTTTTGGCGGTATTTTTTCTGCTTCATTGCAAGGAACGGCTTTTAGAAATTTAGGCTTTTACTTTTTAGCGATCGGAGGGGGTTCCTTGGTCGCTTATTTTATTTATGCCTTTCTATACATTGTACTCACGGGCGACCATAGTGACAGAAAAACCTTGGTCGTCACCTACATTGGGGCGTGTTTATTGGCTATCGTTGGCGGGTTAGTGGGCGCCATGCTCTACCAACCATGGGGCATGCAATTATTCCTTAGTGGGATTGGTGCTTTTATCATTTTTTGGGTAATTGTTTTGTTTTATTACATTTTTATGTATCAAGACGAAACGGAACAGAAATAAACATAAAATTAATTTTTGCACCTCGGTATAAAACTTTTGCCCACGGAAGAGTTTTTTAGGCAAAAAAGAGAAGTTTTTAATTAAAACAGCGAAATTTTTAATCAAAACAATGAAATTTTTGGATACCTAAGGCAAAATTTTAGGGCATTAAGTCAAATTTTTCGATACTAAGCCCAAAATTTTCGATACAGAACGCAAAAATTTCATTAAATCACTCAAAAATTTTTCTTCTTTGAGCAAAATGTTTATCATTTGATAAAAAAATCACAGCCTTTTCCGAAAACAATTTATGCGACAAAGAAAGATTTTCCAGCAATTTTAAATTTTCTTTTCCTTTCCACCACAGCCACAGCCTTTGTCGCAACCTGATTTTTTAGTAAAAATAGGTAAAATCGTTTTTCTGAAAAGATAGATTAATGCCAGCACAAAAAGTATGGCAATGATGATGATTTGCAAATCCATTTTTTTAGCTTAATAATTGATAGATTAACATCGAGACTACATATGCCAGCCCCGTCATACACACCAATTGCACCATGGGCCATTTCCAAGAGCCTGTTTCGCGGCGCACCACGGCGAGCGTGCTTAAACACTGCATGGCAAAGGCATAGAACAACATCAGCGAAATTCCTGTAGCGAGATTAAACATTTGCTCTCCGTTGGGACGCTTTTCGTTACGCATACGCGCCACGATTTGGTTTTCGTCGTCATTGTCTGAGCCCAAACTGTAAATGGTAGCCATCGTAGAAATGAAAACTTCGCGCGCGGCAAAAGAGGTAAGCACTCCGATGCTGATTTTCCAATCATAGCCCAAGGGTTTAAACACGGGTTCTATGGTTTTTCCAATGTTTCCGAGCAATGAATTTTCTAATTTATAGGCTGCCAAATGGTGTTCAAAATCCTCTTCGTTCCATTGGTGAATTCGGCTTTCTTGCGCAATATGCTCTTCGGCATTTTTGAATTTATCGGTAACACCATAACTTGCCAAAACCCATAAAATAACGCTTACTGCTAAGATGATTTTCCCTGCTCCAAAGACAAAAGCACTCACTTTTTCCCACAGCCCAAGCAATACATTTTTCCAATATGGAATACGATAATCGGGCATTTCCATGATTAAATAACTCTTATATGGTGTTTTGATTCCTTTATTAAAAATGAAAGCAAAAAGCAAGGCTCCCAAAACGCCCAACAGATAAAGCCCCATAAGTACTACCCCTTGAAGATTGAAGCCTAAAAACTGCTTGTGCGGAATTACCAAAGCAATCAAAACAGCATACACGGGCAACCTCGCCGAACAAGTAATGAACGGCGTAACAAGCATTGTGATTAAGCGTTCTTTTGTATTTTCAATATTTCGTGCCGCTAAAACTCCGGGAATGGCGCAGGCGGCACCCGACATGAGTGGCACTACAGATTTGCCATTAAGCCCAAACGGGCGCATCCATTTGTCCATCAAGAAGACTACGCGGCTCATATAACCCGACTCCTCGAGCAACAGCAAAAACAAGGTCAGAATAAAAATTTGGGGCACAAAAATCACAATTCCGCTAATTCCTGGAATAATTCCATCTGTGATTAAATTCGCAAGCGGACTATCGCCTAAGTTGATTTTGGCAAAATTCTGTAATTCGCCAAACTTCTCGTCGATATATTCCATCGGAACCTCTGCCTTGCTATAAATCGCTTGAAACACCAAAAATAATATCAAAAAGAAAATCACATAACCCCAAATTGGGTGCGTAATGATTTTATCTAACTTTTCGGTAAAAGTTTCGGCATGCTCATCGGCTGGTGGCAACAATCTATCGCACAACGGATCGATTTGCTCATAGCGTTGCACGGTTTCTGCCACTTGCATGCGAGAGCTTACGATTTTAAACTCCTTTAAAATAGCCTGTTTTTCCATTTTTTGCGCTGGCGTAAAAAATGAAATATTAGGCTGAGCTAAAAATTGATAAGCAGTATAATCCCTTTTTAAATTAAATTTTTCACGCATTTCTCTCACCGCATCCTCAAACAAGGGCGATACATGAAAACTTGACTCATAAATCGGGAAATCTTCTAAAATTCTATCTTTTAAAATCGAAATATTTTGTGCATTTCGAGCATTGATTTCAATCAAATCTTCGCCCAAAAGCATACGAAACTCCTCTCGATTAATTGATAATTGATTTTTCTCGATTTCGTCTGCCATATTCAGCACAAAAATCACGGGCAAGCCCGCATCTCGCACTTGATCATAGAGCAATAAGCTTCGTTTAAGTTGCAAAGGGCTCCCTACTACTACGACTTTATCGGGAAAATCAGGAGAATTAGGATTGTTTAAAATATTGAAAACTACCTCTTCATCTGCCGATTTGGGATAAAGGGTATATGTACCTGGAAAATCGTATAATTGGATTTTTTCGCCTTTGTATTTAAAGCTCCCCACGCGTTTCTCTACCGTGGTACCTGGGTAATTCCCCACACGCTGCTTTAGCCCTGTAAGCGCATTGAACAAGGTAGATTTCCCGACATTAGGATTTCCAACAAGTGCTACTTTAAGTACGCTCATTCTCCTTTGTTAACCAAAACATAAGCAGCCTCAGTCTTTCTAAGGGCTAACACACATTTATTTTTACAAAGCATAATACACATAGGCCCATTGAACGGCGCCGAACATTTATACCTGATTTCGGCACCAGGAACTAGTCCCATTTCTAGGAATTTAGCAGGGATATCCTCGGTTGTGAATCCCGTGATTTTCGCTTTTTCACCTTTTTTTAAGTCTGCTAATAACACCTTGTCTATGCTTTAATTAATTCTGGAAAAACAAATATAGTAATTTTTATTTAATCTAAATTGTTTTTCGTGATAGAAAATTACATCAAAACGGGTTTTAGGTTAAATTTTGTGGCGATTCCATAGGCGCATTTCACTTCGATGATGGTTTTTCGGTCTTCTCTACGCACTGATTTTATAGCGTCATTAGGCAAAATTTCAAACAATCCATTCAGCACAACTTTCACTACCGAAGGCGTTGCAGGCGTTCCATACCATTTGCGTGAATAAATGCTTACTTCTTTTCGCTTGCCGTTGATTATTGGCGTATCATCTTTGCCTTGAAAAAAGCCCAAATCGGGATTGGTAATCGCAAATTGATAATCATTGCCTTTTTTCTCGTACAAAATCAGGCTTGGCTTATTGATACTTTCCACCAGCGGATTATATAATTTTTTATTAGCTTTAAAGACCACCAATCCACACATATTAAGTGGGAGATAATCGACAATGTGCGCTATGGAATCTTGCTGCAAGACTTTGTACAAAGCACCACTCTGGATACGATTTTGCACCTCAGCTAAGGCTTTGTCGTCCGTATCTATGAGCATGGCATACTCATATTTTTGATTTTTTGGCGATTTTTTATGATTAAAAGTCAACGTTTCGAATACACCTTGAGTATCTTTTTGATCCTTTTGGTCTCGTGATTTTTGTAGACCACGATACAATTCAACCTGTCCCACCTTGGGGAAAACATATCCGATTTTGCGAGAATCCAACACTCTCATGTATTTAGTAAATTGTGGTCTGTTGACCGAAAGCGACTTGCCATTTAACCTTAAAGCATTTTTGCTTTCAACAGTCTTTTCACCCAAATAGTTCTGAAAAACCGTAGTTCTAGTTTCTACATCGCTACGATTATTCTCGATATCCGAGCCCAAACACACCACCAAATCATCGAACATGAACCATGATTTATTGGCTCTAAAACTTCCCATATCGTATTTATCGTGCCCGTGCAATTGCATGGCATACACACCTTGTCCGTTCAAATTGGTGCCGCCCGCAAACACTTCATCGGTCAAGAGCATTTCTTCCACACCGCTGTAATTATCGGCATTGATGATATTTGCTCTCATCGCATCGATTGGGAGATGCAAAGTTGTGGTGCCTGGAATCAAACTCCAATCCCAGCCTTTATCTTCAAAATTGTTTTTGGGTGCATTTTTATCGTTTTCGTCATATAAAACTTGGAAATTTCCGTAAGTCAAAAATCGGCCGAAAACATTTTGCCCAGGGTAACTCTCATGCGACACAAAATAACGATTGTGCCCACGCAACGCCACGAGCCAATCTTTGCGGCGATGCAAATCGAGCAAACCATAATTAATATTCCAATGCCCTGTCGGGTATTTAGCTTTAATGTTTTTAGTCTTAAAATATTGCGACCATTTGTCTTTATTTTTGTTCAAAATCAGCATATAGGCAGACGCGAGTTCTGCATCTTCATCCACAGTGGGCGAGGAAAGCGCAGTCCATAAAAATGGCTTGGGAGATAGTTTAAAATTCCCCGTCGGGTGACGCCCCGCCACGCTGAGCGGCCAATGTCTTGGATTGGCATAAGCGTGCGCCGTGAGCAGTACTTTTTTAAAGCTGTTGTATGCTGCCGTACTTACTTGAAAATCGGTTTTGGACAAGGCGTAAACGGTTTCCGAAAGCCCTCTGAATCCACCCACGCCATAGGCAGGGTACAAAGTCCCGTGATGCACCACCGCTCCGTCTGGTTTAAATGTTCCGCGAATGCTATAAGTAGGCATCATATTTTCTGAAAGCCACCAAGAAAATTGCTTTAATTCTTGTGCTATTTTTCCTTTATTATCATCGGTGAGAATAGTGCAAAGCATTCCGCGTAGTAGCGTGTTGAACACATCGATATTGGAATGCGGCAAGTCTTTTTTGGGCGTATAAATTCTACCCAAGCCCGAAAACCAAAACATATCATCGTATGTCTGCTGCGTAAGTCCTGCGGCTTTGATTACATCGCGCATCAAGAAACAAGATTCGTAAAAGCCTTCAAAATTGTAACCTAAATGGTGCAATGCGCCCATACCACTGCCTGCTGCCCAACCTTGGTCGTGCATAAAATTCAGTAGGGTTAAAAACATACTATCCAAGATTTTTTGTTCCGTTAGATTTTGCGAAAAATCCCTTAAAATCGCAATTTTCAGCATCAGCTCAGTGAAATCTTTGATGTGCTTTTCGGGTAATTGTTCTTTTTTCAGGATTTCGCGGTCGTTCATCGAAAGCACTGGCTTCCCGCTGTAGATTCCGTTTTTTTCTTGAATTCCCCAATCATTAAATTCTTTTTGAACTTCGGCAAAGGACACTTTGTTTTTTTCGACATCAAAATCATCTAAAATCTGTTTTTTGAGTCTTTTGGCAATCGTAGTGATTCCGTTTTGTTGGCTTATAGTGACTGATTTGGTTTCTGCTAATTTTTTGGGCTGATGCGCAAAATTGTACAAAGCCACCCAGTGTGCATTCGCCGATTTTTCCACGCCTTTGTTTACAAAAGGCAACTGCTCATCTTGCATAGGCGAGCGTGGATTTACTTCGTTTACCAAGCGCACATCGTTTAGATAAAAAATACCATTTTTGGCGTTTTTTGGTTTTAAAAATTCAATGAAGTTTATCTTTTTGGGATTTCCCACCACTTGCATATCTCGGTGAAACATTACCCATGCAGTGCGCCAACCTTTGAAATTTAACCCAAAAGGAAAAATGAAATAATTGCTGGCATCTTGCGAAACTTTTACCATTAATTTCTCGTTTTGTGGCGTGGTATTGTACAACCAAAAAACAAGGGTAGCGCGTGGATTTTCCACTTTTGTAGATGCTAAATTAAATAGCTTAAAATCGGCATTTTTAGACCAATCCCATTCCGCGGATTGAGAAATGGTTTTCGATGGATTTTCTACCAATTTCACCATAGACTTTTCCGCTTTTAGGACTAAACCATCGCTATTGGCAGGTATATTTATAACATTTTTTTGAGCTAAAAGCGGAAAGCACATAAGTGCTTGAAAAAAAATAATGAGCTTTTTCATTGAATTAAAAAAAGAGTTACCCCACCAAGAAATAGGCTAACTCTTAGTTAGTTAATTATTTAAAATCTTGAGTTACTGTTTTGCCTAAGTAATGACCTTGTGGCAAGTCTACGGTAACGGATTGCGGTTTACAGGATTTTCCCGCCGCGAAATCTACTTTTACATTTTTGAGTTGGTGGCTAGGATCTGCTACACTTATTTTTTTATCCTTCGCATTAATCATCACCACGCATGGCTGATCTACTTTCACACTCCAGTCTTTAGCCTTCAATTCGCCTGGCTCATAGAATATTACTTGCAAAACTTTAAGTGCTTTATTTTCTACGGCTTGCATTTTCCCATTGTTGGCTAAAATGTTGATTTCTTTTCTAATCTTGCCATCATCAGCTAGAGCGTTTTCGTCTACACCTGGCACCACGATGTAATCATAATTTGCATTTTTAGGTGATTTTCCGTGATCTAGCCAAATTTTGAACACCTTACCAGAGACTGGTTTTTCTTTTTCCTTAGAACGGTTGATCGCGCCCCACTCTCCTTTTTGCAATTTATTGCTAATGTTTAATTCTGTATTAGGCTCAAGCAGATACAAAACATTTCGGTGCCAGATTCCATTGGCTTTGATTTTTGCAAAGCCTGGCTCAAATTTTCTCACACGGTTGCCTGCAGAAATATATACATCTCCTTTGCTCCAAGTTTGATTTAAAGTAGTAGTAATGTTCTCTGGCGCCTCGCTATTAATGTCTGCTCCTAGACAAACAATGGCTTTATCAAAAAAGAAATATCCCTTTTTAGCCAGCACATCATCGTAATTTTGGGTATAAACAGCCGCTCCATATAGCCCGTCTGAAACGCCTCCCACGAAATCCGTGGTTCCATCGATTCCCCATTCTTTCTTTTTAGGAATTTCCAAATCCTCGGCATAATCACGACTTGTAACGCCTGGCACTTTATCCCATTCCCAAGCAGGGAAAATATTGAAATACTCATCGCCCTCGACTTGAATATCGGTAGAACCATCTGATAAAGTTCCTGCCAATAAGTTTTCGTTGTTTCCACGCTCGGTGCGCTTGGTGCGTGTTGAATTGGTTCTTACATTAAATGAATATTCTGGACGAATGTGCAAAACATAATCTGCTTTCCAGAAGTTTACATTTTGAGGCGTAATGCCATAAGAGGCTGGCTCTTTTTCTGATATTCTTTTTCTAAAATCGGCTAATTGCTTTTGGTATTTTTCGCCTGCCACCAATTCCACATAACCTAGAAAACTCTCATCAAAACTTGCTCTATCTAGTTTTTCTTTATCTAAAGCATTTGGTCTTGAAATTCTTCTTCCTTCGGTGTTAAAATCAATATAGCGACCACGAACAGATGGCACATAAGTCCCAAAGAAATATTTATTTAAAATTTCTGACTTTTCTGGCGAAAGTGCAAATGGCGTGTTTACCAACCACGAAGCTACCATGTAAGTCCCCGAAAGGAAAACTTGCCCATAGCTTGAAATGTGCAATTGTGGCCCATGTTGCTGATAAGAATAATCATACTGAATCCCCTCTTCATCAGTCAATCTTACAGGCTGAAACGCCTCATCTGCTGCAAATTTCATTAACTGTGCATCTTGAGTAGCCGCAGCACGATAGATGTTGTGCATTGCGATATCCAATTTATTGGCACCTGTGCGCGTAGTAGGCGATGGTGCTTTCTCCATCAGGGCTACGATTTTATTTTTTAAATCTTGCGGAATTCCTTTTTTGGCTCCATCCATTACCAATAAAATTCTACCCAAAAGCTTAGGAGAATTAATATCATTATGCCACCAGTTTTTACTTTTAGGCTGCACTTCGTTCCAGTATTCCAAACCGCTAGTTATGGCTTTTAAAAGTGCGGGATTGTTATAATATTGCGACTCTGGCAAAGTGTATGCCACAGCCAAAACTTCTACATTTCGCAAATGGTCTTGTGGCGTCCAATTGACCATATCTTCGTTTTTATAATCAATATCGTCCCAGCTACCATTTGGTTTCATACTTTTGAGTAGCGCATCCACTTTGGCGGGTTTAATTTTGCCAAAGTCTTCTGCCGAAACCATTTTTGCGATTCTCTCCTGAATGATTTTAAAATCATTTTTTTGCTGTGCTCGCAGGTTCACCACCACCCCAAGCAAGACAAACAGCAAGGTTCTAAAAAAACATTTGTTCATAAAAAAACTATTTTTCAATTACTTTAATCAGTGTACTAAGGTACACAAATAAAAATGTAAGCCGATGCCTTTAACGATTATTTATTACATTTTAATAACAAAAAAACACAGACAAATGACATTTATCTGTGTTTTTAATCTTAAAAAAAAAGAATTCGAAGGCTTTTAACGCTGAACGCTTACTTTAAGCGGAGAGTCGATTCTTTGCTCAAAACCCTTTAAATAATCAATCCAAGCTTGCTGATTAGGCATATTGGCTTTTGTCCACCCAGCACCGAAGTAGTAAGTAAACACTTTGTTTGGCTTGTATTCGTTTTCTGCCACCACATGCCCATAGGCTTTAATCTTTTTAGCCTTGCTCGCTGAGAAATAAATTTTCTTGAAAACTTTTACCTTTTTAGGGAAAACTGCTCCAAGGAAAATTTCACCATTGGATTTATCTGCCGTGTTGGTAGGGTCGGTGTAGCTTAAAATTCTCATCCCTTTGTTGGCATAAATGCGCTGTGGAGAATCATGCATTACAAATCCTGTAGCGATTGGTGCTTCTTTTTTCAGTCCCTTGTAAAGGATTTCAGATTTGTTTAAATTAGATCCTACATCTAGCGAAATTAAGCGTTGTTCTACAACTTCTTGCCCTTCGTAATTTTCTGGATTAAAGGTAAGTTTCACCGTGAAACGCAACGGACCGTTGTCCAAAATTTCATATTCTTTGTAGCAATAAGGATACACAATGCTATCGCCCACCATAAGTGCCGTAACGCCCGCACCCAAGGTAGGTCCCACACTATAGCAATCTAAACCATGCCCTCGATCGTAATGATACGAAATTGAACGCCACAATCTTAAAGACTCTTCTGGGTTGGTTTTCTTTAAATCTCTTGATCGCTGTCTAGTAACATGATCGAGCTCCTTAGCATACAAAGTATCCAAAACTGGGAATTCTGTTCCACGCTTGATGAATAAATCGTATCCAAATGATTTTTCGCCCGTTTTCTGCAAGGCAGGACCATAGGCTCTGAAGCCCATTAAATCATTTTCCCAAGCCATATCGTCCAATCGCTCAGGATATTGTCTACCTTGTGCCATGTTAGGGAACTTTTCTGGCGTTCCTTTGGCTAAAGTATATTTACTCACGCCGTAGCCTGGCACATTTGCCAAGAAAATCAATTTGTTGTCGTAAGTTTTTTGGAAACTCAAAGCTTTCCCCTGCGCATCAGTCAATACGATTTCTTCTGGATTTCTAAGCGTTTTTGGAATTTTCTTCATTGGCACCTCCACGATTTCGCGGTTGCGACTTTGGGGCAAATCATTGCTCACGGCGATTTGCACTTTGCTCGTTTGGCAACTGAATAAAGCACTCCCCGCTAGCATTAAAACTAATATTTTTTTCATGATAATTTTATATGTTAGATTTAAAACTAAAATTTTCAATATTTAAAGCTACAAAAAAACGCCAAAAAAGGCGTTTTTTCTACATTTAATTGTATCAAATGAATTAAGCTCTTGCTTCTTTGATGTATTGTAGTGTGTTTCTACAAATTTCGCTGATTTCGCTCCATTGCTCGTTTGCGATTTTGTCTTTAGGGAATAATTTAGATCCCATACCCACACTTTTCACACCTGCTGAAAACCATTTTTTCATGCTTTCTTGTGTAGGTTCTACCCCACCAGTTACCATGATTTGGCTCCAAGGAAGTGGCGCCAACAATGATTTTACGAAATTAGCACCTACTACATCGCCAGGGAACACTTTGCAAACATCGCACCCTAATTCTTGCGCTAAACCTACCTCAGACACGGTGCTACATCCTGGGATATAAGGAACCAAGCGGCGGTTGCACACTTTTGGGATTTCTGGGTTTAAAAGCGGACCTACGATGAAGTCTGCCCCCAACTGAAGGTATAAAGCAGCTGTAGGAACATCTACGATAGAACCAATCCCAATGGCTAATTCTGGACATTCTTTACGAACGAATTTCACTGCTTCTGCAAATGTTTCGTGTGCGAAATCTCCACGGTTGGTAAACTCAAACGCGCGAACGCCACCATCGTAACATGCTTTGATTACTTTTTTTGCCACTTCTACATCTGTGTGGTAAAATACAGGAATCATTCCTGTTTCTGCTACCTTAGTTAAGGTTTGTATTTTGCTAAACTTTGCCATAATTTTTTTTCAAAGGTAAGGATTTTTTCATTTCTAAATACAAACGGAAGTGTTTTTTGTACGCTTATTTTTGTCATGCTTTTAAAAATATCGATTTTGGCACATTTTAGCATTCGGTATTTTTTTGTACATTTACTTTTTAGAAACACAAGATTTTAGCATGAAAAATTTATATTATTTCCTATTTATTTTATTTGGATTTTTAAGTGTTTTTGCCCAGAAAAGAGACACTCGCACTTTTCAGCAAATTGGCGATTCTATCGTGCGCGAGGCGGATTTGCTCTATCGTTATGACCGAGCTTTCTTTAGAACCAACGATAGCATTAATTATCTAAGATCTTTGCGAAAAAACGCTGGCGAAATTCTATGCTACCAGCGTAACGACTCCATTATTGCCTTGATTACAGATGCCAAGATTCCTAACAAAGTTTTGGCGAGTTTTGATTTTGCTTATGCCGAAGATGCTCCCAACATCAATCTGCACGAAAGATACATGAACGCCGAGGAAAGTAACTTTCTGGACATGAAACATAAAATAATGGCTCAAGTGCAAAATAACTACGACATTGCCCAAATGGAAAAAGGGCAATATTACAACCCGGTTTTTATTCCGTTTAAAGAAAAAATCAAAGGCGTACCGATGCAATTGTATAAATTGTATTTGCTTACCGAAAATCAAGAGAGAAACCACATTCCGTTTGGGCAAGATTATTTGTTTTATGCCAATCCTGAGGGCAAAGTGATTTACAACCTTCAGTTTAACACCTTCAATCCCGTGCCCGTAACGCAGGAAATCGTGGACAAATCGTTGGTGGCACTCGCCTACCCAGAACGGGAACCTTATTTGCTGCCCACAGATGTGATGTTGTTTAAAAAATATGGAAGGTTTTTTAAATTAAATACTTTAAAGGTAAAATCCACCGCCTACGATGTTTGGTTTGTGTACACAGACGACCGTAGCACGGTAGATGTAGTGATGGAATAAAACGACTGGTCTTAAAAAAACAACAGCTCGGAAAATAATTTTTCGTGAATGCGCCCCACATTCTCATATTTGTTTCATAATTTTAAAACATAATTCATATGAGAACATTTGTAAAACATTTTGCGATTGCCACTATCTTATTAATTGGCTTTGTACTTTTTTCCATTATTTCTCAGGGAGTTTCTCTAACACATATCACTGTAGGCTATCTTGTACAGATAATTTTATATTCAGCAGTTTACTGCTATTCGCTTTATTTCTTAAATACTTATCTTCATCATCGAGCAAGATTGTTGTTGAAAAAAACAGAGATAAAGAGTTCTTTATTCTGGTTCTATTATTTAATATTTATTATTGCTGTAAACTCCTTTGCTGTTTACCTAATTGCTCAAATATTAAGCGGAAGCACCCATGATTATTCTAGAATTTTAGCCATATCACTCATTATAGGCTTTTTATTCTATTCCTATTACTACATCTTTAATTTTTTTCAAAAAAAGAATAAAGAGCAGGAGCTTTCCATTGCTAAAATTAGCCGTTCAGAAAGTGCGGCAAAAAGCCAAATCGGTGCTCATTTTCTTTTTAATTCTCTGAACATTTTAAACGGACTCATCGACGAAAACCCTAAAAAAGCGCAAAATTTCATAACAGATATGGCGGAAGTTTACCGCTATATTCTAGACGAGTCTGAAAAAAACTGGACTCAATTGAAAGATGAAATTAAGTTTGCCGAAAAGTATTTAAATTTAATCCAAATCCGATTTGAGGATTCCTTGGAGATTTACATCGAACCAGAAATTGCAGACTCTGAGCTGTACTTGGCTCCACTCACGCTGCAATTGTTGTTAGAAAACATTATAAAACACAATGCATTAAGCCGTGAAAAGAAATTGAAAATAGAAATTTATCAAGAAAATGATTTTTTAGTAGTGAAAAATAATTTAAACCCAAAATCTATTTTGCAAAAACGAAAAGGAAAGGGCTTACAAAACATCATAAATCAATACACAAGCGTAGACAAAAAAGTAATCGTGCAAGAAAGTGCAACGCATTTCACAGTAAAAATTCCTTTATTAAAAACAATCTGAGCATGAATGCCATAATTATAGAAGACGAAGCGGTGGCGGCACGCCATTTAAAGAGTTTAGCCGAAAAACAAGGAGCGCACATTTTGTGCTCCTTGCAATCGGTGAAGGAATCCATTGAGTGGCTGAAAACACACTCATCGCCAGAACTTATATTTCTAGATGTTCAGCTGGGAGATGGGCTTAGTTTTGAAATCTTTGAGCACATTCAGCCACAAAGTGTCATTATCTTCACAACGGCTTATAGCGAATACGCTCTTAGGGCGTTTAAACTAAATAGCATTGATTATTTGCTAAAGCCCATTAACGAAACAGAGCTAGCCAACGCGCTTGCCAAATATCGCCAGCAGAAACAAAAAGAGTTTTTTGATTTCAACACTATTCAGGCGTTTTTTAATCAGTATAGTAACAATTACAAAGAACGCTTTCTTGTACAAATTGGTCAAGAACTTAAAAGTTTTTTGACGGAAGAAATTTCTATGTTTTACAGCGAAGAAAAAACGACTTTTCTGGTCTACAAAAACAGAGAATACCCGATTGATTTTTCGCTTTCTGAATTGGAAAAATCACTCAACCCACAATTATTTTTCAGAGTCAGCAGACAAGCCATTGTGCACCGCGCATTTATCGAAAACATATACAGCTACTCTGGCAATAGATTAAGGCTTAAAATAAAACACGCCCAAGGCGATTGGATCGTGAGCCGAGAGCGTGTTTTGGATTTTAAAAATTGGCTTGCTTAAAAAACCGATTTCAGCCTATTTTTAAGTTCAAAAACTTTATTTTCAAAATTGCCATTCACAGGGATTTCGATGGTGATTTTGTCATCAGCCACATACCCAAGCGTATTCACTCCGTTTTGCAATTGTACGCGATAAACACCTTCCTTGGCAGACGGGCGGAACACGGCAAAAGCATCGGTTTTCCCTTTTTGGATTAAAACAAACGATTTCCCGCCAATTCCGATTTTATTTAATTCAGCTTTCCCGTCGGTGAAGACTGGAGTTTGGCTAGGATTCACTCGAATTTGCTTTACACTGCTCTCGCCTTTGGCTTTTTTATCCTCTGGCAACAGATCGTTGTAGGGGCTTTTTTCCACTTTTTTGGTTATAATTACAGCCTCCTCTGCCACATTGCTATAATTTTGATTAGGATTCGGTGCAGGCGTAGGCACACCAGCCAAGGCTTTGTCCATGGCATCTCTCAGCCCTTCCGAAAAATCTTTGATACTGGAAGACGCTTTATACTCTGCCACCACATTTTTATTACAATCGGTGAAGATTACCTTTATCTTATTGGTAAAAAGATTCCCTACATTTTCTGCATCAGCCATCAAGACTTTGCAAGGATTTTGTCTGAGCTCTATCGGCCACTCAAGCGGATCTGTCCATAGCGTTTTGTAGCCTAACTTTTTAAGTTTCCAGTTTAAAAATGTGTTTAATTGATATTGATTTTGATTAAAATCACTAAATTTTTTTGGCACATATACATACTCATAATCAGCGATGCTTTGTGCCCGTCCCATCCACATAAACAGTGCAAAAACTAGAATAGAAAACTTTTTCATTTTGAATTATTTTGTTTCAAAGATACAGAAAAAGAAATTAATTTTTAAATTCGTGGCATGTTAAACAGCATAGGACATATTTTTAAGCTCACCACCTTTGGCGAAAGTCATGGTGCGGGCATTGGAGGAGTAATCGATGGGTGCCCCGCCAATGTGCCCCTAGATTTAGGAAAGATTCAAGAAGAGCTCAATCGTAGAAAACCAGGACAATCTAAAATAGTAACTCAACGCAAAGAACCCGACGAAGTGGAGTTTCTAAGTGGTATTTTTGAAGGCAAAACCACGGGAACCCCCATCGGTTTTTTAATTAGAAACACGAATCAAAAGACTAAAGATTATGGGCACAATCAAGATGTGTATCGCCCATCGCACGCCGATTTTACTTATGATAAAAAATACGGCATTCGCGACCACCGCGGGGGCGGACGCTCATCGGCTCGCGAAACTGCCAATTGGGTGGTAGCGGGAGCTGTTGCCAAACAACTTTTGCCCGAGATGCAGATCCAAGCCTATGTATCATCGGTGGGCGAAATTGCTTTAAACAAAGATTATCAATCGCTGAACTTAGCTCAAACGGAAAGCAATATCGTGCGTTGCCCAGACGCTGAAATTGCCGAACAAATGATTGAAAAAATTCAAGAAGTGCGCAAAGCAGGCGACACGATTGGCGGCACCGTTTCGTGCGTGATAAAGAATGTACCGATAGGATTAGGCGAACCTGTTTTCGATAAATTGCACGCACGACTAGGGCATGCCATGCTAAGCATTAATGCCGTGAAAGGCTTTGAATATGGGAGCGGTTTTGGCGCAAGCAAAATGCTTGGCTCGGAACACAACGATCTTTTTACGCCAGATGGGAAAACAAAAACTAATTTTTCTGGTGGCATTCAAGGCGGAATTTCCAACGGAATGGATATTTACTTTAATGTAGCGTTTAAGCCCGTAGCAACTTTAATCCAAACACAACCAACTATAAATTCCAAAGGCGAAGAAGTGCTAATGATGGGCAAAGGACGCCACGATCCTTGCGTAGTGCCACGTGCCGTGCCAATTGTAGAAGCACTTGCTGCGATAGTGATGCTCGATTCTGTCTTATTAAACAAAACCAGAACTTTATAAAAATTCATTTTTAAATTTGAATATCTTTGCGACATGAGTTATAAACACTTTTTTGCATTCCTACTCATTTTAGGGTTGGGAAGTTTTGGTGCACCCGCATGGGGACAAATTTTGGAAGACCCTGTGAGTGCAGGTGCCGAGGGAGAGCAATGGCGACGCCCCAGTGCAATGGATAATGGATTTTCCGTGCCCGATTCCATGGGAATGGAGCAAAAAGACCGTCCGTCGGATTCCTTAAAAGTTTTTATTCCAACGATTAAAGATTATGTCTTTTGGCAAATCAATGCCCCCAAACAAGTGATGGACACAGCTCTGAGCATTCAAAGTTATTACAAACAAAACATCTATAATCGGGATTTATTTGGCTACCAAGTAGGTTCCAATTTAGGTTTAGCCCTTAATCCGCTGGTGTATGATATAGACCAGCCCAACCAAGGCATTCTGCCCGCGGGAAAAAGACACCTCTACATAAGACCAGAAGATGTAGAATACTTTAATGTAAAAACACCTACCACACATTTTTCTTTTGAAAATGGATTAAAAGAAGGGCAGTTTCTGCAAACGCTTTTCACGCATAGCATCAATGCTAATTTAAACTATGCTTTGCAGTTCAATAGTTTAAACTCTAAGGGTGTTTTCCAAAGACAAAGTACAGATGATAAAAACTTCCGAGTTTCGGTAAACTACAATACGCCCAATCATCGCTACCAACTCTATACCAATGTGATGACACAAAAAATCCAAAGCGAAGAAAATGGTGGAATCACGCCAGAGAGTCTTGTGGCATTTAAGGACAATGATGATTTGTTCAGAAGCAGGGAGCGAATGTCTCCTAATTTATTTTACAGCACTTCCCGCTTTAGATCAAAAAGTTTTTACCTTAACCAAACCTACGGCTTGTTTAAACACCGAAACGCACAAGACAGCACACAATATATTTTCCCCATAAAGCTGAAACATGTTTTAAAACTTGAATCGCAAGAATACGCCTTTAAAGAAGAGCAGCCAGAGGAATATTATAAAGATTTTGCACTCGTAAATGCAAACGAAAAGGATTTCCTAGACAAAAAGAAATTTGATATATTAAAAAACTACCTTGGAGCTCAATACCAATGGAGCGAGCGACTGTGGATAGATGCAGGTGCAGTGTTTAAAAACCAAAGCTTAAAATTTGATCACCCCAATGGGCTTACAGATGAAAAATATACCAATAATCAATTTGGGATTGAAGGTTTATTGAAATTTGAACTTTCCGAGCGATTAAAATTAAACGGAAATGCCGAATTTTTGCAAGGCACCTCGTGGGGAACGGTCTATAATCTTGATGCAAATTTAAAATTCGAGCCACTTAAAAATTATGCCGTGGTGGCGGGGGCAAGAATTGGCTCAAGAAATCCTTCATTTAATCTTTTAGCCAATCAAAGTTTTTACAAAAAATTGAATTTCGACCATTTTGGTTTTAGTAATGAAAACTACCAAAGCATTTACGGTAAATTGATCTTTGCCCCACTTGATTTAGAAGTTTCGGCACAGGTTTCAAATATTTTAAATTTCACCTATTTAGACCAAGATTTAAATGTAGCACAAAGCGGAAATGCCTTAAACTACTTTTCTGTAAACGCCAAAAAACACCAAAAATTCGGAAAATTCCATATAGACGCCCAAGCGCAATACCAAATGCTGACTGCCAATGAGGACAAATTGCCTTTGCCTAAGATTTTGGCAAGAGCAGCGTTCTATTACCAAAACGATATTTTCCAGAAAAATGCGCAAGTTATGGTAGGGACATCGGCATATTATTACAGCAAATTTAAATCGCGTGCGTTTTTCCCTATCTTGAACGAATGGCAATTGCAAAACCGTGAGGACATCGGAAACTATCCTTATGTAGATGTTTTTGCTAATTTAAAAGTGCGCCAAATGCGTATCTACCTCCGTGGCGAAAACATCAGCTCGTTTGTGCTCCCTGGCAAGTATTTGTACACCCCGAAACAACCCGCCAAGGATTTCAAAATCCAAATCGGGATTAATTGGTTTTTATTCTCATAAAAAGCCTATTTTAATATTCAACAAAAAAGAAATAACTTTGCACCAAAGCAAAAATAAATTATGGTAAGAGTAAGATTTGCCCCAAGCCCGACTGGGCCACTCCACATGGGAGGCGTGAGAACGGCTTTATTCAACTATTTATTTGCCAAAAAACACAACGGCGAATTTATTTTAAGAATTGAAGATACAGACCAAAAAAGATTTGTTCCCGAAGCAGAGGAATACATTATAGAATCGCTGAAATGGACAGGGATTTTGCCTGATGAAGGGCAAGGTTTTGGTGGAAACTATGGGCCTTATCGCCAATCTGAAAGAGCAGATATTTACCAAAAATATATTCAAATCTTGCTAGATAATGGCAAGGCTTATTATGCTTTTGACACGGCAGAAGAACTTGAAAAGTTAAGAAAAGATGCCGAGCAACGCGGCGAGGCTTTTAGCTATAATCAAAAGACAAGAATGCAGCTAAACAACTCGCTCACGCTTAGCGCAGAGGAAGTGCAAAAGAACTTGGACGAAGGCAAGGAATATGTAATTCGTTTTAAAATTCCTGCCAGTCAAGAAATGCACTTTAGCGACATAATTCGTGGAAATTTGCATGTGAATACCGAGACTTTAGACGACAAAGTTTTGTTTAAATCAGACGGATTGCCGACTTATCACTTTGCTAACATTGTAGACGATCATTTGATGCTCATCACGCATGTGATCCGTGGCGAAGAGTGGTTGCCATCTATGCCGTTACACATTCTTTTGTACCAAGCCTTTGATTGGGAAGCTCCAAAATTCGCACACTTGCCTTTGATTTTAAATCCTGAGGGGAAAGGAAAATTGAGCAAACGAGATGGCGATAAATTTGGATTTCCTGTATTTCCGCTCGAATGGAAAACCGAAAAAGGAATTTCGATGGGCTATCGCGAAAACGGCTACTTGCCACAGGCTTTCGTAAACATGCTCGCACTACTGGGCTGGAACCCTGGCACCGAAGAAGAAATCTTCTCGCTAGAGGAATTATGCGAAAAATTTGATTTAAATAAAGTAAGCAAAAGTGGAGCTCGCTTTAATCCTGAAAAAGCCGTTTGGTTCAATCACCAATATTTGCAAAAAGAAAGCACCGAAAACTTGGTGAAAGCATTTCAGTCGATTTTGGCAGAGCACAATGTGGCTGCCAACGATGCGTTTGACACCAAAGTGGTGGAGCTACTAAAAGAACGCGCCAATTTTGTAAAGGATTTATGGGCGGCAGGAAGCTTCCTATACCAAGCTCCAGAAAGCTACGACGAAAAAGCACTTAAAAAAGTGTGGAAAGACGACACGGCAGAGATTTTAAACCAATTTTTAGCCCAAAACGAAAAAATTGAAAACTACAATGCAGAGGAAATTCACCATGCGGTGCAAGATTTCGTAAATACGCACGAAATCGGATTTGGCAAAATCATGATGCCACTCCGTCTTTCGCTTGTAGGGCAATTGCAAGGTCCAGATATTCCTGTGATTATGGAACTGCTGGGCAAAGACGAAGTACAAAAAAGAGTACAGAACTTTTTGCAAGCGCAAGGGTAAATAAAAGAATAGGCTGTCTAATTAGACAGCCTTGTTTTATTAAATTATTTTACTTTCTTAAATCTTGTAATTGTTGTTATATTATGATCATTAAAATTTTGATGACTAATTAGGGTAAGAAACTTATCATTCAATTCAAAAATTTTCATTTCCCCTTGGCTAGTAGATAATTTATCACCCTCTATACTGTAAGTCCCTGTTTCTGTTCCCACCTCAAAACATTCTTTAGTTTCATTTTGTCTTTTATCCCTAGAAATGGCGATATATTCCCCTTTTTTATTGAAAATAATTGTAGTTGTGCAATTTTCTTCAAAATTTTCATCGTAATCATAATTTGTGTTCCCCTCCTTAGTTGAAGAACTAAGATGAAGCATAGCCCATTCTCCATAGATTTCATTTTTTTGCACATCTGAATTTCCTCCATCATCATCTTTACTACAAGAGATAAATAAAACAGCACTTAATGCCACTAAAACTAAACTCAAAAATTTAATCTTTTTCATATCAAATAAATTTTAAAAATTGCCTACTCTATAAGGTTTTCGGCTTCCCCTTTTTTATTATTTTAATTCCCTAACTATCGCTTCCCGAAAAACACGTGTCTTTTTTAAAAAAACACACTACATTTTTCCAAAAAACACACGTGTTTTTTTTCGGGCAGTGCTCAGAGCTTTTCGTAGGTTAGATTATTCAACATTTTTTTCAAATCCTTACCTGGCGTAAAAATCACTTTTGCCCCCTTGATACTCGCCGCCGTTACTTCTTCCTCTTTAGATTTCCCCTCGCTACTGATGCTTACTCGCATACTGCCTAGCTCGCCAAGGCGCACCGCATTACCTTCCTCCAGCGAGGTTTGCATTACATCTACTAGCGCATACAGCACAGCTCGTATGTCTGCCCCGCTCACAGTGCTGATTTTCTCAATTTCTTTAGTCAATCCTGCAAGCGTTTTCTCGCCCACCAAATTTGCTGAGGCATAATATTTCTTTTCCCCTCCACCGGCAACACCTGGTTGCCCTTTCTGAATTACTTTGTACTTAATTGGCATTTTTATTTATTTTTAATTGAAATTTTTAGATACAAAATAATCCCCTAAGCAAAATTTCATGAAATTTTGCTTAGGGGATTACGCTATTACTCTCTCGCAAAAATTACTTTTGCGATGCTTATATTTTTAAGGTTTAAATTGTGTGTGTGTGTGTGTGTGTGTGTGTGTGTGTGTTTAATCATTTTCCTGAATATGACAAGTTTCCGAATGTTAATTTTCGCCAAATGTATAAAAAACTTCTTTCAAGTCCAAATTAGTTTTTATAATTAAATACATTTTGTACCTTTGAGACAAAGTATATTCATTTAAAATCAAGAAAATTTAATAGCTATGAATCAAGAAATAAGAAATCTGGAGCCCAAAGCACTTTGGAACTTTTTTGCAGACCTAAACGCGGTGCCTCGTCCTTCTAAAAAAGAAGAAAAAGTGCGCCAATTTATGAAAGACTTCGGTCAGAAATTAGGCTTAGAAACCAAAGAAGACGCCATTGGGAATGTGGTGATTAAGAAACCTGCCACCCCAGGAATGGAAGACCGCAAAACTTTGATTTTGCAATCGCACTTAGACATGGTGCACCAGAAAAACAACGATACTGTTTTTGATTTTAACAAGCAAGGCATCGAAATGGAAATCAAAGATGGTTGGGTAACTGCCAAAGGAACTACACTCGGTGCCGATAACGGACTGGGCGTAGCGGCAATTATGGCGATTTTAGACTCAAAAGACATTGCACACCCTGCAATCGAAGCTCTTTTTACCATCGACGAAGAAACTGGAATGACGGGAGCTAAAAAATTGGACGGAAGTAATTTTGAAGGAAAAATCTTACTAAACCTTGACACCGAAGAAGACAACGAAATCGGAATCGGATGTGCCGGTGGCGTAGATGTTTCGGGCGAAGGCACTTATGATTTAATCCCTACCGTTTCAGAAGAAATGTCCCTTAAAATCACGGTAAAAGGACTAAACGGTGGACACAGCGGAATGGAGATTCACAAAGGGCTAGGTAATGCCAATAAGATTTTAGCTAAATTAATCGATGCGATCTCTGATGACTACAAAATCCATTCTATCGATGGTGGTGGTTTGAGAAACGCAATCCCGAGAGAGGCTACGGCTACTTTAGTAATGCTTGATGTTTCCAAAGCAGAAAGAGAAGTGGAAGACAAGGCTTGGAAAATTAAAGAAAAACTTAGCCACATCGATCCGAATTTAACTGTGCTTATTGAAGCCGACGACAAAGAGCCAAAAGATTCTATGACGGTAGAAGATTCCAAAAAATTCATTAAAATGCTTAATGAATTGCACAATGGCGTATTCAAAATGAGCGAAGATGTTGAAGGATTGGTAGAAGCCTCAAACAATGTGGCACGCGTAATCATCAACAACGGAAAAGCCAGCGTTTACTGCCTTACTAGAAGTAGCGTAGAAGAAAGCAAAAAAGCCGTTGTGAGACAACTAACCGCTGCACTTTCAAAAGCAGGCTTAAAAGTTTCGCTTGATGGAGATTATCCAGGCTGGGCTCCTAACCCAAAATCAGAAATCTTAGCAGAACTAGTAGAACAATACAAAAAACTATTCAACGAAGAGCCAAATGTAGCCGCTTGTCATGCCGGTCTCGAATGCGGAATCATCGCAGAACACATCCCAGGGCTAGACATGGTAAGCTTTGGACCTACAATTTTAGGTGCACACTCACCAGAAGAAAAAGCAAATATCGAGAGTGTTCAAAAATTCTGGACATTCCTACTCGCAATCTTGAAAGATGCGCCAAAGAAATAGGGAGACACAACTAAAACTAATACAAAAGAGGTTTGAAAATTTTCAAACCTCTTTTTTTATTCCAGAAAATATTTTTTAACATTAAATTAAAAGAAAAATATTAACACCAAAAAAACACATATATCTGAAAATCAAACCAAATAAGGGTAAAAACTACACATTAAAAAATAATGACTTTATTCATATTTTAACAAAAAATTTTATTTCCCTCTTTTCAATATGGCAAATAAACATTAAATTAGTAACCGATATTCAAAATATTCGTTAAATCAATTTAAAATCTAAATATAGTCAATAACATATCTAAAAGTTTCAGTTATGAAAAGAATATTACAATTCATCTTTTTGATACTGATAGGGATTATCGGTATTATTTCGTGTAAAGACAATGAAGAATCTCCAAGCTTGGAGGTTCTTACTCAGAGTTTAAGTTTTCCTACTGAAGGAGGAACTAAGTCTGTAGAAGTAAAAACAAATGTAAGTGGCTGGTTCGTCTCTCTACCAAAAGGGCAAACTTGGCTGAAGGCTAAGAAAAACGGTAGTGTCGTTGAAATTACGGCAGAACGCAACCTCCAGCATGGAGAAAGATCTGCAAACATTAAAGTAAAAGCTGGCACATTGGTGAGAAATATTCAAGTACAACAATTGGGTAACGATGCTTCTATCTTAATTTCACAATCAGCAATCTCTGTTTCTGAAGAGGGGGGAGAAGTCTCATTTGAAATCACCACAAACGCAACATACGAAGTCGTTCTCCCAGAAAATATCTCATGGATTAATTCAGGAACCTCTACCGAAATCGAGCAAGGTAAAACAAAATATGTTTATCAAGTCGAAATGAACAGAAATGAAAATGGTAGAGAAGCTACCATCAAAGTCGTAGGTACAGGAAGAGCTGAAGGAATTACTAAAACTGTCCAAATTACTCAAAGAGGTTTAGCTGGCTATGAAGCTCTAGGACAAGATAACATGAAAGGGGATATTAAATTAACCGTAGTTTCAGCAAAAGCTTCTTCACAACAACCAAATGGTGGAGAAATAGAAAACAGTTTTGATGGGAATTACAATACCCTTTACCATTCAAGTTGGAACAACAACCCATCTAACTATTTCCCAATAGAACTTGAATACACATTGAAGCAACCTGTAGAACAATTAGATTATATTGTGTATCACCCTAGACAAGACAGCTACAATGGTGTTTTTAAACAAATCGAAATACTTACAAAATCTGCTGATGGACAATATGTAAAAAGATTAACCAAAGATTTTAAATTCAGTAATTCTGCTGTAAAAATTGATTTACCTTCCCCTGTAAAAAACCCAGAATCGGTTAAAATTAGAGTTTTAGCTGGATATGGAGATGGTAAAGGATTTGCTTCTTGTGCCGAAATGGAGTTTTATGCTCATGCTAAAGAAGAGTTTGACATATTAAGTGTATTTACAGACAAAACATGCTCAGAACTAAGAGCAGATGTTACAGAAGAAACCATCAACAGCATTCCTAATAGCTTTTATAAAAACATGGCTCACTACATGAAAAAAGGCACTTATCCTAGTGAATTTAGAATACAAGAGTATAAAGCCTGGGGAGATGCTAACATTATGTCTGGCAGAGATAGAAGCGAAAGATATAGCGAAATTGATGGTGTAACTGGAATTTATGCTGAGAAGGGCGAAAAACTAATCATTTTCGTAGGAGATACTCATGGAGAGACCTTAGCTCTAAAATTTGTAAATCTTGATAAACCAGGAGGAGATGGATACAACAGCAACAAAAGCGCACCTCTATCTGAAGGTAAAAATATTCTTGAAGCACCAGCTACAGGCTTAATTTATGTAATGTACAACACTCAAGACTACGAAGGAAAAGCTCCAATTAAAATTCACTTTGCAACTGGTAGAGTAAATGGATACTTCGATAGCACAAAACACAATGAAGAGGATTGGACTAGATTATTGACTGCTGCAAAATATAAATATTTTGATGTAGTAGGAGAAAAAGCACACCTGTTATTTGAAACAAATCAATACAGACAATTTTGCGGTTCTTCAAGTGCGGGAGTAAGCGTGATTAAGCAGTTTGATAAACTAGTGAGCGATGAACAAGAAATGATGGGAATGAAAAAATATAATAGAGTTCCTCACAACAGAGCTCTATTCCATGTAATGTATCATTCTTATATGTATTCTACTGCTTTTAGAACAGCATATAACACCTCTACTGTTGGTTCCTTCTTAAAACCTGATGGACTAAAAACTAATCCATGGGGACCAGCTCACGAACTTGGTCACACACACCAAGTAAGACCATTGGCAAGATGGAAAGGCACTACAGAAGTTACTGTAAATATTCCATCTCTGTACATTCAAACTAGTTGGGGTAATAAGTCTCGTATTCAAAACGAAGGCAGATATCAAGCTTGTTATACAAAATATTTCGTGAACAATTCTGGACATTTTGAAGATGGCGAGGTATTCCATAAATTAGTTCCTTTCTGGCAAATCAAATTATATATTGAAAACGCAAAAGGACAAACCGACTTCTACAAAGATTTGTATGAAAAGGCTAGAACAATGACTTTACCAGATGGCGGAGATGGAGCATATCTTGTAAACTTCCCAGTTATGGTAAGTGAAGTTTCAAATATGGACTTTACAGATTACTATGAAAGTTGGGGATATTTTAAAGAATATAGTGGAGATATTGATGACTATGGAAAAGGAACCGTAAGAGTCACTCAAGATTTAGTTACAAGAGCTAAAAACAAGATAAAATCTTTCGGGTACAACAAACCTCCTAGAGCCGTTAGATACATTTGCGATGACAACTGGACTTTATTCAAACACAATGCTTCAATCCAAAAAGGAACAGCGAGTGAAAGAATTAAAGAAAACGGTAAAATTGAAATAAAAATGGAAGGCTGGAAAAATGTAGTTGCATACGAAGTTAAAAAAGATGGAAAATTAATCTATGCTACCAATTCAAATAAATTTGAATTAAGTTCTTTCGACAAAGCAACTACCACAATCACAGCAATAGCAGCAAACGACCAAGAAGTTCAAGTTACATTCTAAATATTAACAATTTCATACTTAAAACCAAGGAGAGCATTTAGCTCTCCTTATTTTTTGATTTCGTTTAAAAAACTTTTTCTACCAATCGTGCGAGTAATCACATCTTTCTCCAATCGCAAACCACGCGCAGGCGAATACTCCCGACCATAATAAATAATTTGCAAATGCAACTTATTCCATAATTCTTTAGGAAAAAGCCTTTTAGCATCTTTTTCCGTTTGTTCCACGCTTTTGCCATTGCTCAAGCCCCAACGATACATCAATCGGTGAATATGCGTGTCCACAGGAAATGCTGGAACTCCAAAAGCCTGAGACATCACCACCGAGGCGGTCTTATGCCCTACTCCCGCCAGAGCCTCCAAATCCTCAAAATTATCAGGCACCACACCTTGATGACGCTCCATGAGTTGCTGTGCCATAAGCTGTAAATTCTTAGATTTAGTATTTGTAAGCCCAATGCCCGTAATCAATTCCTTGATGTGTTCGGGCGAAAGTTTAGCCATTTTGCTTGGCGTATCTGCCACCGCAAAAAGGTTGGGCGTTATTTCATTCACCTTTTTATCAGTTGTTTGTGCCGAAAGTGCCACCGCTACCAAAAGCGTGTACGGGTCGCTATGGTCTAGCGCAATCGGTGGATTGGGATATAATTCTTCTAAAGTACTGACAACGAAGTCAACTTTCTCTTGTTTTGTCATTTTAAATTAAAAATATTCTTTAATTTTATGGCTAAAATCCTTAGCCTTGATTCACCACAAATATATAATTTTTAAGGAAGTAGCACTAAAAAAAAGTTTCAGTGCCGCTGCCCACGCTCTTCATTTATCCCAATCTGCGGTTTCCAAAAACATCAAAAATCTGGAATCCACACTCGGCACGCCTCTCTTTTTACGCAAGGGCAATAAAATTAAACTTACTCCCAAGGCAGAAAAACTATTAAAATATGTTTTTGAAATTGAAGAAATTGAACTAAAGATAAACGATGAATTTTCAAACCAAAAAACTAAAATTACAGAATTAAAATTCGGGGCGAGCACCACGCTTGCCAATTACATCATTCCCTTTGTGTTTCAAGACTTAATAAAGTTTAAAAATATACAAAAAATCAATTTTTGCTCTGGAAACAGTAGCCAAATCGAAGCACAAGTGCTAGCCCACAAAATGGATTTTGCTTTGGTAGAAAACATAGGCAAAAACACGCAGTTGCAATACATTCCGTTTGTGGAAGATGAAATCGTTTTGGTGTGCAGAAAAACACTGAAAATCAAAGAAGAAATTAGGCTCGAACAATTGCAGAAACTTCCTTTTATTTCTCGAGAATATGGCTCGGGCACACAAAAAGTAATCGAAACTGCATTGACTAAAAAAGGCATCAAAAACCTAAATACTGTTGCCATTTACGACTCTACCGAGGGAATCAAAACTATTTTAAAAAACAGCGATTATTTCGCATTTCTCTCCATTCATGCGGTGCGAGAAGAAGTTTTAAATCAGGAATTAAAAATCATTGAAATTCAAGATTTTTCGATCAACCGAATGTTTCATTTCATTCTACGACAAGGATTTAACTCCCAATACCTAAATACTTTAATGCAAAAAATCAATCAAGCGTATTATAAAAATGCATAGGCTATCACTTTTATTCATAAAAAAGTGAAGGCTAAACGACCGAAATTTGCGCCAGATATTTAATTAAAATCATGACGCAGAAAGTTTTATTCATCGTTTTAGCCATATTAAGCCTTAGTTTTTTAAGCAGTCCGCTCGCACTTTTGGCAGGATTTATTTTTGCTTTGTTTTTTGCCAATCCGTTTGAGAAGTTTACGCAATTAGGCATCAAATACATTTTAAAAATCGCCATTGTGGGACTTGGTTTTTCGATTCACACTACCGAGCTCGAACAAGCGGGGCTAGAGGGATTGGGCTTTACCGCCATCAGCATTACTTTGATTTTAATCATGGGTTTTTATTTGGGCAAAAGATTAAAAATCGATAAAAAATTAAGTTTTTTGATTTCGTCGGGAACGGCGATTTGTGGCGGGAGTGCTATTGCTGCGGTTTCTTCGGTTATTAAGCCCAGATCGCACCAAATTTCGATTGCACTTGGTGCTGTTTTTATGCTGAACGCCCTAGCATTGTTTATTTTTCCGCCGATTGGGCACTTTCTGCACATGACGCAAGACCAATTCGGTATGTGGTGTGCCATTGCCATTCACGATACGAGCTCGGTGGTGGGTGCTGCGATGAGCTACGGAAACGAGGCTCTAAAAGTCGCTACCACCGTGAAATTGGCAAGAAGCCTTTGGATTATTCCCGTTTCGGTGTTGGCGGGCTATATTTTTAAATCAGACACGGGCAAAGGCAAGGTGCAAATCCCTTGGTTTATTGTGTTTTTTGTGCTGGCTATTTTCCTGAATTCCTATCTTGATATTCCAGAAAATTTAATCCATGCAATTACTTTTTCTTCTAAAAAATTATTGATTTTCTGTCTTTTTTTAATTGGCTCTACACTGACTATTCAACGATTGAAACAAGCGGGACACAAACCGCTAATTCTAGCGGTGAGCATCTGGATTTTCATTTCAATTTTTGCTTTAGCCATGATTGAATACCTTTAATTTAAGAAAAACCTTAATCCTAATTGCACCGAATATTTCTTCGGATTTTTGTAGTCGTTAAGGATTTCCTCATCAGTTTTCACTTGGGTGTGAATATGGCTAAAAGTTGTACGCCCAAAAACGCCAAATTCATCTGTTATTTTGTACTCAATTTCTGGTGCCACCCAGTATTCTGTGCCATTGAAATTTTGTGAATAATCATTAAACTTATTTTTTAGTAAAAAATCTGAAATTCCAATCTTAGGCGTGAAGGAAAACCTTTTCTTTAAACGAAAAGAATAGGACGCAAAAACCCCAACTGAGTGCAATCTGGCACTGGAAAAGTTGCCAAAAAACTTGCCCGTTTTGGGAGAAGTGTAGGATTTATGGTAGAGAACTCCTATGGAAAGTTTTTCCCAAAAAGGCATTTCCATCTCTGCTTCTAGCCCCCAAGAGCCCAATCCTTCGTAAGTCTTGGAAAAAGCATTTCCTCCCACAAATTGCCCATAGCCTCCTAGGGCATTTATTTTAAAAGAATTGGTAGAAAGCCAATAAAACTGTGCCTTGCAAGTAGCCCCGATCAATAATAAAAAGCTAAAACATAAAATTTTATTTCTCATTTTTCTCCACTTTTAAATCCTTTAAATTAATCACATAACTGAAATTCCCTTTTTCATTTTTCGACTCTGGAATTTCATGCCATTGGTATTTATAGGGCTTATTGTCGTGCATCTCCACAAAAGAAAATCCATCTACCGTCAGCTCTGGATTCTGATATAATCCAGAAAAATTAACCACCTCTGTACTAGGATAAACAATATTGAAATAACCTTGCTCATCGCTCAATCCTTTGGCAATCACAACACCTTCTCTAAAGGCTAACATCTTCAATTTAGCATTTGGTACCGCTTGCCCCTTAGTATCGATTAACCTCCCCTTCAGGACATGCAACTCATTGTCTCCAAATTGCTCACATGCCGAAAACGCAAACAGGAACATTAAAAGTAGAAGAATTTTATTTTTCATTTCTTAACTATTTTTAAAGACTTTCCGAAATTACAAATTTATCTGACATGATTAAAAAATTTAACGATTTTGTTTTTCGGATAAATTTGTCTTTTTTAAATTTTATTGTAAATTTGTCCTTCAATTAAATACTAAAAAACATATTTATATGGAAAATTTAAATCCAAAAACTATAGGCGAATTTGTGGCTGAAGACTTTAGAACAGCTGCGGTGTTCAAAAAATATAAAATCGATTTCTGCTGCCGTGGCGGGCGAGCTCTGCAAGAAGTCTGTGAACAAAAAAATCTGAATTATGAGCAAATTTTAGAAGATCTAGACAAGGCTAAACAGAAAAATGCAGAAGGAATTGATTTCAAAAGCTTTCCGCTCGATTTATTGGCGGATTATATCGAGAAAACACATCACCGATATGTGGAGGATAAAGTGCCTGTGCTATTACAGTTTTTAAATAAATTATGCAGTGTGCACGGTGAGCGTCATCCTGAATTGCTTGAAATTGATCAAGAGTTTAAAACAATTACCCAAGAATTGGCAGAGCATTTTGTGAAAGAGGAGCAAATTCTTTTCCCATTCGTTCGCCAAATGGTATCGGTAGAGCGTAGCGGAGATGCTATGCCAAAGGCAAACTTTGGAAGCGTGGAAAACCCTATTGCAATGATGGAACAAGAGCATGAAAATGCAGGCGAAATCATGGCTAAAATTGCAACTTTGACAGACCAATACACGCCGCCAGCCGATGCTTGCAATACTTATAAAGTAACTTTTGCTATGCTACAAGAGTTTGAAGAGGATTTGCATAAGCACATTCATTTAGAAAATAATATTCTGTTCCCTTCGGCTATTCAATTAGAGAAAAGATTAAATAGCTGATTTAGTAATGTTTGTTTATTAAATATCAACGGCGCAATTTCTTGCGCCGTTGGTGTTTTTATTCCAAACTTTAATTAAAGATTAGAGGTTCCTTCTGTGTCTTTTTGCCCCATAAACATTAAGTAAGACTTCAAGAAATCGTCGATATTTCCGTTCATCACGCTATCTACATCAGAGGTTTCTTCGCCTGTGCGCACATCTTTCACCAATTTGTATGGGTGCATCACATAATTTCGGATTTGGCTTCCCCACTCAATACTTTTTTTATTGGCTTCGATTTCGTTTCGAGCCTCCATTCTTTTTTCAAGCTCTATTTTATATAATTCAGATTTAAGCATCTGCATCGCACGCTCACGGTTGGCAAGCTGAGAGCGTTCCACTTGGCACACTACCACAATTCCCGTAGGCTTGTGGGTTAATTGCACTTTGGTTTCCACTTTGTTTACATTTTGCCCCCCTGCTCCACCAGAGCGAGAAGTTTGCATTTCCACATCGTTTGGATTGATGTCAATCTCAATGGTATCATCTACAAGCGGATACACATACACCGACACGAAACTTGTGTGACGTTTGGCATTGGAATCAAACGGGGAAATCCTCACCAAACGGTGCACGCCATTTTCTCCTTTTAGGTAGCCGAAGGCATATTCTCCTTCTATTTCGAGCGTTACTGTTTTTACGCCCGCCACATCGCCATCTTGGTAGTTCAGCTCTTTTACTTTGTAGCCGTTTTTTTCTGCCCACATTAGATACATACGCATTAGCATACTTGCCCAGTCACAACTTTCTGTTCCGCCCGCACCTGCAGTGATTTGTAGCACGGCACTCATGTCGTCTCCTTCCTCAGAAAGCATATTTTTAAATTCAATTTTCTCTAATTTTTCAAGTGCCTTGGCATATTGTGCATCGATTTCTTCCTCAGAGCCCTCGCCCAATTCTTTGTAAAATTCATACAAAACCTTCAAGTCATTGGTAGCTTGCTCAATGGCTTGATAATCGTTTACCCAATTCTTTTTAGACTGCAATTGTTTTAAATGATTTTGTGCCGATTTAGGGTCGTCCCAAAACTCGGGCGAAGCGGCTTTTTCCTCGTCATTTAAAATTTCGATTTTCTTTTTCTCTATCTCTAAATAGGTGTGCAGATTTTGCACGCGTTGTTCTAAATCCTGTAAAGTTTCGCTCTGAATCATGGCTGCAAAGATATTATTTTCTCAACGATTTTTAATTGAAAAGTTTTTCATCTAATTCTTGGTGGCATACCATCGATACGCTCCCCCGTTTGCCACTCTACAAACATGAAGAAATTAAACAACTTCCATTCGAAATTTAGCCCATAATTAATCTGTGGATTATAGTCAATATACACTTCGTAAATATTAGGATTGTACACGCGTGGCTGGCTATGGCGTGCATTCCAATTATTGACTAAAACTAAATTTCGCTGTTTTAAATACGATTCGGTAAAGTAATTCTCGGGAAAAGCCTTGGTGGCTAAAAAAGTATCATAACCAGGGTCTAGCACCTCGATGTCATACTCCCCCTCATCGTTGGGTTCTATCTTAAGCTCTTTATGATTTGCTGCGGGTTTTGTTGCACAACTCAAAAGGCAAAAACTAAATAATAAGGATACAAAAAATCTCATACACTGCATTTTATAAGTATGCAATGTATGAGATTTTTTTAAATGTATAAAACGATTGGTCTTATTTTTTATATAAAACTTCTACACCAGGCTGTTCTGTGAGCAATTTTCTACGCACCTCATCTGGGTCGCTATTTTTATTAATTTTCCCAAATCGCTCAGCGACACCAAAGGTTAACCAATATGGCACGATGCCTACTAAAAATGTTAAACACCAAAAACCACACATTGCCATGGTGATAAAGAATAAAAATCCTAAGAACTGTCCCATAATATTATGATTTAGGCGGTAAAAATAAAGATTAAAATTCAGTTTATCAACAAAATTTTAGATTTTTTTATTTAGTAAAAACATTTTAGCTTAGAAGTTTAAGTTTTTTTGCCCAAATGCATAAAAATTCCCTTACTTTGCAATCCGAATGAAGCTAGTTATTTTATCGCGTAGCGAGTACATTTACTCTACGGCAAGACTTTATGAAGAAGCCGAGGAAAGAGGACACGAAGTCGAAATCATCGACCCGCTGAATTGCAAACTTTTAATGCAAAAAAATTCGCCACAGATTTTGGTCGAGGGCGATGACATTGGGCAAGTAGATGCCATTATCCCCAGAATTGGGACAACCTTTACACAATATGGTGCGGCGGTGATTCGCCAATACGAAATGATGAACATTTTCACCACCTTGCACAGCAATGCTCTACTCCGCTCGCGAGATAAACTCCGCAGTATGCAACTTCTTTCTCGCGAAGGGATTGATTTTCCCAAAACGCTACATTTCTCCCCAGAAAACCAGTGGAATGTCGAGCAAATCGTAGACTACATGGGCGGCGCGCCTGTTGTGGTAAAAGTGCTTGAAGGCACACAGGGTTTGGGCGTAATGCTTTTGGACTCTAAAATGTCTGCCGTGAGCACCATAGAGGCTTTGCAAAGTTTGGGGGCTAAATTTGTGGTGCAAGAATTTATTGAGGAGGCAAAAGGCGTGGATCTTCGCGTTTTAGTCATCAACGACCGAGTAGTGGCGTGTATGCGACGCGAGGGAAAATCTGGCGATTTCCGTTCAAACATTCATCGTGGCGGCATGGGGACTCCTGCCCATTTAAGCCCTCAAGAAGAAAAAATTGCACTGAAAGCCTGCAAAACTATGGGGCTACAAGTGGCAGGTGTGGATTTAATCCGCTCGCGCCGAGGCCCTCTCGTATTGGAGGTGAACTCCTCCCCAGGCTTGGAGGGTATTGAGGGGGCAACGGACATCAACATTGCACAAGAAATGATTAAATACACCGAATGGGGCGCCAGCCGAAAATCGCTGAAAATTGATAGAAATAATGGCTAAAAAATTCGTTTTTTAGCTATTTTTCCATTGTTTTTTTAGTTCACGGATTTCATTTTGAAGGCTAAAATCAGTCGTGAAACTAAAAATAGTTAATCCGATATTTTCAATCTTTTGCCCGAGTGTGGCGTAAAAATGTGCCAAATTCGGATTTTTTTCTTTAAGCAAAATGGCTAATCTAAAGCATTCTTTGGCAAATTCTAGATGATTTTGTTCCACTTCGCGAGAGGACAAAAAGCGTTCTTGCATTTCGTGATTTTCAGCAAAAGCTGTTTGAAAATGCTGCAATCTTTCCTGCAAATCTTCAGTACCGAGCAAATCTTTTAATTCCAAATTGTCGTGCGTGAGCAACATTTGTAGCAAATCGATGAGTTTTTTTATCTCATATTCAAAAAAATCTTTGAAAGCCATAAGTTTTTAGTATTAAATTTTAGGTAAAAATACAAACTTATAAATTACAATCCTTATTTTTGTTGGATTAGAAATTAGAATATGCAAACTTTCATTGCCAAAACAGAAAATGATTTACCACAAATTGCGCAGGCAATCGTGGCTGAGCTAAACAAACCTGTGGTTTTGTTTCGTGGCGAAATGGGCGTAGGGAAAACAACGCTCATCACCGCAATGTTGCGCGCTATGCACTCCCAAGATGAGGCGAGCAGCCCTACTTATGCACTGGTGCACGAATACCAAACCTCCAGAGGAGCCGTGTATCACTTTGATTTCTATCGCATCAATTCCGAGGAAGAAGCCTACGATATGGGCTGGGAGGAATACGCTTATTCGGGTGATTTTTGTTTTGTGGAATGGCCAGAAAAAATCGAAAACCTTTTGCCCGAAAACCACCATACCATCAATATTGAAAACCACGACGGCGAACGCCACATAAGCTTTACATAATGGGAAAAATATTCACACCTTTTTCTAAAGAAGATTTAATGCCAAAAGAGGAAATGCTTGCCGTTTCTACTCAAAAGGGCAAATTGCAAATCGGGATTCCTAAAGAATCCCATTTCCAAGAACGCTGCGTAGCACTCACGCCAGATGCCGTGGAAGTTTTAGTCAAAAACGGGCATCACATTTTGGTGGAAACAGGTGCAGGCGAAGGTGCTAATTTCACCGACAATCAATATTCTGAGGCGGGTGCAGAAATTGCTTATGAGAGCAAGAAAGTTTTTGCACAGCCCGTGGTGATTAAAATTATTCCACCTACCGAAAGGGAAATCGGGTTTATGCAAGCTCAAAGCATTTTGATTTCTAGCGTAATGCCCAATACGCTCCAAAAAAGATATTTTGAAAAACTCGCTGCTAAAAAAATCACAGCCATCGGTGCTGAATTTTTGCAAGACGAGCACGGCACTTTCCCTGTAAAACGACTACTTTCTGAAATCACAGGCACCACCGCTGTTTTGCTTGCGGGCGAATTGCTCGCCACACCGAACAACGGCAACGGCACTATGCTTGGTGGAATTGCAGGCGTGAGACCTACCGAAATCGTGATTTTCGGTTCGGGCTCCATTGCGGAATATGCCGCTCGTGCCGCTACGGGATTGGGTGCCAGTGTGCGCATTTTTGATTCTGCAATTACCAATTTAAGACAATTGCAAATTGATTTAAATCAGCGCATTCCCACCAGCACGCTCGACCCGAAAGAAATCCGTAAAGCGCTGATGCGTTGCGATGTCGCCATCGGTGCGATAGAATGCGACAAAAGAACGCCGAGCATCGTCCCAGAAGAATTAGTAAGCCAAATGAAAGCGGGTGCCGTCATCATCGAATCCAACATGGGCAATGGCAGCTGTTTTGACTCCATGGAACTCACCACGCACGAGTCGCCTACTTTCACCAAATACGATGTCGTGCACTACGGCGTGGCAAACATCGCCTCTCGCTACGCACGCACCACGAGCAAGGCTCTGAGTAATTTCTTTATTGAATATTTAATTAAAATTGCCAAAGACGGCGGTTTTGAAAAATTGATTTCGCAACAACGCGGGTTGCAAAGTGCCATTTACTTATTCAAAGGGCGACACACACATCCAGAAATTGCCGAAAGATTTAATTTCCCTTACACCAATTTAAGTTTATTCATTATTTAAAAAAAAGCATTTATGAGCGATTTTCAGCGAAGATTTAAATTTTTTGGAATTGGAATTTTATTGGGCATTTTTGTTGTCATTTTAATGTTTGGGAAAAGAAATTCGTGCCGAAATTATCTTTCTGATTATTTACCCAACGGGCGCGTGTTGAGCGAAGTTTCTTTTTTGCCTAAAGAATACAGCCCACAAGCACAAGAGCAAATGCAAGCACTCGGGATAGATACTGCTTTCTTTAATCAAAAAATATTAAAAAAGGGAATCATTGATTTCGACAGAAGTGCTCCACGCCAAGAGCCTTGTGGTGCATACATTATGAATTATCAAGACAAAGAAAAAAGCGTAGAAATCATATTTAAAAAATGTAAAGACAAAGTGCTGATCGAAAGTTTTAAAAATGAAAAATAACCGAAAATCTCGCCACTTTACCGAATGGAGCATTTCTATCGTGGGGGCGTATCTTTTCATTAAATATTTAATGGTGAAATCATCGGTTTTTGCTTATGATTTTTATTTTTCATTGGCGTTAATTCTCATTGCCATCAGCGCAGATTTAATAATCTTGTATAAAAACAAAACAAAATGATCAAAGGTTTTTCTAAACTAAATAAAGACGAAAAAATTAAATGGCTTACCGAAACTTATTTTACTAATCCAAGCGAAGCGCAAAAAGTTTTAGCCCAGTACCAAAACGATGATGCCTCTTTGCAAAAACTGCACGATGAGTTTTCGGAAAACACGCTCACCAATTATTATTTACCATTTGGCGTGGCTCCCAACTTCATCATCGATGGCGAGGAATACACTATCCCGATGGCTGTGGAGGAAAGTTCGGTAGTGGCGGCAGCGTCTAAGGCGGCTAAATTCTGGGGCGAGCGAGGGGGCTTTAAAACTCAGATTTTGGGCGTAAAAAAATTGGGACATGTCCATTTTATGTTTGAAGGAAACTTTGCGCAATTGCAAGCTTTATTTAATGAAAGTTTGGAAAAACAACTCCGAGAAGATACC
Organism: Ornithobacterium rhinotracheale DSM 15997; assembly: GCF_000265465.1. NCBI lineage: Bacteria > Pseudomonadati > Bacteroidota > Flavobacteriia > Flavobacteriales > Weeksellaceae > Ornithobacterium > Ornithobacterium rhinotracheale. The sequence goes on from NC_018016.1 coordinate 862,505, forward strand.
GCCAGCATTACCAAAAACATGGAAAAACGCGGTGGCGGAATCCTTTCGCTCGAATTGATTGATAAAACGGCTGATTTGCCTCATTATTATCAATTAAAGGCAAGTTTTAACACCAAAGATTCTATGGGTGCCAATTTCATCAATTCGTGTTTGGAACAGTTTGCACAAACGCTGGAACAATCGGTGCAAAACAGCGATAAATTTTCTGATCAAGAAAAGGATTCTTTGCAAATCGTAATGTCGATTTTGTCCAACTATACGCCTGAATGCATGGTGCGTGCCGAAGTGGAATGCCCCGTGGAGCAAATAGGCGAAAAAGACATTAATGCTACCGAATTTGTAGAAAAATTCAGTCGTGCGGTACGCATTGCCGAGATTGAGCCTTATCGTGCCACCACGCATAACAAGGGCATAATGAATGGTGTAGACGCCGTTGTAATCGCAACGGGAAACGACTTTAGAGCCGTAGAAGCTTGTGCACATGCCTACGCCTCGCACAACGGAAAATACAGCAGCCTAAGCCATTGCGAAGTAAAGGACGGAAAATTCCGTTTTTGGATAGATTTGCCCATTGCCTTGGGCACCGTGGGAGGGCTCACTTCGCTTCACCCTTTGGTAAAATGGGCGTTGGAATTGCTTAAAAAGCCTACCGCCGAGCAATTAATGCGCATTGTAGCCTGCGCGGGATTGGCTCAGAATTTTGCTGCCTTGCGCTCGCTAGTAACGACGGGAATCCAAAAAGGGCATATGAAAATGCATTTGCAAAACATTTTAAACCAATTAGACGCAACGCCAGAGGAACGCGCCGCCATTACCGAGCACTTTAAAGACCAAACGCTTTCGCACAGTGCGGTGGTTGATTTATTTAATAAGATTAGAACTGAAAAATAATAGATTGAAAAAAGGGCACCAAAATTCGGTGCCCTTTTAAAATTATAAAAAATTCTATTTTTGATTGAATTCATACAAAATGCACAAACCTTTTAGCGTATGCAATTTATCGTCTATGTTTATTTTTTGGGTTAAGGGCTGATAAATATGTCCTAAACCACCTGTGGAAATCACAGTTGTATCATCGCCGATACTGGCATTGATTCTATTGATTAAGCCTTCGACCATGGCGACATAGCCATACACCATTCCGCTCTGCATGCAGGTTTCGGTATCTCTCCCCAAAACTGATTTGGGCTCGGTAAGCTCAATATCTGGTAGCTGTGCGGTGTTCCCGACTAGGGCTTTAAGCGATGTAATAACGCCTGGGGCAATGATTACGCCCAGCAACTCGCCCTTCTCATCAATTCCCGTGAGCGTGAGTGCCGTCCCGAAATCTACCACGATTTTCTTACCTTGATACAATTCGTGTGCAGCCACAGCGTTGGCATACAAATCTGTTCCCATTTGATTGGAATGGTGCACCACACGAGAGGGCGTATTCCTATCTACAATGGTGGGCGTAATATTATGAATACGCTCAAGTGCCTTGGCGACCAAACGAGTCTGATGTGGCACAACCGATCCGATTACAATTCCAGAAATATTTTTAGCCTTGATCCCATACATTTTATAGGAACTTTTGATGAGCAAAAATATCTCATCGGTGGTTTTATAGGGCTTGGTATTAATCGTCCACGAGGTATGAATTTCGTGCCCATTTGCAATTCCAAAACGAATGTTGGAATTTCCGATATTTACAGCTAAAAGCATTTTATTTCAATTATTTTGTCCATGTATTATTTGACAAATCTACATCTGCCAAACGGTGCGTAGGGTCGATTTCTACTTTTTGGATTTCTTTTTCGGTAGAGAAATTGTAAGTAGGTTTAGTCCAGCCCCAATCTTTTAACTGCGTGAAGCTTGCATTGGGATAATATTCCTTTTCAAATGGCTTGGCTCCACGCATAGCATTAATCGGAATATAAAATAATTCTTGCGAACCATCTGTATAAGTAACTAAAACATCTAGCGGCATGGCAAAATTTGATTTATTGACTAATTTCACCTCTTTGCCCTCGGCTGCCACGGCGTAATCTATCACGCGAATGGTGTTCACCATCATATTGTCATACCATTTAAGATTGATGCCCGAAATGTCTTCGGCTGTTTTTACAAAATCTTTGTACGATGGGTGATCCAAGTTCCAACGGCGATAAAATTCTTTGAATGTTTTTCTAAGGTTTTCTTCCCCGATGACATAGCCCAATTGCGCTACAAACACTTGTCCTTTGTAATAAGCCGAAATTCCGTAAGCATAATTGGTATCGTAGTAATCTGCCAAAGTGCTAAGCGGCTCTTGCATGCCAGATCGCACCAAATTGTAATAGCCCGCATAGGCATCTTGCGTTACTCCTACTCCGTCTGGGTTTCCTTTATCAAATACTTTTTTGAAAGCTAAAGTTTCGGCATAGCTAGTAAATCCTTCGTCGAACCACTCTTGCTCTGTCTCATTAATTCCAAATAAGTGCTGAAACCAAGAGTGTGCTCCCTCGTGGAAAATTACGCCCACTAAACTTTCCAGCGAACGCTGCCCCGTGATGGCTGTCGCCGCGCCATACTCCATTCCGCCATCGCCTCCTTGAATGATTGTGTAGCTATTCCACGGATATTTTCCAAATCTTTCGTTCATAAAAGAGAAATAACCAGGCATGTATTCTCTGGCTTTTTTCCAGTTTTCTAAATATTTTGGTTCTAAATCTTTGCTATAAAAATAGTAAAGCGTAGGCCCGTCTTTTAATTCTTGTTTTACGATTTGATACGAAGGATCTGCTGCCCACATAAAATCGTGAATGCCTTTGATAGCATAATGCCAAGTTTTGTTTTTCTTAGTCGTAGATTTTAAAACTTGTTTCTCGTTTAACAAAGTTCCCGAAGCTCCCACAATGTACTGGGCAGGCAAAGTAATCTTCACATCAAAATTGGCAAAAGGAGCATAAAACTCTCGCCCGATGTATTCTTGCAAGTTCCAGCCATTTTGGTCGTACATGGCTAATTTTGGATACCACTGCGTCATGGTATAATCAATGCCCTCTTTGGTATCACGCCCACTTCTACGAATGATTTTTGGCACTTGGGCTGTCCATTCTAGATTAAAAGTCTGCGTAGATTTAGGCAAAATCGGATTTTTTAAATTTACCTTTAAAATGGTTCCGTACACTTTAAAATCTAATTTTTTGCCATTTTGCTGTACGCTTTTTATATTCTGAAAGCCGATTTCATTTTCCTTTAATTGAAAAATTCCGCTTACCATTTTAGGGCTATCTTTAGTCCCTATATTGGTGAGCATTCTCCTATCTGGATCGGCAATATTTTCCAAACGATCTGCCATTAAGCTCCCTGGCTGAAACGCATTATAATACAAATGAAAATACACAGCTCGCAGCGTATCGGGTGAATTGTTGATGTACTTCACCTCCATTTTGCCATCGTATTGGTGTTTTTCTGTATTTAGCTTAATGTCCATCTTGTAATCCGCTTTTTGCTGCCACGGCGATTGCGCCCACAACGAAAAGCTCAATAAAACGCATAAAGTTGCATAAATCTTCTTCATATATTTCTTACTAAATTAGGTGCAAAGGTAAAAGAATTTATCAATAGTTGCCGTCGTTTATCTTTAGTTTTGGCTTTAAAATAGCATCTTAGCCTAAATTTAATTTATAATTATACAGCAATCTTGTATAAAAAGATTACTTTTGCCCCGTCAAAATTTAATTATGCAAAATATACGAAATATCGCAATTATTGCACACGTAGACCACGGAAAAACTACGCTGGTAGACAAAATAATGCACCACTGCGCCATTTTTAGAGACAATCAAGAAACAGGCGAACTGATTTTAGACAACAACGACTTGGAACGAGAAAGAGGGATTACCATCGTTTCTAAGAATGTTTCTGTAAACTATAAAGGGACTAAAATCAACATTATAGACACTCCTGGCCACGCCGATTTTGGTGGAGAAGTGGAACGCGTGCTCAACATGGCAGACGGCGTTTTGCTTCTAGTAGACGCCTTTGAAGGACCTATGCCACAGACTCGCTTTGTGTTGCAAAAAGCCATTGATATGAAGCTCAAACCCATCGTGGTGGTAAACAAAGTAGATAAGGAAAACTGCACCCCAGAGGAAGTCCACGAAAAGGTGTTTGACTTAATGTTTGAGCTCGGTGCCGAAGAATGGCAACTTGATTTCCCTACCGTGTATGGTTCGGCAAAACAAAACTGGATGAGCGAGGATTATAAAAAACAAACCAATAATATCGCGCCACTTCTTGATGCAGTAGTAGAGCACATTCCTGCCCCAAAAGTGGACTTGGTGGGCACTCCACAAATGTTGATTACTTCGCTAGATTTCTCAACTTTCACTGGGCGTATCGCCATCGGGCGTTTATCTCGAGGTGTCTTAAAAGAAGGCATGAATGTTACGCTTGTAAAGAGAGATGGCCGCTTGGTTAAAACCAAAATTAAAGAACTACATACTTTCACAGGGCTTGGTCGTGCAAAAGTAGAAGAAGTGCAAGCGGGGGATATCTGTGCCGTGGTAGGGCTTGATGGGTTTGAAATCGGAGACACTATCGCTGATTTTGAAAATCCTGAAGAACTTGAAACCATCGCTATCGATGAGCCTACAATGAGCATGCTTTTCACTATCAACGATTCACCATTCTTCGGGAAAGAAGGAAAATATGTTACCTCTCGCCATATCAAAGAAAGGCTAGAAAGAGAGCTAGAGAAAAACTTAGCAATGCGTGTGGAACAAACCGATTCTGCCGATAAATTCATCGTGTATGGTCGTGGTGTTATGCACCTTTCTGTTTTAATTGAAACCATGAGAAGAGAGGGCTACGAATTACAAATCGGGCAACCACAAGTAATCATCAGAGAAATCGATGGTGTGAAATGCGAGCCTGTGGAAGAGCTCACTATCGACTTGCCAGAAGAAGTTTCGGGGAAAGCCGTAGAATTTGTAACCTTAAGAAAAGGCGAGCTCCTTTCAATGGAAAGCAAAGGAGAAAGAATGATTTGTGAGTTTTTGATTCCGTCTCGTGGCATCATCGGACTTAGAAACCAATTATTAACAGCTACTGCTGGAGAGGCTATTATGGCTCACCGCTTTAAAGAATATCAGCCTATGAAAGGCGATATTCCAGAACGCCAAAATGGCTCATTGATTTCTATGGAAACAGGCGAGGCAATCCCTTATTCTTTAGATAAATTACAAGACAGGGGGACATTCTTTGTAGATCCCGGAGAGAAAATCTATGAGGGACAAGTAATCGGAGAAAATACGCGTGCCGATGATATGGTGGTAAACATTACTAAAACTAAAAAATTGACCAACATTCGTTCGGCAGGGGCTGATGATAAAGCGAAAATCGCTCCAGCTAAAAAATTCTCGCTCGAAGAAGCTTTGGAATATATCCAAAAAGATGAATATGTGGAAGTAACGCCAAATTCATTGAGAATTAGAAAAATACTCCTTACCGAAAGCGACAGAAAAAGAGCAGCAAATCCTGCTTTTAATACTGGAAAATAATTTCGATTTAAAGTTTAATTTTACAGAAGGCTGCCTCAAAATGAGGCAGCTTTTTTAATTTCTACCTCCATAAAAAACAAAGGCAGGTTTTAGCCAAAACCTGCTTATATTTTGCACAAAACCTAGGCAAGTTTTGAGCAAAACTACCGCAGGTTTCAGAAAAAAGAACAGCTTATTTTACAAATAACCCTTATTGATTTTCAACAAAACCCTTAAGGGTTTTTATATTAACCCTTATTGGTTATTACAATAATCCTCAAGGGTTAGCCTCTTAACCCGTAAGGATTAACTATAAAAATTACTTAGAAAAATGCTAAAACTCAAGCAGGAGTTATGCAAAATCTGCGGAAGAAAAATGCAAAAGACAAGTAGAATATTCACATATGTTTGAGTGCTTTACAACATAAATGCCCCAAAAAAATGCTATTAGATTAAACAAAAAAAGATACCCCGATGAAATCCATCGGGGCATCTTATCAAACTAAATAAATAATATGAGACTTAATATCCTTTGGCTTTTTGAGCGGCTTCTAGATTAGGATTTCTATCAATAGCTGTGCGTGGATAAGGCAAGCGCACGAATTTAGGCTCCCAGTGTCTTTTCTGTACAGAGCCTCCGTTGATAGAGAAAAGGTTCTTCATCACTTTAGACGAAATTTCCCAGCGGCGGATATCATCCCATCGGAATCCCTCTCCTGCCAATTCTATACATCTTTCTCTACGAATGATTTCGCGAAGTTCATCCTGATTTTTGCCTTTAGCCACTTCTGGCATTCCTACCCTATCTCTTAATTTATTAATTGCAGCATACACCTCATCAGATGGTCCTCCCACTTCGTTCTGAGCCTCTGCAAAAGTGATTAAGACCTCAGCTAAACGAATTTCTGGAAAGTCTTGAATTCCTGCCTTAACATAAGTAGGGTCGGTAGGGTCTACCATTTTTCTGAAATTATATCCTGTTTTTGAAGTGTTACTTGCAGAGCCTTGGGCTTTCCATTCAAACTTACTGTCTTGCATAGCGGCATACCATGGCGCTTGTGGGAACAAGATAGAGGCGTATAAACGAGTATCGCGGTCTTTGAATTCCTTTAAATACTCATCCCAATTGCCTTGCTCTACGCCTTTTTTAAATCTTGTGGCTCTTTCTTCTATAGTAGGAGAAGTAAATTCATTTCCATTTTTATCCCAATATTGAACGATTAAATTATTGGTTGGGGTGATTGATGCCCAACCGCCATAAACATTGGTAGGTAAAAAGTATCTTCCTATAAAATTCCATTGATCTTTGATGTATTCTATATTGAAGATTACTTCGGAGTTTTCTTTATTCTGCTCCCAAAATAGTTTCTCGTAGCTTCTAAGTCCTTTTAAGAATTTTTCTTTTTCTTCCTCATTGCTAAAGGTCATCAATTTAGAATAATCATCTTTTTTATCATCTGCTGTTAGGTTATTTACTTTGAATAAATTATAAGCTCCCATGTTCATAATCTTCTTAGACGCCTCGGCAGCTTGAGGGTATTCTTTATAAAACAAATGAATTCTGGCTTTGACGGCAAGGGCTGCGGCTTTTCCTATACGGCTTTTCACGATTGGGTACTCTGGCAGGTCTGCCAAACTTTCCTCAATTTCTGAAACGATGAATTTCTTTAAATCTTCTTCGGAGGTTGGTGCTACTTTAGCCTCTTCTGCCTTAGTAATATAATGCTTAAACAAAGGCATTGGTCCAAATTTTTTGATCATTTCATAATACCACCAAGCTCTTAAGACACGCACCTCTGCGATATTTGCCTTTTTAGTTTGTGCATCCATACTTGCCTTGTCTACATTATCCAAGAAATAGTTAAATCTTCGTAGCCCTTGGAAGTTGTAGCCATCGTTCATTCCATCGTTGAAGTTTCCTGAGGCTATATTTGTAGCGTTGCTCTCCCACGGGTACTGGCAATATACGATGTCTGCATAGCCATCTTTATAGGCTCCATATACATCTTGAGGTAGCCTCCCGTAGCACCCCATGAGTGCTCTGGCTACATCGTCTGAGCTGTTCCAGAAAATCTCGCTCGACATTTGACGGTCTTGCTCTATATCTGTATTACACGCAGTAAATAACATTGCTGCGGCTAGTCCTATAATTATTCTTTTTATTTTCATTTTTTCTATATTTTTTAATTTTAGAATGAGGCATTTATTCCAAATGAAACAGTTTTGATTGTTGGGTAAGTACCTCTTACAGAAGGAGACTCTGGGTCGAAATCTTTCAACCTCTTATCTGCTCTAATGGTAAACATATTGGTTCCAGAGATGTATAATCTCAAGTTTTGAAATCCGATTTTTCCCATGGCTTTTTGTGGTAAAGTGTAGCCTAGTGAGATGTTTTTGATTCGGAAATAATCTGCATCATACAACCAGAAAGATGATTTTCTTCCGTTGTGGTTATTGTCTGCGGTAGGCAATAATCTAGGGTAATTAGCTTTAGGGTTTGGGTTATCTTTAGTCCATCTTCCTAAGTGATATTTTTTAGCTCCAGCCCCATTAAAGAATGCTTGTGTAGCTTCTTCAAACAAGTAAACGCTTACGCCATCTACCCCTTGTCCTTGAATGCTTAAATCGAAGTTTTTATAACTCATGTTGATGTTCAAACCATAAGTTAAATACGGAACATCGTTTCCAAGCACCGTTCTATCGTCTGCAGTGATTTTTCCGTCTCCGTTTAAATCTCTATAAATGATGTCTCCTGGAGAGGTGTTTTTACTTTGTTGATTGGCATGTTTTTCAATCTCGTCTTTGCTAGTAAATAATCCATCTGCTATGTATCCATAAAAATCTCCTATAGAACCGCCTTCTTGTTTAATCCAGTAGCCTTCGATTTGCTTATCTTGCCCTCTTAAATCTTTGATTTCGTTCCAGATTTTAGAGAAGTTTCCAGAAATACTGTATTTAAAATCTCTGATTCCGCCATTGTATTTTAAAGACAATTCAACACCTTTGTTGTTTACTACCCCTCCATTCACAGCAGCTCTTTCGCTATCTCTTAATCCTAATTCATAAGGCTGTGGTGTTTTCAACAAAATATCTGATGCTTCTTTTTTAAATACATCTGCTTGCAATTCTAAGCTGTTTTTAAGCACGGCTAAATCAAAACCAAAGTTGGTGGTAGTTACTGTTTCCCAAGTAAAGTTTTTATTTACTTGAAGAGAAGGCCACACGCCGTCTGCCAAAACTCCGCCTGTAACATATGCTGGACCTAAGCCTAGTACATCAAAGTAATCATAATAACCTACATTGTTTACATAACCTGCTTTACCCCAAGAGGCTCTAAGTTTTAAGTTGTTTAGCCAACGAAGGTTTCTCATAAAATCTTCTTGAGAAACTCTCCACCCAGCAGAGAATGAAGGGAATACTCCTACTCTTTGGTCTTTATGAAATTGTGAGGATTGATCGATACGAACATTGGCTTCGAATAAGTATCGGGAATCGAAAGCATAAGTTAATCTACCAAATTGTGAGAAGAATTTTCTAGCTGAATGGTCTCCACCATTTCCTAAGTTTTCAGCTTTTCCAGAACCTGCATTTATGGTAGTCAATGCATTGGACGGATAGTCATCTCTACGAGCCATCAACTCTTCGTAATAATAGTCTTCGTATTGCACACCCGCCATCAACGACATATCGTGCTTGCTGATTGTTTTGGTATAAGTTGCATACATTTGGCTCATTAAGTTGTAATCATGCTTCCAAGTCTTTTTCAAGCTATTGATTCTGGTATCGGTTCCTGCCATGGGCTGTTTAGAAATATGCCCGATTAGTCGCTCTGTTCTATTGGTGAAAGAAGAGTTTCTTTCATCATAAGTTTTATAAGACATTACCCCTGTAATGCTTAAATCTTTGAAAGGCTTATATTCTGCATTTAAGCTAGCAATAAAACGATTGGTTTCGTAGCCTCCCCAGCCACCTTCTTCTACTCTGCGGACAGGATTGTTCGATGCGTTTACAGTGTTTTCTGCCCCCGCAGTCACGGTTCCCCAAGATCCATCGCTGTGTCTTAAAACAGAGAGTGGAGACATTCTGTCTAAGTTTTGAGTATTCCAGTCGCCTTTTCTTTTAAATTTCTCTAGGGTATAAGAAACATTTGTTCCTAATTTAAATTTATCTGAAAATTGTCTTTCTGTATTTGTTCTAAAGCTATATCTTTTTAAATCTGTTCCAGGAACCAAAGACTCTTGGTCAAAGAAAGTTCCACTCACATAATATCTAGTTTTTCCGCCACCAGAAAGGCTGATGTTGTGCTCTTGAATAGGAGCGGTTCCTTTGTAAAATAATTTATACCAATCATTATCAGGATACAAATCTGGGCTATTTCCTTCCTTGATTTTCTGAATTTGCGCATCGGTAAAAATAGGTTTCTTTCCGGCATTAATATTTGCCTCATTAGACAATAAAGCAAACTCTAGCGCATTCAACTTCTGAGGTAGGTTGATGGCTGTTTGCAATCCATAATAGCCGTTATACGAAATGCTTGCTTTTCCTTCTTTCCCTTTTTTGGTCGTAACCAAGAACACGCCATATGCTGCACGCGCTCCATAAATTGATGTAGCCGCAGCATCTTTTAAGATAGAGATACTTTCTACATCGTTAGATGGGATTCTTTGGAAATCTCCCGCACTTACAGGGATTCCGTCCACAATGTAAAGCGGAGAAGAAGTTCCTAAGTTTCCTCGTCCTCTCACATTAATGCTTCCCATGTCGCTACCTACATTCCCTGGTCTTGAAATTACAGTAACACCTGGCGTTACTCCTTGCAGCGCATTAGTCAAAGAAGAGGTGGCTTTCCCCCTAATGTCGTCTGCCGAAACTGTGTTTACAGTTCCTGTCATGTTTACCTTTTTCTGAGTACCGTATCCTACCACGACATCGAGCGCAATTTCCTTCTCTAGTAGTTTCAAAATACCCATGTTTAACTTGTCTACGGGAAATCTTTTCTCATTCAAAGTAACAGGATCTATTACAATCAAAACATCTCCTATCTTTCCATCTATTTGGAAATTCCCCTCATGATCGGATTCCACTTTTAGTTTTTTATTGCCTTGCAATCCGATTATGGCTCGATCCACAGGACCGAAATCATCTTCCACTTTACCGGTTATCACTTGCGCAAAAATAACACTGGTAAAAAAGAATAGCATGAAGCTACTCCATATCATTTTTCTCCTCATGTGTAAAAATTTATTATGTTAATTATTGTTTAAAGATAGAAATTAAAATTCAATCCAAAAAATTTTTAACCCCTCAATATGTACATTTTACACAAAAACTTTTATCATATTGCTCGTTTCAAAAATTATAACTACATTAGTAAGCTTTTAAAAATTTCATAAAAACAATAAGAATATTTTTTGTTAATTTCTACTTTCCTAAGCCCTATTTCGAGAAATATACGCTATCTTTGTAACATACTCTACCTCACATGATTGTAGCCAAATTAGAAAAAGCGGGCAAAGAATACAAAAGTGGCGATACCACAATCGTTGCTTTGCAGCCTACGGATTTAGAAATCAACAAAGGCGAGCTCACACTTATTCTTGGACCCTCGGGCTCTGGAAAAACTACCTTGCTCTCTATGATTGGCTGTGTGATTTATCCCAGCTATGGCAACATTTATCTGGAGGGGCAGCAAGTCAATAATTTAAAAGAAGACAAGCTCTCCGAAATTCGATTGCACAAAATCGGCTTTGTGTTTCAAAGTTTCAACCTTATTCAGCCATTAAATGCTTTGGAAAATGTGATGCAACCACTGCTTTTGATGAAATTGGATAAAAAAACGGCTCGCGAAAAAGCTACCGAAGCACTCACCAAACTAGGTATAGCCGAAAGAATGTACTCGCTCCCTAAGAATTTAAGCGGTGGGCAACAGCAGCGTGTTGCCATTGCGCGTGCATTGGTAACCAATCCTTCTATTATATTGTGTGATGAACCCACCGCCTCGCTCGATGCCAAAAGTATAGGCGTGGTGATGGAAGAGCTTAAAGAATTATCCAAAGAAGGCAAAGCGGTGATTATCGTAACACACGATCACCGACTCAAGAAATTTGCCGATCGCACCATTTTTGTGTCTGATGGGCGTGCCTATGATTACGATCCCGAAGCCGAAGATTTTTAACCCTAAAAAAATTCCTCAACAATGAAAAAAAATACCAAAAATCGATTTTTTCTTACTCTCTTTTCGAGTTTAATGATTTTCACCGCTTGCCAAAAGAAAGAAGACAATACGCCACCTCCACCGCCTACGGTGCCTACAGATATTTCTCAAGTGCAGGCAACGGGCGAAATCCTGCCCAAAGATGGAATTTCCAATATCGCGTCCGAAGTTGGAGGCATAGTCCAAGAGCTTCGCGTGGCAGAAGGAGACCAAGTGGAAAAGGGACAAATCATCGCAGTGCTTTCTACACAAAACGCACAATTGAACGAACAAGAGATTAAAACCAAAATCGCTACACAAGAAGCGCAAATTCAAGCCAATATCAATAACAATCAGCAATATTTAATTAATATTAAAGACCAAGAGCAAAATTTAGCCACAAGCCAAAAACTGCTGGCAGAAGGTGCCGAAACGCAACAAAATGTAACCAATCAAGCCAATCAATTGGCGTTGCAAAAGGCAGCTTTAGCTCAAAACAAAAAGAATATTGCGGTGAGCCAGAAACAATTAGCCGAGCTAAAAGTTCAATTACAGCAAAGTCAAAATTCGATAAACACCCTTTATTTAAAGGCTCCAGAAAGTGGCACTTTAAAGTCGCTCAACATTCAAGTAGGAGACGCCGTGACGCCCAATGGGCAATATGCAGAGCTTATCCCTAATGGGGATTTAATCGCTCAGGCAGAAGTAGACGAACTATTTGCCAATCGTGTAAAAATAGGACAACCCGTGAGCATTGAACGCATTGGCTACCCTGAGGTTTTAGCCACTGGAAAAGTGATTCAAGCAGATAATTTTTTAGGCGAAAAAACCTTATTTACCAATCAACAAAACGACCGCACCGATACGCGCGTGAGAAAAGTAAAAATCTTAATCGAAAACAACGCCAAAGGTGTTTTGATTGGCTCAAAGGTAAATTGTTTGATTAAAATTAAAAATTAATGTTTAAGACAGCCTACAAATTCATTCGGTTTGACCGAGCCAAAAGCATCGGCATCATCACGGGAATTGTGATTTCGATATTTTTGATTGGTCAGCAATTAGGCACGCTGGGCTATCTGAGTGGGCTCATGAGCGGAATTGTGCGCAACTCAAATACACAAATTGCCAAAATCTGGGTGGTGGATCGCCGTGTGAACAATGCCAATGCACTCAACACCATCAATTACTCGCTAGTCAATGAGCTAAAAAGTATTCCTGGTGTGCAGGAAACTTATCCGATTTTGGTCGCCAATGCCGAGGCTAAATTTGCAGCAGGCAATGTGGCGCCCGTAACTTTGCTAGGCAGTTCTGCGCCCGCCTTTATTCTCGGCCCTCCTCAACATTTAATCTTAAAAGGAAATTTACAAGATTTAATGCAGAGCGGGAACGTTTCGGCAGATTATTTTGATAAAAAAAATTATAAACAACCCGTGGAATTGGGCGAAATGCTCGAAATCAACGGCAAGCAAGCCATCATTAATCTAGAAACCAAAAGTGCACAAGGCTTTGGTGCCTCGTTTATGTTTACCAGTTTAGAAAATGCTCGCTATTTCTCTGACTCTCCGTCGCAAAACATAAGTGCAGTGCTCGTGCAGCCCAAGGCTGGCACCGTAACCGATAGTCTTGTAAAAGCCATCAACAGCCACTTCTCTAGCGTGAAGGCATGGAAAGCTACCGATTTGCAAGAATCATCTGTAAGCGTAATTTTAAAAGAATCTAGCATGGGAATCAGCTTTGGATCTTTAATTGGTTTTGCCGTTATCAGTGGATTTTTCATCATTGGGCTATTGCTCTACTCCTCTGCTTTTGACAGGATTAAAGATTACGGAACACTTAAAGCCATTGGAGCCAATAACCGATATGTGAGCAAATTAATCATCTGCCAAGCCATTATTTATGCCTTCATCGGATTTTCCATAGCCGTGATTCTTTTGTATTTGATGAAATGGGGCATGGCATCATCTGGACTCATTCTCGTGATTACGCCACTCATGCTCTTAGAATTGCTAGCAATGACGCTTTTTATCTGCATCGGTGGATCGCTCTTTGCGCTACAAAAAATCAAAAAATTAGAACCCGCTTCGGTTTTCAGATAAATTTAAAACCCTAAAAAAATGAATACATTTCGCTCTATATTTCTCTGGATTATTGGACTAAGTTTCACCGCTTTTGGACAAAAAATCCCTCAAAATTTAAGTTTAACCGAGGCACAAACCATCGGGCTCGAAAATAATGCACAACAACATTTAAACAAAGTAAATCTTGAAATTGCCAGAGCCCAAACAGCAAGTGCACGCACTGGGCGCATTCCTAGCGTTTCGGGAAGTGCCAACTTTCAGCGTAATCTAATTATACCAGCTACGCCTGTGCCAGCCAAAGCCTTTAACCCGCAAGCCAAAGAAGGCGAAATCGATTATATGAAATTTGCTACACCTTGGGCACTTACGGCGGGCGTAAAAATGGAATATCCACTGTTTGACCCTACGACCAAAAACTTGATTTACAAAGCAGAGAAAAAGGAAAAATTATCCGAAATCGACAATGAGATTGAAAGCATAAAGCTAAAGGGAGATATCGCACAAAACTATATTGAAACAGCCATTGCACAAAAACAATGGGAACTCGCTCAAGAAAACATAGCACAAGAAAACGAAAATTTGCGAATTACCTTAGCCCGATTTGAAGCGGGGCGCGCAACCGATTACGATAAAAATTCGGCTAAAATGCAAGTGAACAATGCCGAGGCACAAGCCATGCAGGCGCAAAATATTTTAAATAAAGCTAAATTAAAACTACTGGCAAGCATGGGCGTTTTGGCGGAAAATAGTGGTGTAGAAAATCTGAATTTAACCGATTCTTTGGAAGATTTAATGCAAAATGCTATCATTCAAAACAATGGACTTATTGCGCAAAAGGAGGAAACTTCTCGTTTAAGTATTCAGAAAAATCAATTAAATCAAGAAATTGTACAATCTGATGTAAAGAAAACCAAATCCGATTATTTGCCTCGTTTGTCGCTCAATGCTTTTCTTGGCACCAATCATTACAGCGAAAATTTAAACATTTTTGAAAACAAACATTGGCGTGGCAATAGCCATATAGCTCTCGGGCTAAATGTACCTATCTCTGAGGCTTATGCTACAAGCAAAAAACTAGAAGAACTGAATTGGCAAGCTCAACAATTGGAAAAACAATTGCTACTTGACTCACAAAATCGTATTGAAAATTTGGCTACCGCTCAGCAAGAAATGAATGCTAAAAAGACCATTCTTGAGAAAAAGCGTGAAAATATAAATTTAGCCAAAGCACTCTACGAAAACAAACTCAAACTTTACAATGCAGGGCGTTTGCTTTCAAATGATTTGACACAGACCAAATATCTGTACCAGCAGGCACAAACCGAGTACTTGCAAAGCGTGTACGACTACTTATCTGCCGTGAATCAATTTAACACAGATTGGGAGGTGTTGTAGAGTAGCACAAACATTGTACAAGTTTGTACAAATTTAAATTTATTAATTGTAATTAATTTTAATTATCATAAATTTGTTCTGAATTGTTGTAGAATTTATGAAAAGGCAAATTCAGTTCAAGAAAAAATTATACAATTTACTTGAAAACGACAGCAACTATAGCACGCCTCGTGCTATTTTTGATATTATACTTGCAATCGTAATCCTTACCTCGATTATTCTCTTTTTTATTGAAAGTAAAAATGGGGAGTTATCACCTTTGCTATTAGAAGTTGATTTAGTGATTACAGTTTTTTTCATCATTGAGTTTCTTCTAAGGGGCTATGTGTGCAGTAATTTCAGAGAAGATTGGAAAAAGAATGGCGCCGCTTATGCTATATACCAAAAAGTGGATTGGTTAAAAAGACCTATGACGGTAGTCGATTTCCTAGCTATCTTACCTGGGATTAAAGCTTTTAGAGTATTTAAAAGTTTTAGAATTTTAAGATTATTTAGACTACTCAGAGCTAAAAGATTATATGTTCTACTAAAAGAACAACGAATCATTGCCGCCATAAAGGGAATGAAGGAAAGCGCAAGAGTTTTTTATATTACATTAATCTTCACAGCACTTTCGTTTATCTTCGTGTCTTCTATTTTATTTTTCATAGAAAATGGAGAAGGCTCTGAAGAGTTTGACACCTATCCCAGTGCCTTGTGGTATGCCGTAAAGGTTTTAGGCTTTGGAAACGACACTCCACGCACGCTTTTAGGACATATCCTTACCGCTTTTTTGCTTTTGCTCAACATGGCAATTTTCGGAACATTTATATCTTTAATTATAACTAAAATACAAGGGCTTATGAACGCAATAACATCTGGAAAAATTGGAAAAATTAAACATAAAAACCATATCGTAATTTGTGGGTACACAAAATCATCTAAATTAGTAATTGAAGGGCTATTAAAAAACATTGAAAACAGAAATAAAATTGTATTAATCTCTGAAAAAACAATCGAAGATACCCTAGATGGCGTTATCTATATAAATGGAGATTATACAGATGACGAAATTTTGGCCAAGGCTAATATTTCAGAAGCCAGCTATGCCGTAATTTTTGCCGAATTTCACCCTCATGATACGATAAGAGATGTAGATTTAAGAACTGTTTTAACTGTATTTAATATCGAAAAAATAAATAAAAACATCCATACCATTGCAGAAATTCAAGAGGAGAAAAACGCAGAAATTATCCGAGACAAAATTCAAGGAGATGAAATTTTATACAAAGAAGTCATCGACTCCAAAATCATTTTAAACTGTTTAGACACTCGCTATATTTCTGAGATTTTTTACAATCTTCTTGGAGGTGTAAGCCATAAAGATAAAAATACCACAAAAGATGTTTCTAGCAAAATTCATGAAATCAAACTAGAAGATTGCGAAATAAATTTACCATGTACGGCAAAGGATTTAAAATTTTACTTTATTGAGAATGAGGCAAGTTTAATCGGTTATATTGATAAAGATAACACGCCCCATGTTTCTCCTAAAAATGATGAGATCATCCCCGAAAATTCAAGAATTATCTATATCAAGTAATCTTTTACAACTGCTCAGTTTCGATGTTGGAACCTTGTGTAGTGTCTACTTTTTCGCCGTAGAATTTAGGCGTGCGATTGATTAAACAATCAAAAAAGGCTTTTATGCTAGCACCCCATTCTCTTGGAAAATATTTCCTTTCGCCATAGAGGACTTGGCTTGCGTAGCCTTCGGCATCGATACCTTTTTCTCGGGCAAGAAAAACAGCTCGCTTTAAATGAAAATCTTGCGTTACGATGATAGCGTCTTTAATATCAAAAATCTTATCGGCGCGTTCCATGCTTGAGTAGGTATCAAATCCTGCATAGTCTCCAAAAATGATGTTTTGAGGAATTCCTTTTTGAAGCAAATAATTGTTCATTGCCGAAATTTCATCATAATTCTCGGTGCTATTGTCCCCAGAAATGAGGATTTTGCGTACTTTCCCCGATTGATACAATCTTATAGCGTCATCCAAACGATTACGCAAATAGTAGCCTGGCTTTCCGCCATTTTTAAGCCCAGTTCCTAGCACAATAGCAAAAGTGCGAGGAGAGAGTTCGCTTACTTTATTTTTCACATAAGGCGAAGCCTGATAATTGGTATAAAATGGAATACACAATACCACCAAACAAATGAGCCCAATGGGAAAAATCAGTTTTTTGAACATTTATTTATATAAATTAAATATTTCCAACGAATTTTTAGTCGTAGTTTCCTCGATTTCTTTTAAGCTCACGCCATACACATCTACCAATTTTTGCGCAATCAGCGGGATGTATTTGCTCTCGTTTCGCTTGCCTCGGTGCGGAGTAGGTGCCAAATACGGCGAATCGGTTTCGAGCACGATATGCTCCAATGGAATTTGATTTAAAAATTGATCGATTTTGCCATTTTTAAAAGTAACAACGCCTCCAATTCCCAACTTCAAACCATAGGAAATAGCTTTTTCTGCTTGGTCTAAAGTCCCCGTAAAACAATGGAAAATCCCGAATAATTTTTCGTCCTTATTCTGCTCCAGAACTTCAAACACCTCATCAAAAGCCTCACGACAATGAATCACAATCGGGAGATTATATTTTTTGGCTAAATGAATTTGATGTGCAAAAGCCTCTTGCTGAATGCCCAGCGTGCTTTGTTCCCAATACAAATCTATCCCGATTTCGCCCACTGCAGCAAATGCTCTCTTTGCCAAATATTCCTCTACGGTTGCCAATTCTTGCTTATACGATTCTGGTTTCACATCCACGGGGTGCAGCCCCATCATGCTATACATTTGCTTGGGATATCGCTCCTCTAGCGACAACATAGCTTCGTGCGTATTGGAATCCACCGCGGGCAAGAAAAATCTTTCCACGCCTTGCGAAATGGCTTGTTCCACCACTTGGTCTACATCGTTTTCAAATGCTTCGGAATATAAATGGGTGTGAGAATCAATATACATGCTGAATTTGGTATTTTATTTTATCTATTTCTTGTTTAAAGGTATCTGGCGGAAACGAAAGTGCCAGCTGGTCGATGTTTTTAAGCGTGTCGTACAAAAATTTACGATGCTCTATCGCATACGGGTTCATTGGGCGATGTGCCACCGCTGCGTTGATTTTGCCCACTTCTTTGTTAAGCTCTTGTGTTTTTTGGCTAAAGAAAGTATCGGCAAATCGTTCCCAAATGTATTCTACCGCCAATTGATTAGGGTGCAACATATCCCTGTCATAAAAACGATAATCGCGCAACTCATCGAGCACAATTTCATACGAAGGGAAATAATACACACCAGGCGTTTCATCGCTTAAAACATGATTTATGGCTAAATGTAGCGTGCCTTTGCTTAAATTATTTTCTCTAAAACCATCTTTGGCATGTCGCACAGGACTGATGGTAAAAATCACATTAGCCTCTGGATTAATGTCCTTGCAAAGTGCAATGATGTTTCTCAACGATTGAATGACCTGCGTTGGGGTAAGCAAAATTTTATCAAACTGAGTTTGCGGTATTTTATGGCAATTAGCCACAAAGAAATTTCCTTTTTTTAAATGATAAGCCCAAGCCGTGCCCAAAGTAAAAATAAAGACTTGCGCACGATTGGTAAACAAATGTGCTTGTTCTATATTTTGATTGATTTTCTCAAGCGTATCATCTACTTTGTTGGTCGAAAATTTAGTGCTATGATCCCAGCTAAAGAATAAATCGTTGTAGTGAAAAATCTCCTTTGGCGTGTAAAATTGCTGCGAATAAATACGCATCAAAGCGTTTTCTATCGCCAGCGGATGAAACAAAGTCCCAAACGGATTGCACATCGCAGGAAATTTAAACTCAGATAATTTATTATAAATATTTTCGGCAAAGCAAGAGCCCATAGAAAATAGCGGCTCCCTATGCTGAATATTAAAATCTGGATTTTCTATTTTTATTTTGGTACTAAATTCCATAGTGAAAGATTAAAAAGTACGCCCAATTAATTTTTGTGCAAATTGTGCCAAATCTTCTTTTGAATTTACATTTCCTTGAATCGCATTGAGCGAATCGATGGCTTTGCGTGTGTATTCATTAATCATATCGCCCACTTCGACATCGATGTTTAGCACTTTAAATATTTTTTCTACGGCGTAAATTTTATCGATATTTTCGGTTTTAATTTCGTACCAATATTCCAATTCATCGCGCTGACGCTCGTCTGCTTTTTCCAAAGCTTTGATGTAAAGAATCGTTTTTTTGTTTTCAAAAATATCGCCCGCGTGCTTTTTCCCAAAGGCATCTTTATCCCCAAAAACATCTAGCAAATCATCTTTTAACTGAAAGGCAATGCCAAGATATTTCCCAAAGTCGTACAAATGATTGGCATCTTCCTCAGACGCTCCCGCAATCATTGCTCCCACTTTGAGTGCACAAGCCGTGAGCACGCCTGTTTTGCCTGTAATCATTTTCTCGTATTCGGCAAAGGACACTTCTTTTTGGTTTTCAAAATTCATGTCGTATTGCTGCCCTTCGCAAAGCTCTATTGCCATTTGGCTAAAGTGCGTTACTACTTTTTTGAAGACTTCAGGTTTTAATTCATTAAATAATTGATACGATTTAATCATAAGCGCATCTCCCGAAAGCAATGCAGTGTTGATATCGTATTTCTCATGCACAGTGGCTTTTCCTCTACGAATCGGCGCATCGTCCATAATGTCGTCGTGCATCAAGGTAAAGTTGTGAAAATATTCCATGGCTAAACTTGGCTTTAAAGCCTCGTTTATATCACCACCAAACAATTCGCAGCCCATTAAACAAAGGGTAGGACGCAAACGCTTTCCGCCCAATTGCAAGATATATTCCATGGGCTCGTACAATGCTTCGGGTTGCTTGATCAGTGAATTTTGCGTTAAAGCTTGCTGAATTAATTCTTGGTATTGGGCTATTTTTGTCATGATTAAAAATTTTAAGTGTGATAAAGATAATGTGCTTTGTCTTTTTGTGCAAAAGATTCCTTTATTAAATTAAAGTTTGATTGTTCTCGTAATTTAATTTTAGAAATATAAAAAGCATAAACATAAATCCCCAGAGCGAGCTACCGCCATAGCTTAAAAACGGCAACGGGATTCCCACCGTAGGGAACAATCCGATGACCATTCCAATGTTGATGAAAAAGTGCAACAACAAAATGGAAGCAACACTGTACCCAAAAAATCGTGCAAAAGTGGTTTTTTGGGATTCGGCGAGATAATACAATCGTGCAATAAGGCATGCGTAGAGCAATACTAAGGCGGTGCTTCCTACAAAGCCCCACTCCTCGCCCACGGTGCAGAAGATATAATCTGTCCACTGCTCGGGCACAAAACGCCCATCGGTAATGGTTCCTTTGTTCCAGCCCGTGCCCCACAATTCGCCTGAGCCAATGGCTGTTTTGGAATACAATAAGTTATACCCCGAAGTATCTCGATACTTGCCTTCGCCCTCAAAGAGCACCATGATTCGCTCGCGCTGGTGCTT
Organism: Ornithobacterium rhinotracheale DSM 15997; assembly: GCF_000265465.1. Lineage (NCBI taxonomy): Bacteria > Pseudomonadati > Bacteroidota > Flavobacteriia > Flavobacteriales > Weeksellaceae > Ornithobacterium > Ornithobacterium rhinotracheale. Next base: position 883,211 of record NC_018016.1, read on the forward strand.
TGGCAATTTTTCAAGGATTTTATCTGCATTAAAGCTAATTGCCATCACAATCCCCATAGAGAAGATTAGCAATAAGGCTGAGGATAAAAATTGGCGTGTGTGGCTGGCTTTGATTTTCACAAATTGCGAAATCCCTGTATCATAATCACGGTTGCCTAAATAAATCCCTAAACAAGTGATAAAGCAAATAATCGCCATGAGTAGAGACGAAATATTTACCATGATTTCGGTTTTTCTTGAAATAATGCTTTCTATGCCTAAGTCTTGCAAAAAGAATTTAGTGAAAATCGTATTTAGTATAAAAAATAAGCCTAAGCCAAAATACAAGCCCATCAAGGCATACATGCCACGAAATGAAAGTTTGTTTCGCCCAGAAAACAGGGTAAAAAGTGTAATAATCAGCCAAAATACAAATCCTATTCCTGCGATGAGCAAACTACTATCCCACACAACGGACATTAAGAAAACGCCGCCTAATCCAATCGGGATTAATAAGAAAAAGGGAGACATGCCCTCGCGATACATGGCTAAGAAAAACGCTCCAAATACGAATAACGATCCCACATCGGGCTGCAATAAAATCAGCACGGCAGGAATGGCGATAAAGCCCATGCACATCAAAAAAGTTTTGGGCTCGCGTATATCATTAGACGGGATATTGAGTGTGTGCGCAATCATCAATCCCGTGGCAATTTTCATCAGCTCCACGGGCTGAATCCCCACGCCCCCAATGGAATACCACGCTTTTGCCCCGTTGATTTCTTTTCCCACAAAGAGCACGCCCACAAGCGAAAGCACGCCTGCTATGTAAAAGAGAAAGGCGTAAATATCAAAAAAGTTTTTGGTAAAGGAAGTGATAATCATAAAAAAGAAAATCATTCCAAAACCTAATCCTATACGCACGATTTGCTTGACACCATAGTCTGGGTCTACACTATAAATGTTTGCCACACCAAATGCCATAATTACCAGCACCATCAAAATCACTGGCCAATCTATTCCGTTATAAAATCTACTTGACTGCAAGGCTATCTACTTTTGGAGGTTCTACATACCAGCCCAATCTTTTTAGGCGATCTATTTCCATCTTACGATAAGTAGGAGTTAAATCTCCTTTTATCATTCTATTTTCTAAGGATTTTCTACTTCCTTTCTCTACTTCGCCAAAGAGGTATTTCTCTGCCACCAAACTCGCAATTGGTGCCGCCCAGCGAGCTCCCCACACACCGTTTTCCACCACTACGGCAACTACGATTTTGGGATTTTCGACAGGAGCTATAATTACAAATAGAGAATGATCGGGACCTTGTGAAACTTGGGAAGTTCCCGTTTTCCCAGCTTGGGTAAATCTTTTAGAATAATATGCCCTTGCCGTTCCTGCTCGGCTAAACACATATTCCATTCCCTTTAGGAAGGGAGGGAAAAGTTTAGGATCTACTTTTACATAATGTTTCTTGGTATAAAGCGTGTCGTACAATGGCTCGCCGTCTATTTTTTTGACGATATGTGGCGTATAATAATAGCCTTTATTCGCCACCGCAGCGGCAAAATTTGCCATTTGAATTGGGGTTAAAAGAATTTCGCCCTGCCCAATTCCGTTGGAAACAACGCTATACGGTTTCCATTTGCCTTTACCCAAAAATCGGTTATAGTATTTTGAAGTAGGTATATTCCCTTTGCTCCCCACTGGCATGTCGGTACCGAGGAATTTACCTAATCCAAAGCTGTGCATAATATCTGCCCAGTCATCAATACTGTGTTCTATATTAATAAAGTCTTTTTTAAGAATATCTATCCAAGCCTTGGAGAAATAGGAGTTACACGAACGCTCTATGGCGGTTTCTATTTTTAAAGCTCCTCTACCGCAATGGCAATTCATGTGGGATCTACTATAATAAAAGCCGTGATGACAGGTATATACTTTGGCAGAATCTGCCACGCCTAGCTGAAAGGCAGAAAGCCCTGTTAGGATTTTGAAAGGCGAACCTGGCGGATAGGCTGCTTGCAATGCTCTATCATACATGATTTTGTTGATGGAATCTCGCATCATTCTTGAGATTTCCCCAGGCACATTATAGCGTCTCGGGTCGATAGAAGGAGACGATGCCAAGGCTAAAATTTCGCCTGTTTTGGGCTCTATGGCTACTACAGCACCTCGCTTGTTTTGCAACAAAGACTCTGCGTATTCTTGCAGGTCATAATCTATACTTAGATTGAGCACCTTTCCGTTTTCTACTTGAACATCTTTATCGCCATTTTCATATGCTCCAATGGTGCGCAGGCGAATATCTTTTTTTAAATATTTGAAGCCTTTTTTTCCTCTCAATACTTTTTCATAAGACTTCTCTACGCCAGACATTCCTGCCAAATCCCCTGGATCGTAATAAGAAGAGTCTTTTTTAATGTAACTAGGACTCACCTCTTGAATGTAGCCCAAAACATTTCCTCCGCCCGAAACGCGGTATTCTCGTTTAGGCTTTTGCACCACATCAATGGCGGGATACTTATACATTTGCTCCTGAAAGCGTGTAAAATCCTCTCGATTAATCCCTTTGATAAGTGTAAAAGTCCCTACTTTGGTGTATCCTTTGATGGCTTTGATTTCAGCCATTTTTTGGTCAAATTCTTCTCGGGAGATTCCTATCAGTTTACAAAACTGAATCGTGTCAAATCCCTTTTCTAGCAAGAGAGGGGTAATTTGCAACTCATAATCCCAGCTATTGGTTACGAGTAATTTCCCGTTCCGATCAAGAATGTCTCCTCTTTTGGGATAAATGATTTCTCTTTTGATCGAGGTGTTGAATGCATTGAGGATATAGCGATCGGTAAAAAGCTGAAGATATGCCAAACGCGCTATGAAGCTGAGGCTGATAGCTATGATTAAAAAATAAAAAAGGGCTGTTCTTTTCATTTATATTTCGCTCTGTCTTTTAGGAGGAAAAGATAAAATATAAATTGCCGAAAGTATTATGCTTATTAAGGTTCCGATAAGGCTACGCTCTACAATTAGCCAGAAATTATGCCACTGCAAACTTTCAATTAAATCAATGCTTAAATGCTGAATTAATATCAGCACAACGATGTAAACGCTCCATTGCAAAAAGGAGAAATTCGCAAATTTGGAATTTCCTAGTTCGTCTACATTTTGATTGGATAAAAGATTAATCAATGGATTTCTGAGATAAGCTACCAAAACCGTGGCAAAGGCATTCACACCGCCTGTGTGCTCAAAAACATCTATGGCAAAACCTATGGCAAAGGCATAGAGCAAGAGTGCATAGCGATTGGTGCTAGAAGGAAGCGTTAATATAAACAATATATAAATGTAAGGATTGGCATAGCCCCAAAAATTTATATTATTAAAAATTAGGACTTGCAGTAGTATGAAAAATATCATTTTCCCTACATTGGCTAAACTACTCTGTACCATTGGCTAACTCCTCTTCTTTGGCTTTTGCTTGTTGAATATCTGGTCTTTCTAAATCCTCTACTACATATACATTTTTAACTCTGGCTAAATCGTTGAATGTAGTAACCTCTATGTTGTAATCTCCTGTTTGTGGATTGGGGCTCAGTTTTGAAACTCTACCGATGAGCTCCCCCTCTGGATACACTGCAGATGCTCCCGCGGTAACGACGGTGTCTCCCACCTTTACATTCAAATATTTGGGAATTTCTGTGAGCTCAAGAATCCTGTGATCTTCGCCTGGCCATTGAATAATCCCAAAATAATCTAAGTTTTTTACTTTAGCCTTGATATTGGTCTTGGAATGCAGGATAGACAATACCAACGCATAGTGCTTAGAGGTTGAAAACACTACGCCTACAAGCCCATCGAGCGAAAGCACAGCCATGTCTTCTTTTATGCCATCTGCCGCTCCTTTGTTAATCAAGAAATAATTATCTCTCTTTCTTAAAGAGTAATCTACCACCTGTGCAGGAAAGTATTTAAACGGGTACAATAGTGTAGAATCCTTTAGGCTTATCCCCTGTGCAGGGCTAGATTGTAAATTTTTGAGAGACTGCCTCAACAAAGCGTTTTCTTGTGCTAGGGCTTCGTTTTCCTCCGGCAAATCAAAGAAATGTGAAACTTTTGCTATTTTACCTGAAACATAGCCATCTACGCTCATCATTTTCTCTCCTATTGCCCCCTTGTGGTATCCACCCTGTGTAAACATAAGAAACACTGCCACTCCCTCCAGCAGGAGAAAGAGCACAAAAACACCTATTTTTGAGAGTAGATTGACTAAAAACTGCATTCCGACGAGAACTCTATATATCTATCGCTCTAAGAAAGTGAATTTATCCATATTTTTCAAAGCGATACCTGTTCCCTTTACTACGGCACGCAACGGATCTTCTGCCAAGAATACCGGCAATCCTGTTTTTTTAGAAATTCGCTGATCTAGCCCGCGAAGCATTGAGCCTCCGCCCGCCATATAAACACCCGTGTTGTGGATATCTGCTGCCAACTCTGGTGGTGTCTTGGACAAAGTTTCCATTACAGCATCCTCAATACGAGAAATAGAGTTATCCAAAGCTCGTGCTACTTCTTTATAGTTTACCACTACTTCTTTAGGCTTACCTGTAATCAGGTCTCGACCTTGCACATAGATATCATCTGGCTCGTGCTCTAATTCTTCTAATGCCGAACCGATTTCGATTTTGATTCTTTCCGCAGTACGCTCTCCCACATATAGGTTGTGGTGCGTTCTTAAATGATAAGCTATATCATTGGTAAAGATATCTCCTGCAATTTTCACCGATTGGTCTACCACGATACCTCCTAGCGAAATCACCGCGATTTCTGTGGTACCGCCTCCTATATCGATGATCATGTTTCCTTCTGGTTGCTGGATATCTATCCCTACTCCAATAGCGGCTGCCATAGGCTCATAAATAAGGCGTATATCCTTGGCATTTACATGCAATGCCGAATCTTTTACCGCTCTACGCTCCACTTGCGTGATGCCCGAAGGGATACAGATCACCATTCTAAGTGCTGGCGCAAACATTCCGCCTTTTAAGCCTGGAATCATAGAGATAAATTCTCTAATCATTTTCTCAGACGCCTCAAAATCAGCGATTACCCCATCTTTCAAAGGACGCACGATCTTGATGTCATCATGTGTTTTCCCTTGCATTCTTTTAGCCTCGTGCCCCACGGCGATTAATTTCCCTGATTGGCGATCGATGGCTACAATGGACGGATGATCTACTACTACTTTATTATTATGAATGATTAAGGTATTTGCAGTACCTAAGTCTATTGCGATATCTTTTGTAAAGAAATTGAATAAGCCCATGCTTCTATTATACAGTATTTTTGATGTTAATTATTTTCTCTCTGCAAAATTAATATTTCTACCTAAATATCATGCTATTATAAGCAAAAAAAGTTTGTTATTATTTTATAGTTTCTGCAGCTCTTATCTTTCAAGTATTTACATCGCGACAAACTCTCTGGGAATACTCCCCCAACTCTGTGCACAAAGTTTACCAAGTCTCTGCACGGAGTTCCCAAACTCTCTGCACAGACTTTAGCAACTCCGTGCAGAGAGTTTATAGCCTCGTGGGCAACTCTCCTCACAAAACAAGGGCAGCACTCTATGTACTGCCCTTGGGTTTTTATACTAATACTGTATAATACTAACTGTTTTTCTTGATACGCTCAAAGCCTGCCGCCTTCATGCTATCTAGGATACGCTTGCCTGGGCGGTAGTTTACCCCTACCTTTTTGATTAAGCCCGAATGAAAATCTTTCTCTGTATCTGCCGCTCCACTGCTTAAAGTGGCATAGAGCGAGCCGAGCTTATCTAAACGAACGATTTTGCCCGCTGCCAAGGCGTCTTGAATTACATTCTCTAGCGCAATGATAACGCCACGAATATCTGCCTCGCTGAGTGCCGAAAACTTCTCAATTTGCTTAACGAGCTGGGCTATATCCATTTCTCCATCGCTTGCCACCACGGCATAGTATTTTTGTGGTTCTTCTGGCTTGCTTGGGTTTCTTCGCTGAATTACATTGTATTTTATGCTCATATTTTTTATTATTTCTATTTATAATTGTTTATTTATATTACTTAATGTCCTCTGCTTTTTCGGTGCTAATCCTTGAGGCAACGAACCGGCTGCCCGAAGGAACGGCTGAAATCGCTCATGCCGCTACTGCTCGAGTTGAAGTACAACTCCCATGCGTTGCCGCTACCATCCTGCGTAGACGACCAGTAGTAGCCGCTGCTACCTGCGTAGTTGAACTGCGAACCAAGGGTGTAGCGGCGGTAGCCTGCAGCGGGAAGATTTAACTGACGCTCACTCCACATTTTATCTGAATTAGAAGAATTTGTTCCACTTAAACTTTTTCCCACAATTGTATTATATAAATTTCTTAACTCCTGCTCCGTAGGCGTATGATACCCATTTGGACATGGATCATGATAAGTGGTTAAACTTGACGACATATCGCTACTCCAAGACAGATTTGAATGTACTACACGTCCTGAAGTGGAACTTGTCCAATCTACTAACTCATGTCCATTTGCCTCTCTTCCCCACTGAAACAACGAACCATATGCCTTATAATCAGTCTTACTTGTAGCCTGCTGGGTTGGATTAAAGTGTCGAGAATTAACATTAGCATAATCCGCTCCTAAATTGTTATTTAACCATGTTCTACCATCTGGTCCTGTGATAGGAATATAGATAAACTGGTGCTCTAATTTACCATTGGTTTCCACCCCAAACTTCTTATCTGGGATACCGCCTATGCCTTTTAATACTACAGTTGCTCTACTTCCGTTTATATCTACATTAAATGTGGCTATATCATACGAATCCCCAGGGGCTAACTGCCTTACCAAATACTCTTGGTCGCTACCGCTCACCGTAATCGTTGCCTCTAACTCACCTGTTACCCCAAAGTTACCCGCAGGGATAGAGAGGCTTAAATTATTTACATCACCACCTTGCCCTGGTGCGGTTCTTATGTTGTTAATGTTTACAGCATTATATGAGCCTTTCCCATTGGTATATGGGATTTTTATCGTTACTTTTTCTGCTCCGTTATTTATTTTTCCTTGGATAGTAGTATTAGTAGGCTGGTAATACAAAGACACCGTGTAATTGTCTTTGTTCGCAACACTTGCAGAACCTAAACCTAAACCTAAGCCTACCACAGTTTGCTGGTCGGCGGAAAGCCCTAATTTCTCAAATTTAGCTACTAAGGTTCCTGCCTCTGGCGTACCCTCTAACTGATAGGTGAGCACCCTGCTTTCTCCTCCATTTAACGAAACACTGGTGTGCTGCCCTTGCTTAACGCTTACATTGCCCTGCTTGGAAGCCCCACTAGAGGCGTTCTGTATGCTCACAGCATCAGAAAAATTAACATTTGTTATCCCTACAAAACCATTGTTCACTAACTTAAACTTAACCGATTGACCATTTAATGCTACGCCACCAATAAACTGTCCACTCCAGCCGGCTGGCTCCACACTCACATTTTGAGACTGCTTATTGTTCACATCAGGAATACAACTCCACTGGTGTACCCCATTCACTACCCCAAAATACATCTCTAAACATTTCTTGGTTGTGTTAAAAATCATTGTACCCACCTTAGGGTTTTCAAACTTAGCACGCTCCTCCGTACTAAAATTGGGGAACGATACTCCTTGGGGCTGCGTCGATGGCACGTTGCTCAACTCCGCAATGTCCAAAGTAGCTTGGGGAGAGTCGGTATTAATCCCTACACGCCCCTCTGCATCTTGCTGTGCAAGGGCTACACCGCCCGACAGCAACATTCCTAGAAGATAAAAACTTCGTTTCATACTCTTTTACTTTTTTAAAATTAAACTTTATGATTTATTACTTTTTACCCCTTGTGCATTTAGGAAAAAAATAAAAAAAGATTGTTCATTCGACTAAAAAGTCGTATATTTAATTAGTTATCAATTGATTAAATACATGAACAATCTTATACAAAACTACAAAACTACAAAATTATTTTGAAAGAACTGAAAGAAACTTGCAAAAATATTCCTACTAAAAAGAAAATCCGAAAACCGAAATTGTCTGATATGGAATTAGTGGCACTGAATATTACCGCGGAATATATGTCTATAAACTCTGAACTTCAGCTATTTAGACGCATCGCTGGAACGGAATTAGACAGCAAAATAGAAAGAAGCGTTTACAACAAAAGAAAACGAAAACTTTTTTCATACATCGAAAAAATAAGGAAGACCCTAAGTGAAAAATTCTCAGATTTTACCGATGTTTTTATCGTAGATTCAACCCCTATTGAAATTTGTAAAGTGAGTAGAGCCCATCGTTCCGCCATCTGTTCCACTGATGAAATACACCCCTCATTTGGGTATTGTGCTGCCAAAAAATCAAAGTATTTTGGGTACAAACTTCATGCGGTTTGCGACAAAAATGGCATCTTTCATTCCTTTGATTTTACACCTGCTAATGTCCATGATGTCAACTACCTGAAAGACATCAAAGAAGACTTTAAAAACTGTGAGTTAATCGGGGATAGAGGCTATATCAGCAAGGAAATTCAACTGGATTTATTTAACTGTTCTAACATCAATTTATCCGTTCCGATGCGGAAAAACCAGCATGATTTTGTAGCGTTTCCAAAAGTCAAATCAAGAATTAGAAAACGTATTGAGACGAATTTTTCCCAGCTGTGCGGACAGTTTTTAATGGGCATCAACTTAGCCAAAACTTTTCAGGGATTCATTACAAGAATACTGTCAAAAATCACTTCTTTTACCATGATTCAGTATCTCAATTTTTTCGTATTCAAGAGAGATTTGAACAAAATTAAAGTGAATTTGTGCTAAATGCACAACGGGTACTTTTTATTTTTCTTTATATTACACGGGATTTTGTATAGTGTTTCCTTTTGCAGGGCTAATTCACCTCTCTCTTTACGATTACTCCATATACTCCGCTTTTGCAAACTTCTTCTTTCAACCAACTTTTTTCCTTGATGAAAAAAGTTGAAAAGTCTGCGAGAGCAGAGTATGTGAATCAAGAGCAAGTGAAATGGGCTACTGCGTACCGTAGGACTACGCGGGCTTGCCTCCCTTTCTCCCTAGGCTCATCCCTCGGACGCGCTCCGCTCCGCCTACTGCCCATGCACTTGCTCATTAAGGCTTCGCTTTATTTGAGTGGGAATGTTGAAGCTTACGCGTGGTGGTGAGTGAAGGCAGGTTTAGGGAGAGCCTCCATAGCGAACTTGAAAGCCAAAGCTTTCAAATAGCGGAGGCGAACCCCGTGCCGCAGGCAAACCGCTGCCTTCGCTCTTGACTTTTTCGTTCTTTTGGGTCAAGCCAAAAGAACAAGAAAGAAGACACTAGCACTATACAAAATCCCAAAGAACTTCTCATTTATATCGATTACAGCTGTAAAGCTGTATTTTCTTTTAATCAAAAAAGCCTTACTGCAGTATTAGGGAATACTACAGCAAGGCTAAAACTTAAAAACAATGTCGGCTATTCTCATAGCGAACATTTCTCCATAACTCTTTTAGTCTCTCGACCAAAAAAATTAAGTATGAAAAAAAACATTCTACTAGGAAGCGCGTTCCACGAGAGTATATGAAAAAAAGTATTTTACAGTGTGGGGCACTGCAAAAACATTTCTTTGTAAAAAAACATAAAGCCAAAGCTCCTAAACGGAACTTTGGCTTTAGTCTCTTTATACAATATAGTATAGCTAGCAACAAGCTAGCAACAATATTTTTGGTTTTTAAATAAAGGAAAGAAGCATTTGCACAAGCAAATAGACAAACTATATTATAAGGTATATAATTGTGTGTGCGTGTGTGTTTGCACTTTTTCTCGAACTAAGCAAGAAAAAGTTGTTAAATTTATCATAATTCATTATATGTGGCACACGCTGTTTCATAGACAGGGGCAAAGCTATAAAAAGTTTTAGGAACTACAAGCTCTTAGGGTGTTAAAGTTTTTTGATCTAATATTTTAAGTATAAGCCTATGATAATCCCCACCAAGCTACCTCCTATGTGGGCAGCATGCCCGAGATTGCCTAAATTTCTTTTCATTCCAAAGGCGGAATAGGCTAAATAAACCACACCAAATAGCCACGCAGGAAAACTAAAAAATGGCATAAACACAATTTGCAAAGGCATCTGAGGAAACAATATGATACCCGCAAACACAATCCCCGAAACACCGCCCGAAGCTCCTACTGCGTTGTGCCAGCGATCTTTATGATGCACCAAAATCGTGAGTAAATTCCCACTCAGTATGGCTAAAATATAAATCAACAGTGTTGCCTGAATCGAAAATACATATAACACCACAGGCATAAACACATACAGAGCAAACATATTGAAAAACAAATGCATACCATCTGCATGAATAAAGCCTGATGTAAAAATACGATCGTACTGCTTTTGGTCTAAAATCGCAGACATTTGAAATTTAAACCGATCGAACAATTCTGGTCGTTCCCATGCTTGCCAACTGGTAAAAACCGTGAGCCCTATGATAAAATAAGTTATATATTCTCCCATGAAATGTTATTCTTCGTCGTCAAAAAGCGATGCTTGTTTTGGCTCTAAATCATAAGAATCCTCATCTTCTTCCTCTTTGTTTTCCTCTTCTGGTTCAGGTTCCTCGTATGGAATTGGCTCAAGCGGCACAATTTTCTTAACATCATAGGTTGTGAGCTGGTTGCCCATCGCAGTAATTCCTTTTACGGCGATAAATTCCTCCAAATTCACAATTTCTGGCTCGCGCTCGTTGCCGTTTACTTTTTTGAAAACAATCTCAATCTGCGGGATTCTATCCACAGAAATAAATTCTATGAAAGATTTATTGTCTTCTAAGAAATAGAATGGTTGCTCTTTTAAGCTATCTTCTAGCACAAAGCGTTTCACATAATAACGCTCGCGCTCGCTGTCGTAATAAACGCAAGAGATTGGCTTTTCTGGAATCCATTTTTCGATAAATAGGAGATTATCATCATAGTGATTAGTCAAATCAAAATTGGTAAGCTGTGCTACCCCCTCACTATTGATTGTTAATATCTTATCCTCTCCACGGAATGCTCCAAGGTATTTTCCTCTTCCTTCTACATTTAGCCTTTTCACTGCCTCATCAAACCAAATTTTTCTTGGTGCCAATGTAGACACGCCATGCTCCTTGAGTTCGATTTTTTTGATCGGGTGCTTAGACACCAAATTCCCTTTTGTAAGCTTTCCTCTTACGGCTAAATCTGCGAAATCTAATTCAAATTTAAGTTTTTTAAGCCTTGCTCTTTGGTTCAATAAAACTTGTACCACTTCTGCCTCCCCGTTTGGATTTGCTGAAAAATACAGAATTTGCGAACCATCGATATCGCTGGCAATAGGGTATTCCTTGTCTCGGATAATACTGGTTACCGAAAATCTTTTCTGGTAATAAGGTCCTGTTTTCCCCATGCGGTAAACGACATTGTAAATCGTGCGTTTGTCCTTTTTCTTCCACACTGCACAGTGGATTATGTCTTTGCCTATAAATGTTTTATCATCTACTTTGGTAACCATCATGCTACCATTTCGGCGGAATGTGATGATATCATCAATATCTGAGCATTCAAACAAAAATTCATCTTTGCGCATTGCACTTCCTGTCCCGATAAAACCTTCGGCAAAGTTGCCATATAAGCGGACATTGGCAGCGGCTACTTTGGTTGCGTCGATGTCCTCAAATGGGCGAATTTCGGTGAGGCGTTGCTTGTCTTTTCCATATTTTTCTTTAAGTCGCTTAAAGTAATCTATGGCATACTCGATTAAGTTATCTAAATTATTTTTAACCGCAGCAATTTGCTCTTCCAAAGACTCGATATATTGTTGTGCTTTGTCTAAATCAAATTTAGAAATACGCTTAATTCTGATTTCGGTGAGTTTTACAATATCTTCCTCGGTTACAGGACGGCGCAAGTGTGAAATATGCGGTTTCAAGCCCTCATCTATGGCTCGGATCACTCCTTCCCAAGTTTCTTCTTGCTCAATGTCGTGATAAATTCTGTTTTCGATAAAGATTCTTTCAAGCGATGAAAAATGCCATTTATACTCCAATTCTTCAAGCTCTATTTCTAACTCTCTCTTGAGTAGCTCTACCGTATTTTGGGTATTAAGTTTTAATATTTGCGAAACCGATAAAAATTCTGGTCTTTTATCTACAATCACGCAGGCATTGGGCGAAAGAGAAACCTCACAGCTTGTAAAAGCATACAAGGCATCAATCATTTTGTCTGGCGAAACATTATTGCTCAGATGCACCAGAATTTCGACTTTCTCGGCAGTATTATCCTCTACTTTACGAATTTTGATTTTTCCCTTTTCATTGGCACTCAAAATACTTGCAATTACCGAAGATGTTGTTTGCCCATACGGAATATCTGAAATCTTGAGTGTAGATTTATCTTCTTGCGTAATTTTAGCTCGGATTCTAACGCGTCCGCCACGCTCACCGTCGTTGTAGTCCGAAACATCGATCATACCCCCTGTTTGGAAATCAGGATACAATTCAAACTTCTTTCCTCTTAAATGCTTAATAGAAGCATCTATCAACTCGTTGAAGTTATGCGGCAAAATCTGCGTAGAAAGCCCCACCGCAATCCCCTCCACACCTTGTGCTAAAAGCAAAGGGAATTTAATCGGTAAATTTATAGGTTCTTTATTTCTTCCATCGTAAGAATTTTGCCACTCGGTAGTCTTGGGATTAAAGACCACTTCCAGCGCAAACTTGGTTAAACGCGCCTCAATATAACGAGACGCCGCCGCTACATCTCCCGTGAAGATGTTTCCCCAGTTTCCCTGCTTATCGATGAGTAAATTCTTTTGCCCTATTTGCACCAAGGCTCCACCAATGGAGGAATCCCCGTGCGGGTGATATTTCATGGTGTTCCCCACGATGTTTGCCACCTTGTTGTAGCGCCCGTCCTCCATCTCTCGCATAGAGTGTAGAATACGACGCTGCACGGGCTTAAGCCCATCGTAAATAGAAGGAATTGCACGCGATAAAATCACATAAGAAGAATAGTCCAAAAACCATTCTTTGTACATTTCCGCTATCTTCTTGGTAGACTCTCCAGTTTTATTTTCGGGGGTTGAATCCATCATGTATATTTAGAATTAGGCTAAAAATTTAAAAGCACAAATATACAGATTTTTATTAAGTTTTTTAGGCTAAAGCTTGAAAGCTTTGGTCAAAAATTAGTCTTGCATTTGTGTTTGTTGCGTGTACATTTCGCTATAAATTCCGCCTAAATCCATTAAATCTTGGTGCGTTCCGCGCTCAATGATTTCGCCACAATCCAAAACGATGATTTGGTGTGCATGCTTAGCCGAAGAAACTCGGTGCGTGATGATTATAGTCGTCTTCCCTTCCGACTCTTGCTTAATATTGTTTAAAATTGTGGTTTCTGTTTCGGTATCCACGGCAGAAAGGCTGTCATCAAAAATTAGAATTTTAGGCTTTTTTATCAAAGCACGCGCAATGGAAAGACGCTGCTTTTGTCCGCCCGAAAGCGTAACTCCACGCTCTCCTACAACTGTATCATATCCTTCTCTAAAGCACTCTATATTCTCATGCAAATCAGCCTTTTCTGCATATTCTCTCGCTAGCTCTAGCGTATCCTCATCTGCTCCAAAATTCAAATTTTCTCGCAAACTTGTAGAAAACAAAAAAGCCTCTTGTGGCACCACCCCGATTTGATCCCTTAGCGCAAACAAATCATAAGATTTTAAATCCTGGTCGTCAACCTTCACCACCCCATTTGTTGGGTCATATAAGCGCGAAATCAATTCAGCAATAGTAGTTTTCCCAGATCCTGTTTTGCCTAAAATAGCAAGCGTTTCGCCCGCAGGAACCTCAAAAGTAACATTTTTCAATGCCTGAATCCCTGTATTATCGTAGACGAAATCTACATTTTCAAAATTAATTTTACCTTGAATTTTAGATTTAATCGTCCCCGTATTTTGCACCGATGGCTCTGTATTTAAAAACTCATTGATACGCTTCATAGAGCTAGAGGCTCTCTGCACCACCATAGACACCCAACCTAGCGATGTAAATGGCCATATAAGCATATTTAAATACATAAAGAATTGTGCAAGTGTACCAATTTCTTGAATTTGACCATTGATGTAGCGCATTCCCCCTACATACAAAATCACGATTTGACTCACGCCAATGATTACTACAACCAAAGGAGTGAAAAACGCATCAATATTAGCGAGCTCTATGGCTTTGTGCTTGTATTTTTTTACATTTTTGGCATAATTAGCTTTAACACTTTTTTCTTTACTAAAGGACTTTATTACACGAATGCCCGAAAACATGTCTTGCACAAAGGCCGACAAATTGGATTGCTCGGCTTGTAGTTCTCGGCTTTTTCGATTGATTTTACTACTTAAAAAATACACCAAAACCGACAAAAACGGTAAAGGCAACAAAGTGAAAAGCGTCATTGTTTTATCAATCGAAAGCATCTCAATGACCAAAATCACCGACATTGCCAATAAGTTGATAGGATACATGATACCAGGCCCTAAATACATACGGACATAGCTCACATCTTCGCTAATGCGATTCATCAAATCTCCAATTCGATTGTTTTTATAAAAAGCTGTGTCTAGCTCTTGATAATGCTCATAAATAACATTTTTCAAATCATATTCCATATGGCGAGACGCCACAATGATGGTTTGACGCATCAAAAATTGGAGAAACACCGCAACCAAAGGCAATAAGATAATCAACGCACCATAGTACCACAATTGGCTGATCTGCTCCGTCTCACCACTACTCAATGAAGCTTTGATAAAGTTTACCGCCTTTCCTACATATCTAATCTTATATACCATAAAAAAGTTTAGCCCTATAATGAACAGTGTTCCAAGGAATAAACGACCACGGTATTTATATAAATATTTATTTAGACTTAAAAGCTCTTTCATACAAGGATCAATTCAAAACTTCATTTGCGGGGCAAAATTAATTAAAATAAAACTCTTACGATAAGGTTTTAGCTTTTAATTTCAAAATGCAAAAATTTCAAAATAAAAAAAGACCGCCCAAAGGCAGTCTTTTTTCTATTTAAGTTATTGTATCAACAATTATTGTTTTACGAAAACTACACGTCTGTTAGCATGGTTCATCCATTCTGGACATTTAGACGCTGGATTACACTGAGGGAATCTCAAATCATCTTTACCCATAGCGATAACATTCAATTGCTCTGCAGGAACACCATGTTTCTGAACTAAGTAATCTTTAACAGCTTGCGCTCTTCTTCTAGACAATCCTAAATTGTAAGCTTGAGAAGCTCTTGCGTCTGTATGACTTACTACGTTGTAAACATCATCTTTGAAATACTTCAAGTATTCAGCAGCTTTATCCAACAATGGGTAGTAAGATGGAGAAATCACATCTGAATTTAAAGAAAACTCTAAGTTTGCAATTGCTAAATTTATTGCTGCTTCAGCATCCTGCTTCAATGGACATCCGTCATTGTCTGCCGGACCAGGTAATGTAACACACTTGTCATACAAGTCAATCACACCATCTAAATCAGTATCCAATGCACGACCTGCACCATCTACTCTAGCACCAAGTGGAGTATTCAACTCACGATCCCAATCATCACAAACACCATCATCATCTTTATCTCCTTGCGCACAAACTACTAACATAGCTTGCAATTCCTCTGGAGAAGGACCAGGATAGATGTCTGCTAACGGATCTGCCCACGCTAAGTGTTCATGATGCTTTCCTAATTTGAACAAAGCACCCACACTGAATGTAAACAATCCATCATCTTTACCTTCTTCAATGTTAGCAATTGGAGCAATTGGCGTTCCGTCTTGGAAATTCCCAACATCATATTGAGTTCCTCCTGTAGACCCATCAAACTCCTCATCACCAGTAAAGTAATACATAGCCTTAGCTTCGATATCAAGTCTTTGATTAACTTTATATCTTAAACCACCACCACCATTAAAGAATACAGATCCAAAACCTTTACCTTCCATTGTTTGGATATCTTTCCCCCCATTTTTATTGATGTATGCATCATATTGTAGTGTACCAAATCCCCCATACCCATGTAAAGCCCATGCATAACGAGATTTATTATCAACTCTTCTAAACAAATTGCTTAAATTAACATCACCTTGCAACGACCACATCCAATAATCAGTGTGTCCTTTGTATTCATTGCCTCCTTGATAAGCTTGCTGTTTAGTTTTACCATAATTAAACTGCAATCCTAAACCAAATGCGTGAGTGATTTGTTTTGTCAAAACAGCTTGCAAATCATACCCTCCCCACTCTGATCCATGACCAGAAACAGAGGTATTCAAATCTGCACCTTGAATCAAAGGGATACCTGCATAAACCGCGAGACTCCAGTCGTTGAATTTCTTTTGATCAGAGGTAAACTTTACATAGTTTTGATTCTGACCATAATACTTATTCTGAAAATACTCTTGCTGAGGAGTCTGAGTTGTAGCGTCTTCTACTACAACTACCTCTGTCTCTTGTTGAGCCATCAAAGGAAGAGAACTAAGAGCCAATGAAGAGATTGTAAATAGTTTTAAATACTTCATAAGTTTATATTTATTTCATTAGTTTAATTGCGACAAAGTTAAAACTTATAAACTCTTAAACAAATATTTTTTGTGTTAAAATGCTTTTTTTAACCCGTAGTGCATTATAAAAAAGGTTGCCCATGAGCCTAAAGAAAAGTAAATTGCATTGGTTACCAATCAAATACAATTATGAGCAACCTAGAGGCAAGTTACAATTTTATTTTGAATAAACTAATAGAAATTTCAGGAACTGAAAATTTCTATTTTAAACCAGTGAAACCAAAATTATCTGATATAGAGCTGATAAGCTTAATTATTTTAGCAGAATTTAAATCTATCGACTCTGAGTACCAGCTTTTTAGAGAGATAAAAGGTTGGGCTATTGAATCTAAAATTGAAAGGAGTGTTTACAACAGAAGAAAACGAAAACTCTTCCCTTTTCTTGAAGAAATTAGGTGCAAAATGGTGAAAAAGTTCAATGATTTTGAAAACTATTTCTTGGTGGACAGCATGCCTTTAGAAGTGTGTAAATTATCCCGCTCTTCCAGAAGCAAAATCTGTAAAGAAAATAGCTTTTCAATGCCAAATAAAGGTTTTTGAGCTTCTCAAAATCTACACTTTTATGGTTACAAGCTACATGCGATCTGTTCTATTACTGGTGTGTTCCAAAGTTTTGACTTATCTCCCGCCTCCGTTCACGACATTCATTATTTGAAAGACATAAAACTTCAAATTTCTGATTGCGTGTTACTTGGAGACAGGGGCTATCTTTCTCAAACGGTTCAGCTTGACTTGTTCAATGAGGTAAAAATCCAGTTAGAAACCCCTAAAAGAAAAAATCAAAAAGATTACAAACCTCAGTTCTATCCATTCAGAAAGTATAGAAAACGTATAGAAACTTTATTCTCGCAGTTGTGTGACCAATTTATGATACGGCGTAATTATGCCAAATCTTTTGAAGGATTCAAAACAAGAATATTGGCAAAAATTACCTCCTTGACTACTATTCAATATCTCAATAAATTTGTCTTTCATAGTAACATTAACAATTTAAAAATTAACCTCATTCGATAATGCACTACGTTTTTTTTTAATTAATTACCTCACTATTTTTCAACAACTCATGAACAAATTTTCTAGACTTTACCTGCTCATGAGGCAAAATCAACACTTTAGAAGAAAACTTTAAATTTTCATAAAATAGTATGTCAATATCTATGATACGCGAAACATATTTTTCTCCGCTCAGAGGTTTAGTATAAACCCTCCCCATTTTTTTCTCAATTACTTTCAAAGCCTTCAATAAAGCAACGGGCGACAATTCTGTATAAAACACCAAAACTTGATTATAGAAATCCTGCTCTGCCGTAAAACCAACAGGAGCGGTCTCCATAACAGATGTTTCTTGAAAAATCTCACCAATTTCTGATAAATGTTCTTTGGCTTGGATTAAATTTCGCGAACGATCTCCCAAATTTGTCCCTAAAAGTAAAACAACTTTACTCTTCATCGTAATATTGGAACAAGAAATTATTGTATGGATAACGCTGCGTGTGGATTTTTTTCACCTCTTCGTACAATGTCTTCTTAAAAGCCGCAATGTTTTTCTTCTTTTTTGCTGAGATAAATAAGGTCGGAAATTCCGATTTTGCTATCCACATTCGCTCCCACTCGTCTAAACTGATATTCTCCCTCGTAGGTTCGCTTAAATCATCTTCGGCTTTTGGCACAAAGCTAAAATTATCAATTTTATTAAAGACCATGATAGTTGGCTTATCAACCACATCTATTTCTTTTAAAATTTCGTTCACCGATCGGATCTGATCTTCAAAGCTTTCATGCGAAATATCGACCACATGCAAAATTAAATCCGCCTCTCTCACCTCATCAAGCGTTGATTTAAAAGACTCTACCAATTGTGTCGGGAGCTTTCTAATGAATCCCACTGTATCGCTTAGCAAAAATGGCAAATTCCCAATCACAACTTTCCTCACTGTCGTATCTAGCGTAGCAAACAACTTATCTTCCGCAAAAACATTTGATTTACTGATTAAATTCATTAAAGTAGATTTGCCCACATTCGTGTATCCCACTAGCGCAACGCGAATGAGCGAACCGCGATTTTTTCGCTGAGTTGCCATTTGCCTATCTATTGTTTCTAGCTTCTTTTTAAGCAAAGAGATTCTGTCTCGGATAATTCTTCTATCCGTTTGAATCTGAGTCTCCCCAGGACCTCGAAGACCAATCCCCCCTCGCTGGCGCTCCAAGTGTGTCCACATTCGAGTAAGCCTCGGCAGAATATACTCATACTGAGCCAACTCAACTTGTGTGCGTGCATAAGATGTCTCTGCCCTTTGAGCAAAAATATCTAGGATTAAATTAGTTCTATCAATGATTTTTCTATCCAGCACACGCTCAATATTTTTAAGCTGAGATGGCGACAATTCATCGTCGAAAATCACCGTATCAATATCATTCTCTTCTACAAATTCCTTAATTTCATTTAATTTTCCACTACCCACGAAATATTTAGAATCTGGCTGTTGTAGTTTTTGCGTAAACCTAGCAATGGTTTCAGCACCTGCAGTGTATGCTAAAAACGCCAGCTCATCCATGTATTCGCTTAGCTTTTCTTCTGTTTGATTTTGAGTAATAACCCCCACTAAAATGACACGCTCATAGCGTGCTTCTTTTTTTTCTAACATTGTTTATTTTAATTTTCCTCAACACATCATTGAACTCCAAAAGTACACTATTCCCCTCAAAACTGCAAGAGCTAAATAACAGACACTCACCACTGGTAAAGACTTTAACATTAAAAAAGACTTAAAAAAATTGAAAATTAATCCGAAATGATAGAAATTTGCAAAATATTTTTTAGCTAAAATTTTAAGTATTAAAAATGTACAAACACTTCCTTAAACGGTGCATAGATTTCATCGCAAGTCTTTTAGGGCTTATCATTCTAAGCCCAGTGTTGCTAGTTTGCATAATATTTCTCTCTATAGCTAATCACGGGAGCCCCTTCTTCTTCCAAAGAAGACCTGGACTGAATGAAAAAATCTTTTCGATTGTAAAATTCAAAACGATGAATGACAAAAAAGATGCTCAAGGGAATCTCCTGCCTGATGCGGATCGTTTGACTTCTGTAGGGAAATTCGTGAGAAAAACTTCACTAGATGAAATCCCTCAACTTATCAATGTACTAAAAGGCGATATGAGTTTAATCGGGCCTCGACCGCTCCTTCCAGAATACCTCCCGCTTTATAACGAAGAACAAAAAAAAAGACATTCTGTTCGCCCTGGAATCACTGGGTGGGCACAAGTGAACGGGAGGAATGCAATCTCTTGGAATGAAAAATTCAAACTAGATGTTTGGTATGTTAAAAATTTAAGTCTAACTTTAGACACTAAAATATTATTTTTAACAATAAAAAAAGTGTTTAAATCAGAAGGGATTAACAAAGAGGGGCAAGCTACAACTTGCAAATTTGATGGCTCTAATTAAGGAAAAGACATGGTTATATTTGGTGCAAGCGGACACGGAAAAGTAATACTTGACATTTTACAAGCCTCTGGAGAGTTTTCTGTAGAAAAATTTCTAGATGACAATCCTTCTGCTGAGAGTTTCTGCAACCTCCCTCTCAATTTACCATCTGAAAAGGATTCTGATGAGGAGATAATTATTGCCATAGGCAACAATCAGATTAGAAAAAATATCGCTACCAAATTTCACAACTATGTAAATGCCATTCACCCGCTCTCGTTCATTTCCAAAAAAGCTAAAATGGGAAAAGGGAATGCGATTATGCCTGGAGTTGTGGTCAACCATTCAACGCAAATTGGGAACCACTGCATACTAAACACAAATTGCAGTATAGACCATGATTGCTCAATAGAAGACTTTGTCCACATATCGCCCAATGTAGCTTTAGCCGGCAATGTAACAGTAGGAGAATGCACTCATATAGGCATTGGAGCCTGCATTATCCAAGGAATAAAAATTGGAAAGAATGTAACCATCGGCGCAGGGAGCGTCATCATAAAAGACATTCCAGACAACAGTGTAGTTGTCGGAAATCCTGGAAGAATAATTAAAATAAAAAATATATGAAATCAAAAATATGGCTATCATCTCCCCATATGGGCGGAAATGAACAAAAATACATTAACGAAGCTTTTGAACAAAACTGGGTGGCTCCATTAGGGCCTAATGTGAATGGCTTTGAAGAAGATTTAAGAAACTTCCTCGGAGGAAAAGTGCATGTTGCAGGGCTTAGTGCAGGAACAGCAGCCTTGCATTTGGGGTTAATCTTATTGGGTGTAAAAGCTGGAGATGAAGTAATTTGTCAAAGTATGACTTTTGCTGCATCGGCTAATCCAATTAAATACTTAGGTGCAAAACCCGTCTTTGTAGACAGCGAAGCTGAAACGCTAAACATTTGTCCCAAAGCACTTGAAGAGGCTATCCAAAACAGAATAGAAAATGGATCGAAGCCTAAAGCCATCGTTGCCGTACACTTATACGGTATGCCATATAAACACCGAGAGATTCGTTCAATTGCTGATAAATACGAAATCCCTATCTTAGAAGATGCTGCCGAAGCTTTAGGCAGCACTTACTATGGCGAAAATTGTGGCACTTTAGGAGACATTTCCATTTTAAGTTTTAATGGCAATAAAATCATCACCACCTCTGGAGGAGGAGCACTTGTTTGCAAAGATGAAGCCATCAAACAAAAAGCAGTATTTCTAGCCACTCAGGCGAGAGATGACGCCCCTCACTACCAGCACTCACAGATTGGATACAATTACCGTTTAAGCAATATTTGTGCGGGTATTGGTAGAGGGCAAATGGAAGTCTTGGCAGAAAGAGTCAATCAGCGTAGAGCCATGCACGCATTTTACCAAGAGCTTTTCAAAGACTTCAAAGACATTCAATTATTGACAGAGGAAAACGAGGATTTATTTTCAAATCATTGGTTATCTGTAATTTTATTGAAAGATTACGAACAAAGAGAAAAACTAAGACTCGCACTAGCAGAAGAAAATATTGAATCTAGACCACTGTGGAAGCCTATGCACATGCAGCCCGTCTTTAGTGATGCTATGTATTTTGGCGAAAAAGTATCCGAAGATGCATTTAACAGAGGACTATGTTTGCCTTCTGGCTCCAACTTAACCAATGAGGATAGAGATAGAATAAAAAGTTGTATATTGCACGCCCTAACACAATGAAAAAGACAAGAAAAAATATAGGTTTTTTTGCAAGTTTAGCCGAAAGATTAAGCGAAATTAAACACCTACCTCGATGGGTTATATTCTCTATCGATTTGGGTATTATCGTTTTTTCGCTAGGAGTTACTAGTTTTTTAATGTCTATCTGGGGCATATCTACCTTAGGAAGTGTAAGCGATAGAACAAGCTTTCTTGTGATGTTTGTGGTCTCTGCACTCTCCTTAGTAGCCTTCAGGGTTTCTTATGGAGTTGTTAGACACTCGTCTATTAAAGATATTACTAAAATATCCTTATCCACTTTCGTTTCTCTAATCGTTTTATTTATTATTGAGAAAATATGGGAATGGAAAATGGGAAGTAAGTTATATTATGACTTTTGTTTAATCTTTTTCATCCTAGTATTATTCTTATCCCTTTCCCTATTTAGGTTTTATGTAAAATTAGCATTTGCATTATTTACAAGACTCAAGGACATGCCTTCTAGAAAAAATGTTCTAGTATATGGCATCGACTCAAATGCTGTAGGATTCGGTAGTGCGATCTCAGAAAACCCTAATAGTAGATTCAATTTGATTGGTTTTTTTAACACAGAGAATAATATTAAAGGAAGATTACTTGACAGAAAAATTTATACACTCAATCATATTGAAGAATTAAAAGAAAGAAAAGGTTTAAATGGAGTTGTTTTTTCAGAAGCAAACATTAAAGATGAAGCTTTTCAGCCTTTATTAAATGAGCTTATTAAACAAAATATCATTATTTACCATTTACCTGTTCGACTTTTAGAAGAGGAAAATAAAGACGGAAAGACTAAGGCTACTCCTAATTTTAAAACTTTGCAAATAGAGGACTTACTTTATCGTAAGGAGATAAAAATACAAAACGATCAAATCAGTCAGCGTCATTTAGATAAAGTCGTACTCGTAACAGGGGGTGCAGGATCTATTGGTAGCGAGATTTTACGCAAAGTTTCTTCATACAACCCAAGCAAGGTCATCGTTGTGGATCAAGCCGAAACCCCTTTGAATGACATTAAGCTTGAAATGAAAGAGAAGTTCCCAAATATTGAGTATCTTTTTTATTTGGCAGATATAAGTAACAAACACCGCGTTGAAAAGATATTTAAAGAAAATAATATTTCAATGGTGTATCACGCTGCGGCTTATAAACATGTGCCTGTAATTGAAGAAAACCCAATAGAAGCGATTAATGTCAATATCTGGGGTACTAGGATTTTGGCGGATCTATCTAGCAAATATAATGTCAATCGTTTTGTGATGATTTCTACGGACAAAGCTGTGAACCCAACCAATGTAATGGGAGCTTCGAAACGCGTAGCTGAACTCTATGTTCAGTCATTGCAAGAATTGCCGGGCAATACAACTAAATTCATCACGACTCGCTTTGGAAATGTCTTAGGCTCAAACGGCTCTGTCATTCCTTTGTTCAGAAAACAGATTGAAGAAGGAGGCCCCGTAACCGTGACACACGAAGAAATTACACGCTTCTTTATGACTATACCAGAAGCTTGCGAGCTAGTTCTACAAGCAGGAGTCATGGGACAAGGAGGGGAGATCTATGTTTTTGACATGGGAGAACCTGTCAAAATCATTGATCTTGCGAGAAAGATGATTCAACTTAGTGGATTAAAACCAAATGTTGATATTGAAATAAAAATTACAGGATTAAGACCTGGGGAAAAGTTATATGAAGAACTTTTAAGCAATAAAACAACAACGCTACCAACGCATCATGAAAAAATAATGCGTTCGAAAGATGAACGAGTGCCTTATGAAATTATTGAAAAGCAAGTAACTCACATCGCTAGAAGAGCATTAATCGCGGGTAGAATAGAAATTGTGCGTTTAGTAAAGGAAATTGTTCCTGAATACATTAGTAAAAATTCTCAATACGAAATTTTAGACAAAAAATAATTATGAAAAAAATAGCTTATCTTCTTTTAACTCTATTGGTTCTACAATCTTGTAGGACACAGAGAGATGTATTATATTTCCAGAATATAGATCAAGTAAATTTAAACAAAGCAAATTTATCAGGAATCAATGAATATAAGCTAGAAGTGGGCGATGATATTTCGATAAATGTGTCTGTTGAAGATAAAGAGCTTTTGGCTCCTTTTACTTTAAATTTGATAGCTCCAAGTGGTACTTCAAACCCAGGAGGAGGAGGTTCTCAAAACTTAACAACATTTGTAATTGATGAAGCTGGAGATATAAACTTCCCTCAAATTGGAAAGATTCATTTAGCAGGAAAAACACGTATGGAGGCTATTCAAGAGTTGACTACTCAGTTTAGTAAATATCTTAAAAATCCTATTGTGAATTTGACAATAAATAATTTCAGAGTTGTTGTTTTAGGAGATTCTGGGGGAAAGGTTGTCAATGTAAAAAACCAAAACACAAATATATTAGAAGTTTTAGCGGAAAGTGGAGACTTGAAAAAGACATCGGATATAGATAACCTCTTGTTAGTCCGAACAGAGAACAATAAGCGCCAAAAATACACAGTGAACTTAAAAGATGCTAATCTTTTTAACGAGCCATATTTCTATGTAAAACAAAACGACTTGATTTATATAAAACCAAGCAAAGCTAGCACCTTAAGTTTCAACAATACTCCATTTGCAGCAATCTCTACAGTTTTATCTTTAGGAGTTACAATTTACGCACTATTTATTAAGTAATTATGGGAGAGAATCAAAAAGATAACAATTTAGACATTAAGGAAATTTTAGCTCCTTTTTTAAGATATTGGTATGTATATATAATATGCGTACTAATAGCTCTCTTTATTGTAAAAATGTACACTCGCTATATTGTACCACAATACAATACTTACGCCACTGTTTTAATAAAAACAGGAGATAGAAATTCAGGAACTGGAGCTTTGTCTGCCATACAAGAAGTAAATGGAATTAGATCTGAAGGGATAGATAATGAACTCTTATTACTTCGTTCAAAAAGATTATTGAAAAAAGTTGTCGAAGACTTAGACCTCTACACCACTTTAACAAATAAAGGGAGAGTCTTAGAAACAGAAGTCTATGGAAATGAGGTACCTTTTAAAATCATAACACAACCAAAAGATAGTACAGAGCGATTTAATCTCAACTTTCAGTTATCTTATGATAATAGAAATATTTATCTATCAAAAGATGGTCTTGAGAAAAAGTATAATTATGATGTTCCTATAATTTTTGACTTTGGAAGTGTTACTTTTAAGAAAAAAAATAAAAATATAGGCAATGGGACATTGTCACTGAATATATCAGATGCACAAAGTGTTACCGATAGACTAAGGGGACTTCTAAATGCTAATAGATATCAAAATTATCAATCAGCCATCATCATTTCGATGACTAGTCCTCAAACCGAAAAAGCTACAGCTATCATTGATAAATTGATTGATGTGTTTAATGAGGATGCTATTGATGATAAAAATACCGAAGCGAGAAGAACTGCAGCTTTTGTTAATGAAAGAATTAAAATCATTAATGATGAATTAGGAGGAGTTGAAGGAGACATTGAATCTTTTAAAGAAAATAATAAAATAGTAGATCCTGCCTTAGGAGCTAGCGAAAGTCTTACAGAAATAAAATCCTTAGGGAAAGAGATTTTAGATTTAAATACTCGAGAGGAATTTTTAAACATTTATAAAAATCAGATTAATAATTCTTCGATTAACGACATCTTACCAGCTAATGTATTGTCTCAAAATCAAGAACTAGCATCTTATATTTCAGAATATAACAAAATTGTAATTGAACGAAATCTTCAAAAGCAAAGTGGAACAAATGCAAACCCTGTAATTCAAACAAAGGCAGATCAACTCTCATTGTTAAAGGGAGCCATTATAAACTCTATAAAAAAAGAAGCAACTATTCTAAATCAACAAAAGAAAATACTTAATGAAAAATTGAGTAACTATCAAACAGCCTTTAGTAAGTTCCCGGAACAAGAAAGGATATTGCGCTCTATTAACAGGCAACAAAGTATAAAAGAGAATCTTTACTTGCTTTTGTTACAAAAAAGAGAAGAAAATGCTATAGCTCTGGCTGCATCTGCTGATAAAGCCAAATTAATTGACGCACCTGAAAGCACGGGGCCTGTTAATATGAACTTTTCTACCTACTATTTAGGAGCTCTCCTCGCTGGCATTGTATTGCCTATAGGGATTATTTATCTAATTACTTTACTCAATACAAAAATTAAAAGCCGAAAAGAACTTTCTAAACTTGTCGGAGACTATCCTATTTTAGCCGAGTTACCTTCTTTGAAAAAAGGAGAAGCCAATGATGTTGCAGGAGAAGATTTATCTAATCTATCAGAGTCTTTCCGTGTATTGCGGACTAATTTACAGTTTATGTTAGGAGGAAGCTCTGATGGTGAAGGAAAGACAATCCTTGTTACCTCCACTATCAAAGGTGAAGGAAAAACCTTTGTGTCAATTAACTTAGCTCATATATTAAGTCAGTTAAAAGACAAAAAAACCGTAATTATTGGTGCTGATATTCGAAATCCTCAGCTACAAAGGTATTTTCATGGAACAAGAAAAAAAATAGGGTTAACAGAATATTTATACGATGATAGCATCAATATTGATGAGATTATCATCAAATCTCATTTAGATAACAAAACTTCTGTCATTTTATCTGGAGCCATTCCTCCAAACCCATCAGAATTAATCATGAGCAAGAGGCTAGAATCTTTGATTCAAAATTTGAAAAAAGATTTTGATTTCATTATTATTGATTCTGCTCCGCTTTTATTAGTTTCCGATACTTATCATATAAGCAAATATGCAGATGTGAGTATCATTGTTGTTCGATCTGAATTTACAGATAAACAACTGTTAGAACATCCACTAAAAGCAGTGGAAGACCATAAAATTAAGCACGCCTCTTTTGTGCTAAATGATGTGAATTCTAGAAATTCCGGCTATGGATATGGCTACAACTATGGGTATGGCTACGGCTACCATAGCGAAAAAGATAAAAGTTGGTTTAAAAAATTATTGAAGAAATTAAAAGGAGCCTCAAATGATTAAGATTAAAAGTTTCTCATTAGAGTTTTTAGGATACATACGCAAACATGTAGGCATACACCTATACCTCTTCATCATAATGAATGCCTTTATAGGGATACTTGATGGACTGGGGATTGCTATGTTCATTCCGCTACTAGCTGCTACCAGTGGTGATATAGATAATTTTGACTCGCTTGGGAATCTAAAATATTTTACTGATGGGCTGCAAGAAATAGGCATTCAGCTGAATTTTGAAAGTGTGCTTATCGTTATGATTGTTCTCTTTGTTTTAAAGGGAACCCTCACTTACATAAGATATATTTACAGCGCTAGGATTCGCCTTTTTGTGATAAAAAGAATGCGCTTTACCTTGATAAAAAAACTTAGAAAGGTATCCTACAACGGCTACACACAATATGCCCCTGGTAAAATACAAAACGCGCTCACTGTGCAAGTGGAAAGAATGGTACAGGCTATGAATTTCTGCTTCCAAGCCATACAAAGCGCAGTGATGCTCGTAACTTATGTGTTTCTAGCATTTTTATCCAATTGGCAATTTGCTATTTTGGTAGCCATCGGGGGGGTAATTTCAAATTTCGTTTACAAATACATCAACAAAGCCACCAAAGATGCCGCTAGAAAATTAACCCTCACGGGAAATACCTTTAATAGCTACATCATTCAAGTATTGAGTAACTTTAAATACCTCAAAACCACGAATTACATCTCTAAATTTAATAAAAAAATTGAAAAAAACATTCTAAAAACACAGCATTTAGAATATAAAATTCAAAAACTAAACGCCTTTGCCGAATCTGCAAGGGAGCCTATAACTGTAATCGTAATTGTAGCTGTAATATTCATTCAGGTGAGTTTAAGGCAAACGCCCTTTGCGAGTATTATGGTCAGCTTAGTTTATTTTTACAGAGCTTTGGTTTATTTAACTTCTGCCCAAGGATTTGGAAACTTATTCGTAAACAACTCCACTGGTTATGAGGCTATTATGACTGTTTTTAAAGAATTTGACACGGATAGCGAAGCTAAACAGGAGCCTATCAAAATCCCTGAACTAAAAAGTATTGATTTAAAGAGAATTGACTTATCTTTTGGCGAGAAGCATATTTTAAAAAACCTATTGCTGCATATTAATGGCAAAGAAACCATTGCGCTTGTGGGGGAAAGTGGCGCGGGCAAAACTACGCTTGCCAATGTAATTTGTGGGCTTACCAAGCCTGACTCTGGTGATATATTCATAAACAATAAAAAACTTGAAACCAACCACTTAGATTCCTTCCGAAAGAAAGTGGGCTACATTACCCAAGACCCTGTAATTTTTGATGATACGATATTTAACAATGTTACTTTCTGGGACGAAAAAACACCTGAGAATTTAAAACGATTCTGGGCGTGCATTGAACTTGTGGCTCTTACGGGCTTTATGAATGATTTAGACAAAAAAGAAGATTCTCCGCTGGGGAGCAATGGCGTTTTAGTTTCGGGCGGGCAAAAGCAAAGAATTTCAATCGCGCGCGAATTGTATAAGGACATTGAGCTACTTATTATGGATGAAGCTACCTCTGCCCTTGACTCTGAAACAGAAAACTATATTAAGGAAAATATTGAAAGGCTACAAGGAAAATACACGATGGTGATTATAGCGCATAGGCTTTCCACCATAAAGCACGCTGATAGCATCTATGTAATGGAGAAAGGCGAAATTATAGAGCACGGGAATTACAATGAACTCTACCAGCAAAATGGCAAGTTTAAACAAATGGTGGATTTACAAGATTTAAATAATCAATAAGATGAAAAACATAGTAATCATACCTGCAAGAGGCGGCTCTAAAAGGCTTCCTGAAAAAAATATTAAAGAGCTAGGAGGAAAACCTCTACTCACTCATAGTATTGATTATGCTAAAAGTTTTGACTTTATAGATGATATCATAGTTTCCACCGATTGCGATAAGATAAAGGAGGTGGCCACGCAGGCAGGCGCCAAAGTGATAGACCGCCCAGAGGAGCTATCGGGAGATTTTGTGCCCACTGTTGCTGCATTACAACATGTTGCGGAGGCGCTCAATTTGGGCGATAATGATAACATTATTTTGCTACAAGCTACAAATCCGCTTCGCCCTAAAAACTTGCTCAAAGAAGCTATGGAAATCTATACACAAAATAACTATAAAAGCCTTTTCACGGTGAGCCGAGATGCTCATAAGCTTGGAAAGATAAAAAACCATAAATTTATCCCCTTTAATTATGAATTTGGTATGAGAAGCCAAGATATGGAACCGCTATATTATGAAAACGGGCTCCTTTACATCACTAAAAAACACCTGATAAACAAGGGGATAATTATGAATGAAGAATCTTACCCGCTATTTGTAGAAGGGCATCTGGGTAATATTGATATTGATGACCAATATGATTTTGATTTTGCTGAATTTGTTTTGAGTAAATTAAAATAATTAGCATGAAATTTAAAAATACTTTAATTTTCAGCACAATATACCCTCTCTTGTTGTTTTTATTATCAATTAAAGATGAGGATATAGATAAGACTTTTTATTTTATTTCAAATTTAATTCCTAAAGAGTTAAGTGATAAATTGCCTCATAAATATATATATAAGGCCAAAACAAAGCCAATTATTAAAACAAATACAAAATTAGATGGCTACACAATTTTATTACAAAACGCCTTCTATTATAGGTATCTAATTTTACTGCAAAAAATTAAATGGCATTTTCTAAAAACTGCAGATATATATTCACATGACCATTCTATATACACATATACCTTGATAAATGGGAGAAGTTTCATAAAAATTGAAGATGGATTAGAGGATCATGATGAGCCCGTTCTTAAAGAGCAAAAAAAAAATAGTGTGATTTACAATATTAAACGTTTTATATGGAATTACCTACTAACTACAAAATATTTAAAAGAAAAATCTGAAAATAGAGCAAAGCATTATATAATTACCATATCTTCAAATAAATTTAAAAAAAATCTAGATTTGACCCATGCTTGGGAAAAAGCATCTCCTTATAAAAAGGAGTATATTCTAAATCTATTTAATCTAACCTCAAAAGAAATAGAAATTTTAAAACAAAAAAAGAATATAATATTCACTCAGCCATTCTTTGAAGATGGCTATCTACAGACTGAAAAAGAAAAAATTGAAATATATAAAAATTTCATAAAAACATTAAACCATAAAGATATAATTTTAAAAACACATCCCCGAGAAAAGACAAATTATAAGGAACACCTACCACATATAGAAATATTTGAAAAGGCTATACCTTCAGAATTATTTGATCTATGTGGAATTTCTTTTAACAATGTTTACTCAGTGTCTTCTACAGCAGCATTCCATTTCCCTATAACCTCTAATATTAAACAGATAGAGACAGGAAAGAACCTAATAGGAGAAAAACTTTTTAAAGATTTATTAGAAAAACGAAATGAAACTAAGTATTATCATTCCAGTATATAATTGCGCTTCTCACCTAGAAATTGGGGCTAAAAGACTTGAAGCTCTCTATAAGCTTTTGGACAAAAATGAATTTGAAATAATCTATATTAATGATGGCTCTACAGATAATAGTGAAGTGATTCTACAAGATATTGCTAAACAAAAATCTAATATAACTATAATTTCTCAGGCAAATCAAGGACTCTCTGGAGCTAGAAATACAGGAATAAAAAATGCAAATGGAGAACGCTTAGTCTTTCTAGATGCAGATGATTGGCTTACCCTACCCCCTCTAATTGAATTATTGGAGATAAGTCTAGATAATAATCTAGATTTAGTGGGATTTAAAATACAATTTGTAGACAGTAATGAAAAAATAACAGGAATAATGGATTGCCATACTATTAAATGGAACACCATAGGCTATGCCAACGATTTTTTCATTGAAGGATTTCAGCCATCATCAGCCTGCCAATTCATCTACAATACTCAATATTTAAAGAAAAATAACTTATTGTTTCACCCTAAAATCTACCATGAAGATGTTGAGTTTACTGCTAGACTTATGTGTTTAGACACGCCTACAAAAGTATATTTTTCAGACAAAACTGTATACAATTACTTACAAGAAGACGGGTCGATGTCTAAGCCTAAAAACATAGAAAAACTACATAAATTACTCTATGATGAAATTCTTGTAGCAGAGTTAATTAAAAAAAATTGGGGAACTAGTAAAAATAGCGCTATAAATGAAGCCATTCAGAAAAACTACAATGCAATTGTGTGGAATCTACTTTGGCGATTTTATAAAAAACCTAACGAAGTAGACGCTTCTTTTAAAGAGAATTGCATAAAGGATTTAAAAGACAAAAAACTATACCCTATCAAAGGGCCTCTAAAAACTCGCTTCCAAAATATGAGCAAGTATTTTATGAATAATCCCTTTATCCTGAATAAATTCATTATTAAAAAATAGAATTAATAATCTCTATTAATTCCATACCTTTGCAAAAAAACACCATCTATGTCATCTGCGGAAAAACAAAAAAATATATATTTTATAGACCAAACCTCTGAGTTCGACCACCATATGGTTTTCAATGCCTCTATGCTAAAAATCTTATGTAAAATATTCCCTCAAGCAAAGATTTACCATTGTGGGCTGCCAAGCAATATTGAAAGTGTAAAGACACTACTCTCTCCCGAGGAACAGGATAGAATCACCCCTGAATTTATCCCTCATAAAAAAGTTTCAGGAGGCATCATCAAAAAAGGACTTAATTATCTTCGCAAGGAAAGATATAGATATCAGCATTTTAAGAGCATTCTAAAACGCACCACAGAGAATGATTGGATTGTTCTATCCATCACCACATTTACAAGCTTTCTATGGTTTAAGCGATTAAAGCGAAATTACCAAACGCCTACCATTGCGGTGCTACACGGCGATGTAGACTATATCTACAAAGGCACGACAAAGATACACAAAATCAATGCTTGGGCTCATAAAAAAATCTTTAAGACAAAAGCTCCAAATTTTTATTATCTTACTCTTAACAAAATAGAAAAAGCTATACTAGTAAAAGATGGCTATCTTAAGGAAAGCGAAATACTTGAAATCGAACATCCATTTTTAAACCTAGAAAAACAAGAACCTAGAGACATTCCAAATAAGCCCCTAACTATAGGGCATATAGGAAGTATGGAAATTGAGCGTAAAAATTCGCACTACTTGTTTAAACTTGCTGAATACTGCAAAAATCTGATTGAAAGTAATAAAGTTTATTTTAAAAGCGTAGGACTACTCAGCAATAGTTTGACTCCCTACCTTAATGATTATGTGGAACTAATGGTTGGAAACAGCAATGCCGAGGGGCCTTTAAAATATCTTTCTCGTATAGATTATGAGAATGGGCTAGAGTCTCTAGATTATGTCATATTTTTCTATCCAAAAGATGAGTATGTATTCCGGGCTAGTGGTGCTGTTGCTGATTTCATAGCTAAGTGCAAGCCTATCATCTGCCTAAAACATCCTATTTTTGAATATATGTTCGATAATGCTGGAAACATTGGCTTTATGTGTGACTCCCTTGATGATATACAAAAGAAAATACAAGAAATTACAAGCGATAATTACAATTTAATTTCAGTCTATAAAGAACAGGTAAAGAATTTAAGGGAATATCAAAAGAGTTTTTCTATCCAATATGTTTCGGATGATTTGAAAAGACAACTAAATCTTTAAAAAATAGTATGATTCCATACCTACTCATATTTGCATTAGCCATTATGGTATATCTGAGCAACCCAATGAAAAACAAAACATTGGTTTATTTCTTCTTGGTTTGCCTAATGCTAATTACAGGCTTACGAGATATGATTGGAGGGTATGATGTATACATTTATGCGGAAGTTTTTGAAGTATTAAAAGGCAAACAACTATATATTTACAACTCTTTTGAGAAAGGATTTTTAACCTATTATTACATTCTGCAACAAGTCAGCACTAAACGGGAATTCCTATTCTTTGCCTCGGCCATTATTATGTATGGCTTGCATTTTTTTGTTATTAAGAAAAATACGGAAAACATTAGCCTCTCGCTATTTATTTATTTCTGTAAATTCTTCATTTATTCATTTGTCTATCTACGGCAAGGGCTTGCAATGGGGATTATTTGGCTTTCCATCAGCTTAATTATCAATAGAAAATATTTATTTGCGCTGCTTTTCATTGGATTAGCCTTCACATTCCACAAGAGCTCTTTGATATTCTTGCCCTATATTTTAATCGCCAATAGGAAGTTTAATAATTACCAGCTACTACTTGGCGCCTTAGTCATTTTATTTTTGTCATTTACCCCTTTGGGTGATTTATTAAAAGAAAGTGTCGTAGAGGGAGTAGGAAGCAACAAAGCCTCTGAATATATGAAAGAAAATTCTAATGCCAATATATTCTATTTGATAGAAGCCTTAGCCTTATTTATTTTAGGTCTAAAATTCAGGACTAGCTTTTACCAAACACCAAAGGGAATTGCTATTTTTAACGGCTTTGCGCTTTATGTATTCTTCACCTTGGCCACCCTCACTAATGCCTCGTTTTTAAGACTAACTTGGTACTATTTTATCTTCTTAGTTTTAGCCATTCCGTATATGTATAATGCGATTAAAGATATAAAATTACGAAACTTTTTTAAACTTTGCATAGGAGTCTATTTTAGCGCAGTTTTCATTCGCCTACTCATCTTGTGGGACGGCGGAGATTTAATGCCATACAAAAGCATCTTCCAAGATTTTAACCGAAATGGTAGGTTTGAATTTATGGAATACCGACAAAATTATCCTTTTTTAAATTAATTACTTTACTATGGAAAAACCTTATATCAGCATTCTCACCCCTACCTATAACCGAGCCAATCTATTAGCTAGGGTCTTTGAATCTTTACAAAGGCAAACTGATAAGGATTTTGAATGGATTATAGTAGATGATGGCAGCACAGATAACACCGAGGAGATTATTAAAACATTTTCCCCCAGTACCTTTGATTTATATTATTTCAAAAAAGAAAATGGAGGAAAGCATACCGCTCTAAATTTTGCCGTGCAAAAAGCCAATGGGGAATTTATAATTATGCTTGACTCTGATGATGAGCTTCCCTCTGAGGCTATTTCAATCATTTTAGAAAAAGCTAGAAACCTCCCAAAGGAGCTAGGTGGTATAGTTGGCAGAAAATCACTCTCATCTGGAAAAATTGTAGGCTCAAACGATAATTTTAATCAAATCATATCAAACTCGTTAGACATTCGATATAAAGAAAATGTAAATGGTGATTTAACTGAAGTTTTTCGCACTAGCATAATGAGAGAATTTCCTTTTCCTGAATTTAAAGGAGAAAAATTCTGTCCAGAGGCATTAGTCTGGAACAGAATTGCTCAAAAATATAATTTATTGTTTTTCAACAAAAGCATCTATACAGCCGAATACCAAGAGGGAGGCTTGACCAATACCATTGTCAAAATCCGAATGAACTCACCTAAAGCTTCGATGATTCATTACAGCGAATTGGCTTCTTACAATATTCCATTGAAAGAAAAAATCAAAGCGACTATCAATTTTTGGCGTTTCAGTTTTAATGACAAAGATTGGGGCTTTAAAAATAAATTATCTCGTGTAAATTTCCTATATTCACTCGTAGGTTTCCCTTTGGGATTTGCCATGTATTTAAACGATCGTAGAAAAAACAAATAATGAAGATTTTACAAATTATAGATAGCCTAAACATGGGAGGTGCAGAAAAACTCCTACTCGACTCTATCCCGTTGTATGTGGAGCGTGGAATCAGCATGGATATTGCCCTCTTAACAGATAATGACTACCCTTTCACCAAGGCTTTGGAAGCTAAAAATTGTTCAAAAATTTTTAGATTAAGCCAAGGTTCTGTCTATAATCCTGCACTTATTTTTAAACTCCAAAAATTATTAAAAAACTACGACATAGCACATGTGCATCTATTTCCAGCACAATACTGGGCTGTTTTTGCAAATCTTCTTAATGGAAGTAAAACTAAACTAATCTTTACAGAACATAGCACCTCAAACAGAAGAATTAGAAATAAATTTTTTAAGCCTATTGAAAAATTTATTTACAATAAATATGATAAAACCGTTTGTATTACTTCAGGCGTACAAGAAATCATAGATGCGCATGCAAAAGTTAAGCGAGAAAACTTACCAATCATCGAAAACGGAGTAAATATTGAAAATGTGATCAATGCACAAGCCCTGAATAGGAATGAAATCTCCCCTGATTTAAAACCAGACGATAAAGTTATCATGCAAGTTTCCTCCATGCACGAGCCCAAAGATCAAAAAACTTTAATTAAATCTCTGCATCATTTGCCTTCTAATTTTAAAGTTGTTTTGTTAGGCGATGGTGTTTTAAGACAAGATTTGGAAGAATTTACCAAAACTGAAGAATTATCTAATCGCGTGTATTTTTTAGGCAGGAAAACAAATGTTTACGAGCATCTTAAATCCGCCGATTACATTGTTTTATCTTCAAAATACGAAGGTCTTTCGTTGTCTAGCATAGAGGGCATGGCAAGTGGCAAACCATTTATTGCCTCGGAGGTGCCAGGCTTAAAAGAAATTGTGGGAGGATATGGCGTTTTATTTCCGCAAGGAGACGCACAGACTTTAGCAAAAAAAATCTTATCTTTGGAAAACGATCCTGAGATGTATCAAAAAATTGTAGAAAAGTGCCAAACTCGCGCCAGAGAATTCGACATTCATCGCATGGTCGATAAATATATCCAATTATATGAAAAACTCTCAAATTAAGCTTTTTAGAACCGCTACCGTTCCTATTTCACTTAACATATTATTGAGAGGACAGCTTAAATTCCTCAATCAGTTTTATGAAGTGACAGCCGTGTCTGGCAAGGGCAAAAATTTGGAGGCTGTACAGCAAAGGGAAGGTGTGAAAACAATGCAAGTGGAAATGCAACGCCAAATTTCACCCTTTAAAGATTTGGTTTCATTGATTGAGATGTATCAACTCTTAAAGAAAGAAAAACCAACAATCATACACTCTATCACACCAAAGGCGGGACTTTTGAGCATGGTTGCGGGCAAAATGGCGGGAGTTCCTATTCGTATTCATACTTTTACGGGATTAATTTTCCCTTATCGCACAGGTTTTTTACAAAAAATTTTAATCTTAATGGATAAGGTTCTTTGTGCTTGTGCCACACACATTTTTCCAGAAGGCGAAGGCGTTAAACATGATTTGCAGCGTTATGGCATTACCCATAAGCCACTCGAAATCATCGCCAATGGCAATGTAAATGGCATTGATACCGATTACTTTTCAAAGGAGCAAATAAGCGAAGAAACATTAAATACACTTCGTGAGCAGTACAACATTTCACATGATGACTTTGTGTTTTGTTTTGTAGGGCGTTTGGTAAAAGATAAAGGAATCATAGAACTAATCGACGCTTTTACTGAGCTTAATAATCCAAAAACTAAATTAATTTTAGTGGGAAAAGAAGAGCCCAAATTAGATCCTCTTCCCGCTGAAACTATTCAAAAAATGAACGAAAATCCAAACATCATCCGCACAGGATTTCAATCAGATATTCGTCCATTTTTAGCATTAAGCCATGCTTTTGTATTCCCTAGTTACCGCGAAGGCTTCCCCAATGTAGTTCTCCAAGCACAATCCATGGAATTGCCTTGCATCGTAACAGACATTAGCGGTTCCAATGAGATTATCGAAAATAATATCAACGGAACCATCATTCCAAAACAAAATACAGAGGAGTTGGAGAAAGCCATGCGCAACTATCAGCATAATCATGTAGCACTTGCTGTTCTGAAAAATAACACGCGTAAAAACATCATTGCCAAGTACACCCAACAGCATGTTTGGGAATGCCTACATGAAAAGTATAATGAAATTCTCGCTGAAAAAGGTTTCCCTCAGAATTAAAATTTTAAGTATCTTCGCTAAGTAATGAAAAAATCAATCTTAATTACAGGCGGAGCGGGATTTATCGGCTCACATGTCGTTCGTTTATTTGTCACAAAATATCCAAACTACAAAATTTTTAATCTTGATGCACTCACCTATGCAGGAAATCTTGAGAACTTAAAAGATATTGAGAACCAACCGAATTATACCTTTTTAAAGGGCGATATTACCAACGAAGCTTATATTGAGGAAATCTTTAATCAATACAGATTTGATGCCGTAATTCATTTAGCAGCAGAATCTCATGTAGATCGTTCTATCAAAGATCCTTTAGCCTTTGCTCGCACCAATATTTTAGGCACTATGGCTTTGCTAAACGCTGCTAAAAATGCTTGGAATAACGATTTGGAGGGTAAAAGATTTTACCACATCAGCACCGACGAAGTTTATGGCACTTTGGGCGAGACTGGCTTATTCAAAGAAACTACGCCCTACGACCCTAATTCGCCTTATGCAGCGTCTAAGGCATCTTCGGATCATTTCGTTCGTGCTTATGGCGAGACCTTCAAACTTCCTTTTGTAATTTCAAATTGTTCTAACAACTATGGACCTAATCAATTTCCAGAAAAGCTGATTCCGCTATGTATTCACAATATTTTGAATAAAAAACCTTTACCGATTTATGGCGACGGGAAATACACCCGTGATTGGCTTTTTGTAATTGATCACGCACGTGCAATTGATACAATCTTCCACGAAGCAGAAAACAAAAAAACTTACAATATCGGAGGGTTTAACGAATGGCAAAACATAGATTTAGTCAAAGAACTTTGCAAGCAAATTGATGAAAAAATTGGAAATCCAGCAGGGACTTCAGAGCAATTAATCACCTTTGTAAAAGATAGACCTGGACATGATTTACGCTACGCTATCGATGCCACTAAACTCAAAGATGAGCTAGGCTGGCAACCGAGTGTAACTTTTGAGCAAGGCTTATCGCAAACCATTGATTGGTACTTAAACAATCAAGCATGGCTTGAGAATGTAGTGAATGGAGAGTATCAAGAGTATTACAAAAAGATGTATCAATAAAAAAACTGAAAAAAGATGACTGTAAAAGAAACTGAAATTCAGGATTGTTTTTTGATACAACCGCAAATTTTCGGAGATGAACGCGGCTACTTTTTCGAAAGCTACAACCAGGAAAAATTTAACCAAGAAACAGGGCTAAATGTTCGCTTTGTGCAAGACAATCAGTCTTTTTCCACTTACGGTGTCATCCGTGGGCTACACATTCAAATGGGCGAATTTGCACAGGCCAAACTCGTGCGTGTGGTACATGGAAAAGTGCTAGATGTAGCAGTAGATGCACGCAAGGATTCTCCTACTTTCGGGAAAATCGTTTGTGCCGAACTTTCAGCTGAAAATCAATCGCAATTATTCATTCCTAGAGGATGTTTACACGGATTTTCAATATTGTCTGAAAATGCAATTTTTCAATATAAATGCGACAATTATTATAATCAAAAATCAGAATCTGGCGTATTTTTTAACGACCCAACTTTAAAC
This sequence comes from Ornithobacterium rhinotracheale DSM 15997, assembly GCF_000265465.1. Classification (NCBI taxonomy): domain Bacteria; kingdom Pseudomonadati; phylum Bacteroidota; class Flavobacteriia; order Flavobacteriales; family Weeksellaceae; genus Ornithobacterium; species Ornithobacterium rhinotracheale. The sequence continues at coordinate 921,634 of NC_018016.1, forward strand.
ATCAATTGGCAAATTGAAAGAAATTCCGTAATTTGTTCTACTAAAGACAAATCTCTCCCACTTTGGGAAGAATTTTTAGCCAAATTATAGAATTTATAGCCTATGAAAGGAATTATTTTAGCCGGCGGAACGGGCACCAGACTTCACCCACTTACCATGGTAATTTCTAAGCAATTACTTCCCGTTTACGACAAACCGATGATTTATTATCCACTTTCGGTGTTAATGCTTTCAGGAATTCAGGAAATTTTGATTATCTCTACACCTCATGACTTGCCCAACTTTCAAAAATTATTAGGCGATGGCTCGCAAATTGGGCTTAAGATTTCTTATGCAGAGCAACCCTTGCCCGACGGCTTGGCTCAGGCATTCATCATTGGCGAAGACTTCATCGGTGACGACGATGTTTGTTTAATTTTAGGCGACAACATCTTCTATGGTGCCGGACTTTCTCAAAAGCTACAAAACGCTGTAGAATGCGTGAAAAACGAACAAAAAGCGGTAATTTTTGGATACAATGTCAAAGATCCTGAACGCTATGGTGTAGCGGAGTTTGATGAGGAGGGTAATGTTTTAAGCATTGAGGAAAAACCTACTAATCCAAAATCAAATTATGCCGTTGTGGGATTATATTACTATCCTAATTCCGTCATTGAAATTGCCAAAAACACAAAACCATCAGCACGCGGAGAGCTAGAAATCACAAGTGTAAATGCCGATTACCTCAGCCAGAAAAATTTAAAATTAGAATTACTAGGTCGTGGTTTTGCTTGGTTAGATACAGGAACGCACGAATCGCTTGTAGAGGCCACCGAATTTGTAAAAGCTGTAGAAAACCGAACAGGGCTTAAAATTGGCGCAATTGAGGAAATTGCCTATAAATTAGGATTTATCAACAAAGAACAATTGCTAGACAATGCTAAAAAATTAGAAAAAAGCACCTACGGGCAATATTTGCTAAGCCTTGTAGAAAAAAGATAATTTTTTAGTCCTATTTTTTTTAGTTAATTTGCATAGCTAAAACATAAAGATTTAGCGTATGAAAATTGTAATTGTTGGAACAGGCTATGTAGGATTGGTCACAGGGGCTTGCCTTGCAGATGTGGGTATGCAAGTTACTTGTGTAGATGTAGATAAAACCAAAATCGAAAACCTAAAAAAGGGAATTTTACCGATTTATGAACCAGGTTTAGAAGACATCGTACACCGAAATTTCGAAAGTGGGAGACTTGATTTTTCTACTTCGTTAAAGGATAGTTTGCCAGGCAGCCAAGTAGTTTTCATCGCAGTGGGTACACCTCCAGGAGAAGACGGAAGTGCCGATTTACAATATGTAAAAGCTGTAGCTACCGAAATCGGGCAACACATGAACGATTACTTGGTCGTGGTAACAAAAAGTACCGTTCCTGTGGGAACTTCGCACATCGTGAAATCTTGCGTGCAAGATGAACTAAACAAGCGAAATTTAGCCCTAGAATTTGATGTTGCTTCCAATCCAGAATTTTTAAAAGAAGGAGCCGCCATCAAAGATTTTATGAGCCCAGATCGTGTCATCATCGGGGTAGAAAATGAGCGAGCCAAAAAGATTTTAGAAAAAATCTACAAACCATTTTTGCTTAACGGGTTCCGTGTAATCTACATGAGCATCACCTCAGCAGAAATGACCAAATACGCCGCAAATGCGATGCTTGCAACACGCATCAGCTTCATGAACGATATTGCCAATCTTTGCGACAAAGTGGGTGCCAATATCAACGATATTCGAGCAGGAATCGGTGCCGATCCACGCATTGGCAAAAAATTCTTGTATGCAGGCGTGGGCTACGGCGGATCTTGCTTTCCTAAAGATGTGAAAGCTTTAGCCAAAACAGCCAAAGATTTAGGGCACTCCCTTCAAATTTTAGATGCCGTAGAAGATGTAAATAATCGCCAAAAATTGGTGTTAGCCGAGAAGATTTTAAAGCATTTCGGCAACGATTTATCGGGCAAGACGATTGCTCTCTGGGGTCTCGCCTTTAAACCAAATACCGATGATATGCGTGAGGCTCCTGCAATCTACATTGCCGAAGAATTACTAAAACACGGAGCTAAAATTAAAGCCATAGATCCTGTGGCAACACATGAGGCAAAAAAAGTGCTTGGCGACCGCATTTCTTACCACAAAAATGTGTACGAAACCACCGAAGGAGCAGATGCCATTGCACTAGTAACCGAGTGGAACGAATTCCGCTTCCCTGATTGGGACAAAATCTTGACTCAATTAAAAAATCCTGTGATTTTTGACGGAAGAAATATCTACGAAAGGGATTTTATGGAAGACAAAGGATTCATTTATTACGGAATTGGTGTTTAATGTGTTAAATATACATACTCAGCATTTTACCTCTCAAACCCGCTATTTATGCGGGTTTTTCTTTTTATAAAAAAATAGCTTACAAATTAGTTGTGTGATATCATTAAATCTTTTACTTTTGTTTTATCTTTATTAACACTTATAGAATCGTAAAATAATGGAAGACAGAACTTTTAATCAGGTTGATGAACAAGAAGAGATTTTTTCTAAAGCGTTAAGAGCAGGAAGAAGAACCTACTTCTTTGATGTAAGAGAGACAAAAGCCGGCGATTATTATTTAACTATTACTGAAAGTAAAAAAAGTATAAACCCAGATGGCTCTTACTACTTTAAAAAACATAAAATTTACTTATATAAAGAAGATTTTGAGAGCTTTCAGGAAAATCTAAAAGAGTGTTCTAATTTCATCATCGAAAATAAGGGAGAAGAAGTTATCTCAGAAAGACATCAAAGCTCTTACGATGACAATTCAAACAAAGAAAGCGTAAGCACTGATAACGAAGACTTGGACAAGTTTACCGATATTAAATTCGAAGATATCTAAATCTCAATTTTTAGCCTATCATAGGCTAAATGCATGTGCTGAGGGAGGCTTTTTTCCACCTCTTCATAAAAGCCCATTTCATGACCAATATGGGTGAAGTATGTCGTTTTAGCTCCTATCTCTTGGGCTAGCTTTATCGCTTGTGGCAATAGTAGGTGAGAGTGATGTGGTTTGTTTTGTCTTAAAGCTCCTATCACTATTACCGACAGGTCTTTTAATTGCTCTTTTGTTAGTTCTGGTACTTTGTACACATCTGTCAAATAAGCAAAATCCCCTATTCTATAGCCCAAAATAGGCAATTCGCCATGCAATATGGGCAAAAGCTGAATCTCAACACCTTGAATTTGTATTTTCTCCGTCGAATATTCAATTTCTTTTAAATCAAATTTAGGCAAGCCTGGATACTCATGCGGAATAAAGGCATATGGGAATCGCTCCTTTACCGAATTGATTACACGAGGCAAACCATAAATCGGCATGTCTTTGTTGTGTAAATAATTGATCGGTCTCACATCGTCTAAACCAATAATATGATCGTTGTGCTCATGCGTGAGCAGAATAAAATCTATATCGTCTAGATTCTCGCGCAACATTTGCATCCTAAAATCGGGACCGCAATCAATTAAAATCTTTTTTCCTTGATATTCTATAAATACCGACGAGCGAAATCTTTTATCTTTGGGATTAGTCGATAAACTCACAGGATCTTTAGCCCCGATGATAGGCACGCCTTGAGAAGTTCCCGTGCCTAAAAATATTACTGTATGGTTGTTTTCCTTCATAATATTCAGTAAATTTACCTCAAATAAATTTTAGTACAAAAAATTATGCCTACAAATTCACGCCCTTTAACCCCGAACCAAAAAGCATTAGAAATCAATCTCAATCGTGGCATTTATGGCTCCTTTGCCGAAATTGGTGCAGGACAAGAAACCGTTCGCTTTTTTTACCGTGCAGGCGGTGCTTCTGGAACACTTGCCAAAGCCATGTCTGCTTATGATAAAAACTTTAGCGATGCCATTTATGGACGCGAAGATGATGGGCGTTATGTAACCCAAAAGCGACTGCGCAAAATGCTGAATCACGAAATCCAATTGCTTGAACAGCGTTTGGAGAGCGACCAGCATGAGGAGCAATGTTACTTTAGCTACGCCAATACCGTAACCACCATCGATTATGCCAAGAAATACAAAGGTCACGGCTGGGTGGGGCTTAAATTTCAAGTGGAGCCCGACGGCGAGTACAACGAAATTATTTTGCATGTGCGTTTTAAGGAAAATTCGGCACATTTGCAGCAAGAGACTTTGGGCGTTTTGGGCGTAAATTTAATTTATGGAGCCTTCCATTTGTATCAAAATCCGCGAAAATTACTAGAATCTCTCTATGATTCGCTAGACAAAGACCAGTTGGAAATCGATATGATTAATTTCTCTGGCAAGACATTTAGATATGTAGACAATCGCCTGATGAGTCTTCAATTGATTAAAAAAGGCATGACCGAGGCAGTGATGTTCGGCCCAGATGGCATGAATATTCTTCCTGCCGATGTTTTGTATAAAAAGAATATTTACGCCTTGCGTGGTAGCTTCCGCCCTGTGACCAATGTGCACATTGATATGCTCACGAAAGGGATTGAAATGTTTAAAGAAGAGCACCCCGACATTCATGAAGATAATTTAGAAGTTTTATTTGAAATCACGCTTGCCAACCTCACCCAAGAGGGAGAACTCGATGAGCGAGATTTCCTTTACAGAGCTGATATCCTTTGCCAACTGGGGTATAATGTACTAATTTCTAATTTCCAAGAATACTACAAACTCGTAAATTACTTTACCGAATACACCCGCAACCGTACCCAAATCGGAATTTCTATGGGTGTAAACAACTTGCTTTCTGTGTTCGATGAGCGATACTATAACAACTTGAGCGGGGGCATTTTGGAATCATTTGGGCGTCTATTCAAGCGTTGCGTAAATATTTACCTCTATCCTTACCTCAACCGAGAAACTGGCGAGCTGATGACTTCGGAAAACATTCGTGTGGCAGATCACCTAAAAGAGCTTTACAAATACTTTAAACAAAACGAAAGAATTAAAGACATTAAAGGCTTTAACCGAGAATATTTGAGCATTTATTCCAAAGAGATTTTACAGCAAATCGTGAGTTGCCAAACGGGCTGGGAGGAACATCTCCCAGGCGAAGTGGCAGAACTCATTAAGCGTGATTGTCTTTTCGGGTATGACAAAGACAAATGTAGCTTTTTATACGAAGGCTAAAGGCTTGAAAAAATAACTAAAAATCGGTTTTTTAATATTTTTTAAAACCGATTATTTTTAAACCTGAATTACTCCTAGATTAAATCGCTCAGTAATTGGAGCGTGATTCGCCGCTTCAATCCCCATGCTGATCCATTTTCGGGTATCGGTAGGCGAAATGATTTCATCTACCCACAAACGAGCTGCTGCATATTCAGGCTGTGTTTGCTTATCATATTTTTGCGTGATTTCTTGCAACAATTCATTTTTTTGCTCGTCGCTCAATGGCTCTTTGCTTTGCGATGCTTGAATTTGCAAAAGCACTTTTGCCGCTTGGGCACCACCCATCACCGCCATTTTTGCACTGTGCCAAGCGAATATCAATCGCGGATCGTAGGCTTTGCCACACATAGCATAATTTCCTGCACCATAGGAATTTCCCACAATCACAGAGAATTTTGGCACCACCGAATTGGCTACCGCATTCACCATTTTAGCCCCATCTTTTATAATCCCGCCATGCTCCGATTTAGAGCCAACCATAAAGCCCGTAACATCGGTTAAGAAAACAAGTGGAATTTTCTTTTGGTTGCAATTTGCCATAAAACGCGTTGCCTTGTCTGCCGAATCGGAATAAATCACGCCCCCAAACTGCATTTCGCCTTGCTTGGATTTTACAATTTTTCGTTGATTGGCGACAATTCCTACCGCCCAGCCTTCGATTCGGGCATAGCCACAAATAATGCTTTGCCCATAGCCCGCTTTGTATTCATCAAAAGAATCGGCATCAATCACTCGGTCGATGATTTCGTACATATCATATTGTTCGGCACGGGAGCTCGGCAAAATGCCCATAATTTCTTCAGGATTTTTGGCAGGTGCTTTGGCTTTAACTCTATTAAATCCAGCTTTAGGCTCCTCGCCTATTTTTCCCATGATGGATTTAATTCGGTCGAGAGCCTCTTTGTCATCTTTAGCCTTAAAATCAGTTACTCCACTGATTTCGCATTGTGTAGTCGCTCCGCCCAAAGTTTCAATGTCTACTTCTTCGCCAATGGCTGCTTTTACCAAGTAAGGTCCTGCCAAGAAAATACTTCCTGTTTTGTCCACAATCATGGCTTCGTCGCTCATAATCGGCAAATAGGCACCCCCCGCCACACAACTGCCCATAATGGCGGCAATTTGTGTAATGCCCATGGCACTCATTTTGGCGTTATTTCTAAAAATTCGCCCGAAATGCTCTTTATCAGGGAATATTTCATCTTGCATGGGTAGATAGACACCTGCACTGTCTACCAAATAGATAATCGGCAATCGGTTTTCCATCGCAATTTCTTGCGCACGCAAATTCTTCTTGCCCGTAATCGGGAACCACGCACCCGCTTTCACGGTGGCATCGTTGGCTACTACCACACATTGCTTGCCCGAAACATAGCCTATCTTTACCACCACGCCCCCTGCAGGACAACCGCCATGCTCAGGATACATTTCATAGCCTGCAAAAGTGCCGATTTCTATACTTTCGGCATCGTCATCGAGCAAGTAATCAATGCGTTCGCGTGCGGTGAGTTTTCCTTTGGCGTGTAGTTTTTCAATCTTCTTTTCGCCACCGCCTTGGTGAATTTTAGCTATTTTTCTTCTTAAATCGCTTAGGGCTAATTTATTTTCGTCTTCTCTTTTATTGAAGTTTAAATCCATGATGTGTGGTTATAAAACTTTACAAAATTAAGTTTCTTATTTTAGAATTTAAAATTTAATCCATAGGAACAAAAATTTGATTTTTGATACATTTTTATTCTTTTCTCAACTATGATTTATTCCACAAAAAAATCCGATACTCAAAAACTAAGTATCGGATTATTGTTTTCAATCTGCTTTTTTCATTCACAAACCTGTCTATAAATCCCAAAGCATTGAGGTGCTTTCATCATCCTTAGTAAGGCTCTGCGCATATTGCTATTAGAAAACTGTTTATCCGTTGCATGTTTCCCGCCCTCTATCGCATAAAAATATATCGGACTTTGGCTATCATGGTATTCTGCATAGTAAAAATCTTTGTCCGATGAGGGTGAACTACCCTTTAAGTATTTTATCTCTATCGGTGGTTGTTTTAAACCATCATGCAATGACCATTTCTTTACCGTTTCCTTTATACTCTCAAAATTAGGACTTATAACTCCATACTTTCCTTTTCCTCCTTGGTATGGCACCGTTTCATCGGCTATGCCATGCACAAATATCATCGGTACTTTTGAGGCGCCTTGCGGAATCACATGCCACTTGGTAAAACTCATAGAGCGAATAATAGCTCCTCTAAATAAATTTGTCTCCTCGAGCATCTTCATTGCCATGGCTCCTCCATTGCTAAAACCATACACATAAACCTTCTCTGAATCAAAACTATTGCCTAGTTTCTTTTTTACCTCATCATAAACCCTTTGGATATATGATACATCATCTGCTCCACCAAGTGAGGTTTCTTTCCATGTATTCCATACATTGCCTACAAAAGGCTTTTTCTCTCCCTCGGGGCGTACAGAAATGTACTGCAATTCGTCTATTAGCTTTTGGTTATACATCTGGGTCTTGTCTTTCCCAAAAGAGTGCAACTCAAATACAATGGGATAGCTTTGGCTTGCCTTGTAATTGCTCGGGGTGCTCACTTGGTAAGCCCTGCCCGATACCTCTAAGTCTTGATTGCCTGGCTTGAGCTGCGCCCAAAGGCTGAACGGGACTAGAAGTAGTATACTTATTATTTGCCTCATTCTATCTTGCTTTTTTTAAAACCTAAGTTTGCTACCAAAGAGCAAACTTAGGCTTTTTATTCTTATTCATTATTTAGACAATAATGCCTCTAATTTTGCTAAACGAGCCTCTAACTCTTGGATTTTGGCATCTTTAGCTTTTAGAGCTTTGTCTTGCTCTATGCTGTGCAAGTATAGCTCCTCGATTTTCTCTACGTTGGTAAGCTGTGTTGCCATTAAATCTACATAGCCTTGTTTTTGGATTTGCTTAGCTGAGGCATAGCCTGGCAAGTGACCATTTTGTTTTACATAGTCTTCTACTTGGCTTAGGCTTTTAAATTTATAATCTGCCTTGATGCTTGAATTTCCTTGGTAATAGTCCTCAAATACATAATCTGGGAAAATCCCTGCACCATTGGCTCCTAAGAAAGACTCTGCTTTTACATTGCCCGCTACTTCTAATTTTTCTTCTGGAACGTCTACGCCAATACCTACACTATCCCCAAAACGGATTTTACCACTGTCTGTATAGATAGCATAGTTCCTTTCTGATCCTCTGTTAATATCAGTAATTTTAACACCATAATGTTGCTTAACTGAGCCCTTAGGAATATCAAAGTAATATGTAGCCCCAGCTAATAATTCTATACTTCCTGTAAAATTAGTTCCTCCTGTTACTTGGGATTTATTAGCCACGAGTGCAGCTATTTTATTTGCAGAACCGCTTAAACTCACTAAATTGAGTGTTGCGGAAGCCTGATTGATAGTCCCAGTCCCTCTCGGTGTCAAATAACTACGAGTTCCCTCCATGTATGGGAGGTGCTTAGTTGCATAAGAAGAAGCTTGATTATAGGAACCTATTAGGTTAGCTGCCTCTCCTTTATTTCGCAAAAATACTCCATTGAATGCCCCCAGCATATAATCTACCTTTCCTGCGCCAAAATGCTCTACTCTATTTACTCCAGCATATAATCCTTGATAGTTTTTAGTAGATTTTTCATTAACATTTAAAAGATTATAAACATTATTAAAACTATTATAATGAGGATCTTGTTCATTCTCGTCTACCAACAAAATATTAGTATTAAAGTTTTTCTCTTTAATTTTAGGATCTTTGAAAACTGTTGGTACCTTATCAGCATAACCCAAATTAAAAACAGAAGTATTTGAATAGTTTGATTGAGATAAATCCAATGGAATAGTACTTATACCATTATTAGGAGCTATCATAGTTATCTCTCTATCTTTCAATGCAGGCACACTATTATACGCTCCTTTAGCTGTATAAAGTACATTTCTTAACTTTTTAAATTCTGGAGCAACCAATTTCACATCTCCATTTGGTTGCTTTTGCCAGATATCATCATTCGCACCGCCGCCTTTGCCTACACTCTTTACCCATTCGGTCCCATCAAAGTAGTAGTAGCCTTTGGCGTCTATTTTGGCTACTTTAGGGTCTGACCCTGAATATGATGCTATCAATCCTCCTTTATTAGCATCATCTACCACATACACCAAGGTACCCTCTACGGGTGCCGTAATCTTCGCTACTCTTGATTTGCTCAGCTGTGGTGCCATAATCCCCTCGTTGGTCGTTGCATCTTTATTATCCTCAGACATTTGGACATCTAAAGTTGCCTTTGGCTCTGGGGCATTAATCCCTACCCTTCCTGTTGGCTTCTTCTGTGCTGTTACACTTACACTCATTGCTAATAGCATTAAAGCTCCTAATTTGTACATTTTCTTTTTCATCATTCTCTTGTTTTAAAAATGAAACTTTGTTTTTTGTTTTAATATTTATATTTTTTTTACTTCTTGCTGCTGTGCAGGGATGTTGTCATGCTGAATTTAGTTCAGCTTCTCTAAAAAATTTCCTAGCGTGGAATTTTTATTTTCCTAGCGTGAAAATTTATTTTTCCACGCTAGGGAATTTTATTCGCCTGCCTTTACTTTTTCATAGCTTAGATTATTCAGCATTTTCTTTAAATCTGTACCAGGGGTAAAGATTACTTTGGCTCCTCGTATGGCGTGTTGCGTTACTTCTTCTTCCTTGCCTTTCCCCTCGCTACTGATATTTACTCGCATACTCCCTAATTCACCCAAACGCACAATTTGACCCTCTGACAAGGAGGACTGCATCACATCTACCAACGCATACACTACTGCCTTGATGTCGGCTCCGCTTACGGTGCTGATTTTCTCGATGTCTTTGATTAAGCCTGCTAGGCTTTTCTCTTTTCCATACACTGGAGAGGCGTAATACTTCTTCGCACCTCCGCCCTTTACACCAGGCTGTCCTTTTTGAATAACTTTAAATTCTATTGGCATTTCTTACTTTTTTTAAATTATACTTTATGTTTTATTTTTTCTATATCATGGGGGATTTTGTAACTCCTCACTATTACTTTACAAAATCCCAAAGAACTTCTCATTTGTATAATGGTACAGCCTTAGGGCTGTTGGCTTATTTCATTAAAAAAAGCCTTACCGTGGCGTAGGAATTTCCACAGCAAGGCTAAAACTTAAAAACATTGTCTGCTATTCTCATAGCAAACCTTTCTCCATAACTCCTTTGGGCTCTCGACCAAAAAAATTAAGTATGAAAAAAATCTCTCTATTAGGAAGCTCGTTCCTCGAGAGTGCATGAAAAAAAGTATTTTACAGTGTGCGACACTGCAAAAACATAAAGCCAAAGCTCCTAATCGGAACTTTGGCTTTTGTCTTTTTATACAATATAGCATTGCTAGCACTAAGCTAGTACTGCTGTTTTTTATCTTTAAATTAAATGGGAAACTATTTGCACAAGCAAATAACAGAAAGTAACTTACATGCGCGTAACTACCTTTGTGTGTGTGTGTGTGTGTGTGTGTTTACACTTTTTCTTGAGCTAGGCAAGAAAAACTTGTTAAACTTATCACAATTCATTATATGTTGCACACTTTGTTTCATAAAGTTGGAGCAAAGCTATGAAATGTTTTAGAATATGCAAGGATTTGGTATGTTAATTTTTTTGTTTCCATTTATTTAAAAGTGGCAAAAAAGTGAAGCCTCGCCGTTTGCCCCTTTGTGCAAATTACCACATCTAGCCCTAGAGTTTAGATTTTTATTCTTAAATTTGAGGACGAGTATAAACTGCCTATGTTTTTTCCCAGTTTTGGAGAGATTAAAGATAGGCATGTTTTAATCCAAAATAATATTTATTTATGCAAAAAAATACGATTATTGCAGCGCTTTTACTTGGTGGCTCTTCTTTGGCTTTTGCTCAGACTACTCAGTTCTGGTTTGGTGACAATGCCACTTATCGTAAAGCGAAAACTCTTTTCTTTACCGAAACTTACTTGGCAGCGAATTACGAGTTTGAAAATGCCTTGGAAAACGGAAAGTTAAATCTTGCCAATGAAGAGGCAGCAACTTATTATGCCGCACTCACTAGCTTGATCAACGATACACCTGGTGCCGAAGAGCAGTTTTTGGCTTTTCAAGCGGAGTATCCCAAAAGTGTGTACACCGAGAACGGAAGCTGGGAGCTAGGAAGTTTTTATTTGAAAAAAGGCGACTTTAATAAAGCTTACAAATATTTAAGCCAAAAAAATGTTTACGACTTGCCCGAAAGAAAACGCCAAGAATATCAATTTAAGCTAGGCTATGTAAACTTGATGAAAGGCTACAACGACAAGGCTTTGCAATATCTTGAACCGCTTACGCAAAAAGGAAATTACCAAAAAGAGGCTAATTTCTATGTGGGGCATATTTACTACGAGCGCAGAGAGTTTGCCAAGGCACTCACTTATTTCGATACCTTGCAAGGCGACCCGATGTATGAGCAAAAGATTTTGCCGTATCGCGTGCAAATCGAGTTCAACGAAGGGCAATATGACAAAGCCATTACCGACGGGAAAATGCTTTTAGCCCAAAACCGTTCAAACTTTTTGCAATCAGAGGTTTCTAAAATTGTGGGAGAAAGCTATTTTAGACAAAAAAATTACGCAGCCGCCATTCCTTATCTCGAAAAATATCAAGGAAAAATGGGCAATGCCGATTATTATCAATTAGGTTATGCCTACTATGAGCAACAACAATATCCAAAAGCAATTTCGTATTTCAATAAAATTGTAACGCAAAAAAGTGCTTGGGCACAAACGGCTTATTATCAATTAGGAAATGCATATTTAAAAACTAACCAAAAACAAGAAGCACTCGCAGCCTACAAAGCGGCTTCTGAAATGAGCTACAACCCTACCACACAAGAAGATGCACTCTACAATTATGCTAAGTTGAGCTACGATGTCGGTAACCCATACCAGCCGACGACCGCTGCCCTACAATCATTTATCGCAAAATACCCAAATTCTAAATATTCTGGGGAGATTAATTCGTATTTGGTAGACGCTTTCATTACCTCTGGAAACTACCAAAATGCGCTCGAAATCTTAAACAAAATTCCACAGAAAAACGCCGAGCAAAGAAGTGCAGAACAATTGGCGGCTTTCTTGCACGGAACAGAACTATTTAGCGAAGGGAAATTAGACGCAGCTCAGAAAAATTTACAATTAGCCGTAAACTCTAATGCCAATGCAGAAATCACACAGCGTGCTTATTTCTGGCTAGGCGAAATCGCTTACCGAAAAGGACAATACAGCGAAGCGGCTAAAAACTTTGAGAAATTCAACACTTATAGCACGCAAGTCCCTGAAAGCAAAGAAGTAAATTACCAATTAGGTTATACTTATTTAAAGCTAAAACAATTTGATAAATCAGCCAATGCCTTTAAACGCTACTTGGCAAGCAACCCGCCAGGCGACTTCAAAGCAGATGCTAAATTACGCCTTGCCGATAGCTACATCGGAACCCAAAACAACGACGAGGCACTTAGCTTGTACGAAGAAATCGCTAGCACCAAAAAGGGCAATGCCGATGAAGCGGCTTACAACCGTGCGGTTGTGATTGGAATCAAAGGAAACACCGAAGAAAAAGCACAAGCACTTGAAGCATTTATCAAAGAATATCCTGTTTCAAAATTCAACGATATTGCACAACTTGAATTGGCAGATGCCTACACGCAACTTGATCAGCCAAACAAGGCCTTAGTGGTTTTAAATAATTTAATTAAAACAGCTAAATCTGAACTTAAAGGAGAAGCTCGTTTAAGAAAAGGCTTAATCTATTATCACCAAGGCAAGAAAAACGATGCGCTCAATGAATACAAAAATGTGGTAAAAGAGTTTCCACGCAACAATTTGGCGTACCAAGCCATTGAAAATGCTAAACGCATTTACCTAGACGAGGGAAACTACAAAGCCTTTGAAACTTGGGCAAAAAACATTGACTTCTACGAAGTAAACACTTCTGAAATCGAAAGTTTGGCATACGATGATGCGATGCGCAAGTTTGATGCAAAAAATTACAAAGAAGCCATTCCACTATTGAGCAATTTTATCGCACAATATCCGCAAGGAAACCACACTTATGCAGCACAATATGCACTGGGCGAAAGTTATTATCAATTAGGCGACTATGCCAAGGCAATGACTCCGCTTTCTGAGGCGGCTAAGTACGATAACGAGAACAAAGTCGATGCCTTGCTTCGTTTGGCTCAAATTTATTTAAGCCAAAACAAAACAACCGAGGAACTTTTAACCTTGGAAAATTTACACCAAATCACACAAAATCCTGCCTACATTTCGTATGCGGAGATTCATTTAATGCAATTGTACAGCAAAAATGGCAATCACGCCAAAGCGGTGGCTATGGCAAACAAGGTATTGGAAAATCCTAAAAACGATGCCAATGCCAAACAGGAAGCCGAGCTTACCAAGGCACGTAGCCTAATGGCTGAAAACAAAACAAGCGAAGCGCAAAAAATCTACACTTCGCTCGAGCAATCCGACAACCCTGCGGTGAAAGCCGAGGCGTTGTATTACAAGGCTTATTTCTTAAACAAAGAAAAGAAATACAAAAAGTCTAACGAGGTGATTTTTGAACTGGCGTCTAAATACGCAGAACAGCAACTTTGGGGTAGCCAAGCACTGGTAGTAATGGCAGAAAATTATTACAAATTAGGCGATTTGTACCAAGCCAACTTTACGCTCGATAGCGTGATCGAAAACTACCAAGATTACCCAGAAGTAATTGCCAAAGCAAAAGCCTTGAAAAAACAAATTAAAAAATAATTAAGCAGATTCATTTATGAAAAAGATAGTAAGCCTTTCCGTACTCAGTCTTTCAGTTTTAAGTTTTGCCCAAATCAAGCAAGGCGAAGTGAATGTGAACGGAGAAAATCAAATAAAACAAGGCGAAGTAACAGTGAAACGCCACTACGAGCCTAATGTGAACGCGGCAGAGAAAATCAAACAAACACCTAAAGTTTCTGCGCCTAAGACTAAAAAACATAGCGTAATTAATTACCAGACCAAGGATATTGAAGCGGCTTCGGAATTTGAAACCACTCCAATTTCGGCAGAGAAATTACCGATTAACCAAACGCCACCTCTTCGCAACTACATTCGTGCGGGCTATGGGAACAATTCCACTTTGCGCCTCAACGGCTTTGTGAGCATGCCAATAGATGAGGATAAATCTGTGGGGCTCAATGCATCGTATCTAGGAACAGAACTAAACGATAAAACTTTGAAAAATTGGGTGAATACCAATCAATCTAAAATCAATGCCGAAGCTTTCTTTAATTATAATTTACAAGATGCTAAATTCACTTTAAAGGCGGGCGCAGGCGTTGATAAATTAAATCTTTACGGCATTCCGCAGGGCGTTTTGGCTACTTTGACTGAAAAACTAGACGCTCCGCAAAAATTCACAAGCGTGTATGCCAAAGCGGAATACGATAAATTCAATGAGGCGTATCTAAAAACGGCTAAAGCAGATGCGTATTATTTAAACAATAATTGGGGGAGCAACGAGCTTGGCTTTAAGGCTGAAACAAGTTTAAACACAGGCGACTTGTATGAAGCGGATTTCTTCGGTGGATTGATTTTGGGAGCCAAAGCCGATGCTAATTTAAATTACACTTTCACCAATGCCGAGGATTATTATTTCCATAGTTTAGCCAAAGCTAATTATTTAAATTTAGGAATTAAGCCACAATTTGTGATCAAAAACGAGGTGCTTAATTTACTTGCAGGAGCCAACCTGCAATATGTGACCGAATCGGAACAAAAAAACAATAAATTCCGAATTTTCCCAGCCATAGAGCTAAAGCTAAACACTGCTAAGGAGTTTGCCCTCTA
This sequence comes from Ornithobacterium rhinotracheale DSM 15997, assembly GCF_000265465.1. Lineage (NCBI taxonomy): Bacteria > Pseudomonadati > Bacteroidota > Flavobacteriia > Flavobacteriales > Weeksellaceae > Ornithobacterium > Ornithobacterium rhinotracheale. The sequence continues at coordinate 936,771 of NC_018016.1, forward strand.
CGGAGGAATCACGGGAGGTGTGCAAATGAATTCTTACCAAAGTCTCTATAAAGAGAATCCATACATCGCTCCATCGTTTGGGCTTCTGCCTACAATCAACAAACTTGAACTTTACGGCGGAATCATGGGAGACATTGGCGAAAACTTTAAATACAACGCCAAAGCGGGATTGCAGGATTTGGAAAACGAAGTGTTTTTTATAGAATATGCCCAGTTTGATATCGCAAAACCAAAAAATTTAGGGTACAATTACTTCAATTCATTCAGCCCGTCTTACGACGATGCCAGACGCACCTACATCAACGGGAGCATTCAATACATTGGGGTAGATAAACTCTCGCTTGGAGCCAATTTATTGCTCCAGTCTTATAGCTTAACTCAACTGGACAAAGCCTTTGAAAAACCAAGTTTGCGTAGCTCCATAAACGCACAATATGCTTTGTTAAACGAAAGATTATTGCTCGGAGGAGATTTGTTTTTTGTGAGCAAAAGAACTGGCTTGCAACAAGGTTTCTTTTCAAACACAAAACATTTCTCTAATAAAAACATAGATGTCCCAGCTTATTTAGACTTTAACCTAAGCGGAAACTTTATGATTAATTCCCAATGGATTGTCTTTGCCGAAGGGAATAATCTTTTAAACAAAAATTACCAAAGGTTTACAAACTACGAAGTGCAAGGACTCACCATCACAGCAGGAGTGCAGTACAAATTTTAATTCAAAAATAAATTTAACTATGTATCCATATCAAAGAAATAGAAGAACTCGTAGCAACGAGGCGATTAGAAATATCGTAAGAGAAACAAGCCTAAGCACCCATGATTTAATGCTGCCGCTTTTCATCATGGAGGGCGAGAATTTAAGAGAAGAAATCCCTAGCATGCCAGGCGTTTATAGAATAACGCTCGATGTGCTGGAAAAAGAAATCCAAGAAATTTGGGATTTGGGCATTCAAGCCGTAAACATCTACTGCAAAGTGCCAGATGAGCTCAAAGACAACGAGGGTACCGAGGCTCTAAACCCTAATGGATTGATGCAACGCGCCATCAAAACCATTAAAAAAGCGCAAAAAGATATGCTCGTGTTTACCGATGTGGCACTTGACCCTGTCTCCTCTTACGGGCACGACGGAATTGTGGAAAATGGCGAAATCTTAAACGACGAAACGGTAGAAATTTTAGCTAAAATGGCACTTTCGCACGCCGAAGCTGGAGCCGATTTCATTGCCCCGTCCGACATGATGGATGGTCGCGTTTTAGCCATTCGTGAAATTTTAGAACAAAACGGATTCCACAATGTAGGTATCATGAGCTACACGGCAAAATACGCCAGCTCATTCTATGGGCCGTTCCGAGATGCGCTCGATTCTGCACCAGGATTTGGCGATAAAAAAACCTACCAAATGGATTATGCCAATGTGCAAGAAGCCTACCGCGAGGCAGATAATGACTTAATCGAGGGGGCAGACATCTTGATGGTGAAACCAGGCATGCCCTACCTAGATGTGCTTTATCGCATGAAAGAATATACCAAAATGCCAATTGCCGTGTACCAAGTAAGTGGCGAATATGCCATGCTGAAAGCTGCCGCAGAAAAAGGCTGGCTCGATTTTGAAAAATGCTTAATGGAATCCATGTATGCATTCAAACGCGCGGGTGCAGATTTAATCAACACCTATTATGCCAAAGAAGTGGCTACTATTTTGAATAGAAAATAGGAATTTAAGGCATTTTTAAACATCACTTAAAATCGTTTTTCAATTAATTTTGAAAGACGATTTTTTTATTTCAAAAGACTAAATTTAGCCAAATTTCGGTATCCAAAAAATATGATTTTTGTCGTATTTGTGTTTTTAAAACACTTTTATTAAGTGAGTTTCATACACTTTTTAGTTTTTTTAACGGGTAAAAAGTGCTAAACATTCCATATGTAAGCGCAAAAATGCTTATCTTCACGACCTTAAAAATTTAATTAAACATTAAAATTATAAACAAAATGATGACAAATTTCTCACTCGAAGGTAAAACTGCTCTTGTAACTGGAGCATCTTACGGAATTGGTTACGCTATCGCGTCTGCATTAGGAAAAGCTGGTGCAAAAATCGTTTTCAACGACATTAACCAAGATTTAGTAAACCAAGGTCTAGAGTCTTACAAAAACGACGGACTTGAGGCGTATGGTTATGTATGCGATGTTACAGACGAAGATGCTGTAAATGAGCTAGTAGCTACCGTAGAAAAAGAAGTAGGAGTAATCGACATTTTGGTAAACAACGCAGGAATCATCAAGCGTGTTCCTATGCACGAAATGAGTGCTGCTGAGTTCCGTAAAGTAATCGATGTGGACTTAAACGCTCCATTTATCGTGGCTAAAGCGGTAATCCCAAGCATGATCAAAAAAGGACACGGAAAAATCATCAACATCTGTTCTATGATGTCTGAGCTTGGTCGTGAAACTGTATCTGCTTACGCTGCTGCAAAAGGTGGTTTAAAAATGCTTACTCGCAACATCGCATCTGAGTATGGTGAGCACAACATTCAATGTAATGGTATCGGTCCTGGGTACATCGCTACTCCACAAACTGCTCCACTTCGTGAAAAACAAGCTGACGGAAGCCGCCACCCATTCGATTCATTCATTATCGCAAAAACTCCTGCCGCTAGATGGGGAACTCCAGAAGATTTACAAGGTCCTGCTGTGTTCTTAGCATCTGATGCCTCTAACTTCGTAAATGGGCATGTGCTTTATGTAGACGGTGGTATCTTAGCCTACATTGGAAAACAACCTAAATAATCCCCTGTATGGCTAATATCTTTGAATATATTATACAACTAGGTGCTGCAGTGATGATGCCCATTATCTTCTCGATTTTGGGCATTGCGCTCGGCATTAAACCTGGAAAAGCTGTCTTATCTGGTCTCTATGTAGGGGTAGGTTTTGTGGGATTATCCATCATCACCGCTTTGCTTACCAGTAGCATGGGGCCAAGCCTTGACCAAGTGGTGAAAATCTATGATTTAAAGCTTAAAGTCTTTGACATGGGATGGCCAGCGGCAGCTGCCGTAGCCTATAACACTGCGGTGGGGGCACTTATTATTCCTGTATGTTTAGGCGTAAACTTAGTTTTATTGCTTTTAAGATGTACTAAAACCGTAAACATCGACTTGTGGAACTACTGGCACTTTGCATTCATTGGGGCAATTGTGTATTTTGCAAGCGATAATATTTATTGGGGATTTTTCGCAGCCATCATCTGCTACATCATTACACTTGTAATGGCAGATTTAACGGCCAATAAATTCCAAAACTACTACGAAGGCATGGAAGGAATCTCTATTCCGCAACCTTTCTGTCAAGGAATGGTGCCATTTGCCGTAGTCATCAACAAAGCATTGGATTTAATTCCTGGTTTCGAAAAATTAAACATCGATGCCGAGGGAATGAAGAAAAAATTCGGATTGCTTGGTCAGCCATTATTCTTAGGAATCATCATAGGATGTGGTATCGGTATTTTAGCAAGAGAAGATGTAAAAGGATTTTTAGGTTTAGGTATTAAAATGGGAGCCGTAATGGAATTAATCCCTAGAATTACCCGCCTATTTATCGAAGGGCTTCACCCAATTTCTGAAGCGACTAAAAAACTTATCGATAAGAAATTCCAAGGAAAAATCGATTTGAACATCGGTATGACACCTGCCCTAGTAATTGGGCACCCTGCAACATTGGTAGTTTCGTTGTTATTGATTCCAGTAACATTGATTCTTTCTGTTTATTTGCCAGGAAATGAGTTTTTACCATTGGCATCATTAGCGGGAATGTTCTATTTGTTCCCACTGGTATTGCCTATTACTAATGGTAATGTGGTAAAATCATTTATCGTAGGGCTTGTGGTGCTTATCATCGGTTTATATTTTGTGACCGATTTGGCTCCATCATTCACGCTTGCAGCAAAAGATGTGTATGAGAAAACAGGAGATAAAGCCGTTGCAATCCCTCCAGGATTTGAGGGCGGTGCGCTAGACTTTGCTTCAAGTATCTTTACTTGGGTAATTTTCAAAGCTATTTCTTGGTTTAAATATATCGGAATGGCTGTTTTATCAATCTTTACGCTAGGAATGTTGTGGTACAACCGCAGAGCAATCCTTCGCGAACACAGAGAAAGAAATTCTGTGGCAGTAGAGGTGGATAATACTCCTACAAAATAATCAAAGATAAAGAGGAGTTCTCTGGCTCCTCTTTTTATACTTAGATTTTTCTATTCTTGAATAAATTCTTTTTTAGATTTTTCTAAAAACACTAGGTTATGATTTCTTTTTTTCAGAACTTTAACCCATTAATTATTAATTTATATTTCAAATAAAATAAGAGATATTTGGTATAAGTTTCACTGCTAAGAAATCTCAAAAATTAACAAAGTATATTAATCAAAAAATTTATTTAATTATGGAAAATCTAATTTCTAAATTCATCGGGACAGTTAAGCATTGGTACATTCCTTTCATTATCGGTATTTTATTTATCGGCGTAGGGATTTATACATTTTATGTTCCAGTAGAGGCCTACTTGGTATTATCGATTATCTTTAGTGTTTCATTTTTTATCTCAGGGATTTTCGATGCGGTGTTTGCTTGGCAAAACCAAAAAACTTTGCCTAACTGGGGGTGGATTTTTGTTTTTGGTATTTTTACATGGATGATCGGGATGTATCTATGGATTTATCCTAAAATCTCTATGGAAGTTTTACCATACTATGTGGGATTTGTTTTAATGTTCCGCTCGTTCCAATTATTGGGCTTTGCCCTAGACATTAAAGCCTATGCACCAAATAAGTGGCTTGGTCTTTTCATTTGGAGTATCGTCGGGATATTTATCTCATTCCTACTTTTAGCCAATCCAATTATAGCAGGGCTTTCGCTTGTGGCACTCACAGGTACATCCTTCATCATTTTAGGATTTGCATCTTGCTATTTAGCTTTTAATTTAAAAAGCTTAAAAAATAATTTGGATAAAAAAATCTCTCCAGAAATGAGAGAAAAAATACAAAGCTTGGAAAATGAATTTCAAGAAATTGTAAGAAAAAAATAATTTTTAAACTATTTTAAAATCATATTCATGAAGAAAACATTAAGTTTATTATCATTATTATTAATCTCTGGATTGACATTGGCACAATCGTACACTAGCTACGAAGTACGCTATGCGACAAACCCAAAAGATGCTGAACATTACAGCACAGAGCGTTTGAGAGAAGAATATTTGGTAAAAGATTTATTTAAAGAAGACAAAGTACACATGGTATATACCATGCACGATCGTTTCATCATCGGTGGTGCAATGCCTGTGAAACAAAGCCTTAAACTAGAGGCGATAGATCCGCTAAAATCACCTAAATTCTTAAGCCACCGCGAAATCGGTATCATCAATGTCGGAGGAAAAGGAATAGTGAAAGTAGGCAACAAAAAATATGAATTAAAGAATAAAGAAGCACTTTACATCGGTCGTGGCGAAGAGGAAGTAACTTTCTCATCTGCCAATGCTAAAGAGCCTGCGTTGTTCTACTTCAACTCTGCGAATGCTCACAAGGCATATCCTACCAAGAAAATTACGCGTGAAGATGCTGTAAAAGTGAAAGCGGGTAGCCTAGAAGAGTCTAACGCACGTACGATTGTAAAATATATCGTAAACGAAACTACTCAGACGAGCCAATTGCAACTTGGTTTAACCGAGCTGGAACCAGGAAGCGTTTGGAACACTATGCCTGCACACATTCACACTCGTAGAATGGAGGCTTACTTCTACTTTAAAATCCCAGAAAAACAAGCTGTATGCCATTTCATGGGAGAGCCAGAGAAGACTAGAAACATCTGGGTACACAATTACCAAGCTGTTATTGCTCCAGAATGGTCTATTCACTCAGGAGCTGGAACCACCAACTACGACTTTATTTGGGGTATGGCGGGCGAGAATTTAGACTACACCGATATGGATAAAGTTTACCCATATGAACTAGAATAATCATAGTTTTTTATTTAACAACGGAAAAGACCTCTGCATTTTTATAATGTAGTGGTTTTTTTTATTGCTAATTTTCCCTTTCAAAGAAATTACCTCTATTAACAGAATTATAAACATAGTTAAAGTATTCTTCCTAAAATAAATTTAACAAGGCTTCATTAAAAGAATCCAAAACATTGTTTTTCAATAAATTAAACACATCTAGACAAACTATTTAGTGTTTTTTTTCACAATTACTAAAATGCTAAAAAGATATCACTTCATTCATTCTAGTTTTTCATTGAAAGATAAATCATTAGCTTTGTGTCCTGAAAACAAATACAAGAAACCTATGAAAAAGAATGTAAAAAAACTTTTCAGTGTAGGAATTTTCTGTCTTTCGCTTTATGCATTTGGACAAGAAAAGCCAATAACTGGTCGCGTAGTAGACAGTAACGGATTCCCTATACAAGATGCCTATGTGTATATAGAGGGATCTGACAAAGGTGTCTATACCGATGAAAATGGTAACTACAAAATTGATGCTCAAAAGGGTGATACTATTGCTTTTGAGTTCATTGGACTAGACACAAAAACTATTAAAGTTGGAAATGCAGATAAGTATGATGTAAAATTAGCATCTGGTGGTGCCGTAGCACTTGATGCCGTAACCCAAATGGGGTATCGTCAACTTTCTAAAAACGACCAAACAGGTAGTGTGGTGCAAATCAAATCTGAGGAATTGAATAAAGTACCTTTAACTTCTGTAGATCAAGCTTTGCAAGGGAAGGTAGCTGGACTTAACATAACAGGAAGTTCAGGGACACCAGGATCTGCTCAATACATCAGAATCCGTGGGGTGAACTCTATCAACGCTGGTAAAAACCCATTGTATGTAATCGATGGAGTTCCTGTGCAAGACCAAAACCCTGATGTAGATAAATCTAGGTCTGAAACATCTACAATCAGTCCTTTATCTTTAATTAGTAACAATGATATTGAAAGCATCACAGTATTGAAAGATGCATCGGCTACTGCTCCTTATGGTGCAAGAGGAGCTAATGGGGTAATCTTAATTACTACCAAATCTGGAAAAGCTGGAAAAACAAAATTTGCTTTCTCTTCTCGTTATGGATTTCAAAAATTAGCAACTCCATCTGTACCTATGCTAAACGCGGAACAGAGATACAAACTATTCCTAAATGCTTTAGAATACAATAAAACCGATGGAGATGGAAATCCTCTAACCGATACTTACAAGAAAAAGCTCATTGAAGATTACTATGGAGATTGGTTAGCAAATGGTAGACCTGATACTGACTGGGGAAAAATAGGCGAAAGAAATGTTGCCACTATACAAGACTATTCATTGAGCGCATCTGGAGGTGATAAAAATTCTAACTTTTTTGCTTCACTAGGATACAATAAAACTCAAGGTGTAATCATTGGATCAGATTTCAAGAGACTTTCAGGGAGACTTAATTATAGTAGAAAACTTACAGATAAGTTAGAGTTTTCAACAAACAATAGTGCATCAGATGCGATTCAAAATGGAATTGCAGAGCAAGGAGGTTACTTTAGCAACCCATTACTTATTAAATTTTTCTTACCTCCAACATCTCCTGCATACAATAAAGATGGAAGCCCTAATTTAGATTTATCTCTATACAATCCTTTGTATGTAGTCAGCCACGATGATATGGAAAAAGAATTATTACGCATATTCAGTAATAATTCATTAAAGTATGACATCAGCAACGATTTATACTTTAAAACACTCGTTTCCTTAGATTATCTCTTAAGCTCAAATAGAATATACTACAACCCTTTCCACGGAGAAGGTTTTGATCACAACGGGCAAGTGGAAAATGAAATTTATAGAGACTTTTTGTATAATGTACAAAACACTTTAAACTATAAAAAATCATTTGCTGGAGTTCATAATTTAAATTTAAGTTTAGTACAAGAATACCAAAAATTAAAAAAGTACAACTTAATCGGAAGAGGGAAAAATGTAGCTGAGCCAGGTAGAGTTTATTTGAATACAACTTCAAAATCTCCAGAAGCTACATCAGACTTTAAAGATAGAGCAACCCTTTCCTACATAGCCCTCGTTAACTATAGTTATGACAAACGCTATGTATTAGACTTTACTCTAAGAAGAGAAGGAGATTCTAGATTTGCCAAAGGACATAGATTTGGTACTTTCTATTCAGTAGGTGCTGCATGGAACTTGCACAATGAGGAATTTATGAAGTCTACTAATTTTGTGAATCTATTAAAACTTAGAGCATCATACGGACAAGTTGGTAACAGCGATATAGATTACAACCTATTCTTAAACGCTTTATTGCTTGATAGAAGCTATGATGGAAAAACAGCTGCCATTCCAGCATATTATGGAAATGATCAGTTGACTTGGGAAACTACTAACAATTTAGATGTAGGGGTAGACTTTGGTTTCTTTAAAAACAGATTGACTGGACAGGTAACTTACTTTGATAAAGAAGCTACCAACATGCTCTTTAGAAGATATTTACCTTACACATCTGGGTATCGTGAAAAATGGATAAACAATGGTAGAGTATCTAACAGAGGTTTTGAATTAGAATTAAACACAAAAATTATAAACTCTGAAAATGTACAATTAGATCTAAATCTAAATGGTACTATATTGAGAAATAGAGTACAAGAACTTGCTAAAGATTCAAAAGGAGAAGTTCTAAAAACACTAGACTCTACCTCTATGATTGATGAAGGACATGCTATTCGAGAATTTTATTTACCAGAATGGGCAGGTGTAAACCCAAAAACAGGAGCTCCACAATGGTATGTAAATAGAAACAAGTCTAATGAAATTACCGAGGTTTATTCTAAAGCAGACCAAGTGCCTTCTGGAAAAAGCCCAATTGCAACTCGTATGGCTGGAGTAGGTTTTAACCTTAAAGTTAAAAACTTCTTTGCTGGAGCTAATTTCTATTACTCAGGCGGAAACCAAATCTATGAAGATTGGGCTCAATATACATTGCAAAATGGACTTAATTCAGTCGCTTTTTACAATGGTAGAGAAGATCTAATTAATAGCTGGACACCTGATAATCCAAATACTGATTTCCCTAAAATTTATTTCGATAATGTAGGTAATTTCGGAGCACAACCATCAAGTAGATTATTATACGATGGAGATTATGTTAGATTACGAAATGCACAAATTGGATATAACCTTCCGTCTGAATGGGCTAAACAAATCGGTTTAGAAGCTGTTAGCTTTAATCTAACTGGTGTAAACTTATGGACTTGGGTAAAAGATAAAAGACTTAAATTTGACCCAGAAGTTAGACCAGATGGATGGACCAACTTAACAACTCCAACAATAAAATCAATAACATTTGGCGTTAATGTTAACTTTTAAAACTTTACAAAAATGAAAAAATATATAAAAATATTATCGCTTGTAGCTTTATCTACATTATCTGTATCATGTTCAGAGGATTCTTTAGATGCCGTAGCTACTACTCTAAAACCCGTTGATGATGTAAAGAACCTTAATGATGTTTCTATGGTTGTGAGAGGGGCACTAGATCGCTTGTCTAATCAGAATTATTACGGAAGATCTTTGCTTGTTTATGGAGAGCTTTACGCAGATAATGCTTATGCAAACGGAAACTCAGGAAGATACCTAAGTATTGGTAGTGGTAGATTAACTGTTACAAATGACTATGTAGCTAATTCTTGGGATGTCATCAACAAAGTAATTTCATCCTCAAACTTAGCAATCAACAAAAGAATTAGTGTATCTAAAGAAGAGGAAGAGCAATATAATGATTTATTAGGTCAAGCTTATTTTTACAGAGCATTAGCTCATTTCGATCTTCTCCGCTATTGGGGGCAACAAAATGTAGAACAAGGAGGTTTAGATGCTCTAGGAGTTCCTTATATAAAAATATTTCACCCAGAAGGAGAAACTATTGAAGTTAAAAGAGAAAGTGTAAGAGAGAATCTTAAAAATCTATATAGCGATTTAGATGAGGCTATAAAACTATTTGGTAACAATGATAAACCAAATACTTTCTATGCCAATAAATGGACTGCTAAGGCATTAAAAGCGCGTATTGCTTTATATTTCAAAGATTACGACCAAGTTCTTAGCAATGCAAACGAAATTATAAATTCAGGTAAATACAAAGTAGTAGGAGGTGAAGATTATGTAAAAAGCTGGAAAAATCCATCAAGTGACAACTGGTTATTTGCTATTTCTTATACAACAACCGATGAGCTAGGAAATGAAAGTATTTCTACCCTCTATCAAAATACAGGCTATGGAGACATTGTTCTACGCAAAGGGTTATTAAATACTATTTTCGACGATAGCGATATAAGAGGAAAATCTCCTATGATCTTAAAAGATGTAGAAAACAGAAGAGGAGAAAAATGGGATAGAATCTATGGAAAATATCCTAGAACAGCTCCGTCTGTTTACTCTTTACCTTTATTCAGATACGAAGAAATAATTCTTGACAAAGCAGAAGCTCTTTATTACAAAAATCAAAAGCAAGAAGCTATTGATCTGATAAATAATGAAATTTGCGCAAATCGTAACGCTAAAAAACTTACAGATTTATCTCAAGATATTTTAATCAAAGAGTGGAGAAAAGAATTTCTTTTCGAAGGAATGAGATTTACTACCCTTACTAGAAATGGGCTTGGTATTGAAAGTAGAAAAGTTCCTGCTGGAGATTTTAAATTAGCTTTCCCAATTCCAAGATGGGATAGAAACAACAACCCAAACATTGAACAAAACAAAGGTTATTAACCTAAACTTTCATGATGTTGAAGAGGAGTTTTTATAAAAGACTCCTCTTTTTTTATCTCCGCAAAAAACTATATATTTGCCAAAATTGAAATTTTAACCATTTATGAATTCACTTTATCCCATTTTGAAAACTTTCCACAGCTACTGGGCATTTGTTGTTGTGCTAGGAAGTTTATGTTTACTTATCACAAGTATTCTATTTTTTTTGAACAAAAAACCAATTAGTCTAGGTTTGAAAAAAATCTCATTGTACACGCTTATTTCCTTCCACATTCAGTTTTTGGTAGGAATTATATTGTACATGGTTTCTCCCATCGTGCAAGGTGCATGGGAAAGCGGCGTTGCAATGCAATCACCAAACAGACTTTATACGATAGAACATCCTTTTATGATGTTCACTGCCGTAATTTTAATCACAATTGCCAATGCTAAGCTCAAAAAGTCGCCAATGATAAAGGGGACTACCCTAGCCTTTATTGCACTTGCTTGTATCTGTTTCTACATGATTCCATGGACAGCTTGGTTGGGCTAAAAACTCGGTAAGATTTGTTAAATAAACACCACAGCGGTTAAATGGCATTGAGTTTGTTTACTATTTAACGACTAAATTGATAATGATGAAAAAATTGAAAGGAATGCGCGTGATGTTATTAGCCTTGGTAGCTGTATTAATTTCGGCATTTACCACGCTAAATGATTTTCACACCTCAACGACGAAGGTAGAGTTTAATCCAGGAAGCACTTCTATGACTTTTAGCTCTAAATTTGTAACAGAGGATTTAGTTAAAGCCATTGGCGTAGGGATTGAAAACGAAGCTAAATTCAACACCGCAGTAGAAAGATACTTAAGAAGCAATTTTATTGTAAAAATCAACGGAAATAGAGTAAATTATAATTACGCACAAGCACAAACTTCTCCTAAGGCTACAAGACTTTATTTCGAAGTGCCAAATGTTTCAAATGTTTCGACCATCGAAATCCGAAACGCGATGCTTGTAAACGAATTTGCAGATCAGCAGAACTTTATAAACTTTGATGTAAACAATAAGCGTGAATCTATTGTTACTAAAAAAGGAAGCGAATCTGGAAAAGTAAAATTTTAGAAATTAAATTAATCAAAAAAAGTAAAAGCCTCACAAAATTGTGAGGCTTTTATATTATATAAGTTCTATGTTGTGGTGTTTCAAAAATTATCTTACAACACGACCAGAACCGTCTCCACCCATTAGGTTTTCAACCTCGGCAACAGTTACTAAGTTATAGTCTCCGTACACAGTGTGTTTCAAGCAAGATGCAGCCACTGCAAAGTCTAATGCTTTTTGATCATCTTGTGGGTAAGTAAGCAATCCGTAGATCAAACCTCCCATAAATGAATCTCCACCACCTACTCTATCTACGATGTGAGTGATGTCGTATCTACGAGATTGGTATAATTTATCTGAATATAAACATCCACCCCAAGTGTTGTGGTTTGCGTTGATAGATCCACGAAGTGTGATGATTACTTTTTTAGCTCTTGGGAATTTTTGCATCAATTGTTGACAAACTGATTCAAATTCTGCTGCGTTTACTTCACCACCAGTGTGTTCTACTTCAAAACCTTCTGGTTTGATTCCAAATACTTTCTCAGCATCTTCCTCGTTTCCTAAAATGATGTCGCAACCTTCTACTAAAGCTGGCATAATTTCAGAAGCTTTTTTACCATATTTCCAAAGGTTTTTACGGTAGTTTAAGTCACAAGAAACAGTAACTCCCATTTCGTTTGCTACTTTAATAGCCTCTAAACAAGTATCTGCTGCACCTTGAGAAAGTGCTGGAGTAATACCTGTCCAGTGGAACCACTGAGCATCTTTAAACACCTCTCTCCAGTTGATCATACCAGGCTTAATTTCTGCAATGGCAGAGTTTGCACGATCATACACAACTTTTGAAGGACGAGCTACAGCACCAGTTTCCAAGAAATAGATCCCTACACGGTCTCCACCTCTTAAAATGTTTTCAGTACCTACTTTGTATTTTCTTAAATCAGAAATACACCATTCAGCGATGTCGTTTTTAGGCAATTGAGTTACAAATTCCACTGGAATTCCATAATTTGCAAGCGAAACCGCAACATTAGCCTCACCTCCACCAAAAGTGGCATTCAAGCTACTAGATTGAATGAAACGCTGATACCCTGGGGTAGCCAAACGCAGCATTACTTCACCAAAAGTTACTACTTTTTTCTGCATAAAATATTGTATTTTTTCTAGTTATAAGATTGATAAGCAAAGTTAGTGTTTTTTTTACTCATATCTAATTTTTTATGCTAAAATTAGCGTTCTAAAAGGCTTTATATGCTAAATCTCATAAAAAATAGGGCTAAAATGCGTTTTTTGATATTTTTTTCAGGCTTAAAATTTCAAATCACCCCAAGCTTATAAATTTTTCTATTCAAAATTCTTGTTCAAAAGTTTTTTGATAACTTCCACGAAAAATAAAAATATAATTTCCGCTTAAATCATTTTTTTTTACGAATTTTGTGTCTTAATGTTTATAAGGTAATTTTCAACCCTAAACCATAAGCAGAAATAATGAGTGATGCAATCAAGCACGAGTGTGGTATCGCACTTTTACGCCTTCTAAAACCCCTTTCCTATTACAAAGAAAAATACGGAAACGCCTTCTACGGCGTAGATAAAATGTACCTAATGCTGGAAAAACAGCACAACCGCGGACAAGATGGGGCGGGTCTAGCGAGTATTAAATTAGGTATGCAACCTGGCGAAAGATACATAAGCCGAGCCAGATCTAATAGCGACAGCCCTATAAAAGATGTCTTTACGCAAGTAAATGAGAGTATCGCTCGCCGTATCGAGGAGAATCCAGAAGCCATTCACGATATGGAAATGCTTAAAAAAGTAGCTCCATACATAGGCGAAGTGTTTTTAGGGCATGTGCGTTATGGAACTTATGGCGAGAATAGCATTGAGGCAGTGCACCCTTTTTTGAGGCAAAATAATTGGAAAACGCGCAATCTCCTAGTGGCTGGTAACTTTAACTTAACGAATGTGGATGAGCAGTTTCAAAACCTCATCGACTTGGGGCAGCACCCTAAGGCCAAGGCCGATACCGTTACGGTGATGGAGAAAATCGGGCACTTCCTAGATGAGCAAGTCAACGAATTATATTACGAACTTAAGAAAGAAGGCTACACCAAACGCGAAGCCTCTGCCGAGATAGAAAACCGCATCAAGGTTTCAAAAATCTTGGCGCGTTCGGCCAAAAACTGGGACGGTGGTTATGCCATGGCAGGGCTTTTTGGGCACGGCGATGCATTTGTATTGCGAGACCCAGCAGGAATTCGCCCTGCGTATTATTATGTAGACGACGAAATCGCTATTGTAGCTTCTGAACGCCCAGTGATTCAAACAGTGTTTAATGTAAGTTTTAATCATGTTAAAGAATTAAACCCTGGAGAAGCCATCATTATTAAACATTATGGCGAAGTAAAATTCAGACAAATTCTTGAGCCACTGGAAAGAAAATCTTGTTCGTTTGAGCGTATTTATTTCTCTCGTGGTAGCGACGCCGAGATTTACGAAGAAAGAAAAGATTTAGGCAGATTGCTCATTGATCAAGTGATGGAGGCCATAGACGGAGATATTCACAACACGGTATTTTCTTATATTCCAAACACGGCAGAAGCATCATATTTTGGACTCGTAGAAGCCGCCAACGACGAGCTTAATCACGAGAAAACCCAAATGATTATGCAGGAGAAAGAAGACATTACTGATAAACGAATCAAGGAAATTCTTTCTACTAAATTACGCTCAGAAAAAATCGCCATTAAAGATGCCAAACTGCGTACATTCATTACACAAGATAATGCACGCGATGATATGGTGGCACATGTCTACGATGTTACTTATGGGGTGGTGAAACCTACGGATAATTTAGTCATCATAGATGATAGTATCGTGCGCGGAACCACGCTTAAAAACAGTATTATTCGAATTTTAGACAGAGTGCACCCTAAGCGTATTGTGGTAGTTTCATCGGCACCACAAATCCGTTATCCAGATTGCTACGGGATTGATATGGCTCGCCTTGAAAACTTAATCGCTTTTGTGGCGGCAGAAGCCTTGCACAGAGAACGCGGCACCGAGCATCTTATTACAGAAATATACCAAAAATGCAAATCCGAGGTGGGCAAGCCAGACAAGGAAGTTACCAATTATGTAAAAGAATTCTACGCTCCGTTTACCGACGAGGAGATTTCAAACAAAATTGCAGAATTACTTACGACTGATGACATCAATGCCGAGGTGAAAATCATCTTCCAATCGGTGGAAAATCTGCACAAAGCTTGCCCTAAAAACTTGGGTGACTGGTATTTCACAGGAAACTACCCTACCCCAGGCGGAAACCGTGTGGCAAACAAGGCTTTCATCAATTATTATGAAGGAAATAAAGAAAGAGCTTATTAAAATTTAAAACTAAAAAATCCAACGCAATAAAAATCAATCAAAAAAATGGAAAAAAAAGATTTCTTATACGAGGGGAAAGCGAAACAAATTTACGCTACTAAAAACCCTAACCAAGTCATTGTTCACTATAAAGACGACGCTACGGCTTTCAACGCTCAGAAAAAAGGAACCGTGGAGTCTAAAGGCGAAATGAATAATAAAATCACAACGCTTATTTATAAATATTTAGCCGAAAAAGGGATTCCTACGCACTACATCGAAACTCTAAACGACAGAGAGCAATTGGTAACCAAAGTGAAAATTCTGCCTATCGAAGTCGTAGTAAGAAACTATGTGGCAGGAAGCATGGCACAACGCCTTGGCTTGGAAGAAGGCGGAAAATGCCCAATTACCGTTTTTGATTTATGCTATAAAAAAGATGAATTAGGCGACCCGCTTATCAACGATTATCACGCAATTTTATTAGGTGTAGCTACACGCGAAGATTTGGACGAATTGTATGCTTTAACCGATAAAATCAACGAATTATTAAAAGAATTATTCCTAAAAGCGAATTTAATTTTAGCCGATTTCAAAATTGAATTTGGCAAAACATCTGAAGGCAAAATCGTATTGGCAGACGAAATCAGCCCGGATACTTGCCGCCTTTGGGACAAAGATACGCTTAAGAAATTAGACAAAGACCGCTTCCGTAGAGATCTTGGAGAAGTAACAGAAGCTTATCTTGAAGTGTATGACAGACTTAAAAAAGCCCTTGCATAATTTATTAAAACTAAAAACATGAGCACATCTTACAAAGACGCTGGCGTAAACAAAGAAGAAGGATACCAAACGGTACACAAAATCAAAGATGCAGTAGCCCAAACACACACTCCCAATGTATTAAATGGGATTGGCTCCTTTGGTGCATTCTACGAACTTGGAAACTACAAAAATCCCGTTTTGGTAAGTGGAGCCGACGGCGTGGGGACTAAACTTCGCATCGCACTAGATGTTAAGAAATACGACACCGTAGGGATTGATTGTTTTGCCATGTGTGCCAACGATATTTTGTGCCACGGCGCCAAACCTTTGTTCTTCTTGGATTACCTCGCTTGCGGAAAACTAGACAGCAATGTAGCCGCCGAAATCGTGGGTGGCATCGTAAAAGCTTGTAAAGAAACCAATTGCTCGCTCATCGGTGGAGAAACTGCTGAAATGCCGGGCATGTACGAAATCGGGGATTATGATGTAGCAGGATTCTGCGTGGGCGTGGTAGAGAAAGACGAAATCATCGACGGGTCTAAAATCAAGGCAAATGATGTTTTAATCGCATTGCCATCAAGCGGGTTCCATAGCAATGGTTTTTCTTTAATAAGAAAAGTTTTTACCGATTTCAACGAAGAATGGAACGGAAAACCTTTGTACGAAACGCTTTTAGTCCCAACCAAATTATATGGAGCTACCATTAATTCTTTGCTTGAAAAACACACAATCAACGGGATTGCACATATCACAGGTGGTGGATTAATTGAAAATGTACCGAGAATTTTGCCTAAAGGTTTGGGCGTAGAAATTCAAAAATCAAGCATTAAAGTCCCTGCCATCATGCAAGAATTACAAAAGAGAGCCAACATCGCAGAAGACGAAATGTTTGGAACCTTCAACATGGGTGTGGGAATGGTACTTGCCGTTTCGCCAGACCAAGCCGAAGCCGTTATCAAATCCTTGAAATCTTTGGGCGAAGAAGCTTACGAAATCGGAAAAGTGGTAGAAAGCGACCAACCAATCGTTTTGCTTTAATCCAAAAAAATTAGTTTAATTAAATAGGAAATACGTTCACTTTTTGGGCGTATTTTTTTATCTTTAAACTTTAATTAAAAATAGAAAGCCATGAAAGAAATATCGCTTAAGGAAGCCGAAAAACGCATGGAAGCCTGCGAAGAGGATTTAAAAGTGTTGCAAGACTTTAATCAAGCTATGGATCGCATTGCAAAAAACATAGCTCTGCTCGATGAATATTACGGAAATCAATATTTAAAAGATGTGCAGAATCCTGCGAATAAAGATGTGTATTCTGCCGTATTGAGCGAAGATGGCATTTGGAACCTCCTTGCCGAAATCCATTGGGAGAAAATCGATATTCTCAAGAAAATTGTGAAAGATTTACGCTAAAATTCGTTCCGAAAAAAAACGAATTTAATCAATAAATTTATGCCAAAAGCAAGCATCTCTACACACGGGAGCGTTCCCATCTTGCGATGCGAACGCTCCCGTGTTCAAATGCGAACGCCCCCGTGATCGCACGGGGGCGTTCGCATAACTTGACGGAGGCGTTCCCGCAGACTGACGCGAACGCCCGCGTATAAACTGGCGGGCGCACCCATCGAATAAGTTGTTTTTTTAGATACAAAAAAGACTATTTAACAAAGTGCTTGTTGAATAGTTCCTTTTGATTCTTTACTAATTATCTAATTTGTCTTTAATCTGATAAAACCTCAACATCGCTAAACTCAAAATAAAGCCGCAGATGCTAGCGCCTCCGCCAATGATGGCAGAAAGGTTCTCTGCCGAGAAAAATCCAAACTGCGTATTATACAACACAATATTGAAGATTAATGCGGCTAAAAAGAAGATTAAAAAAATGAGTGCTACATATTTCTTTTTCATACAAAATTCGATTTTTATATATTTTTGATTAAATCACTACATGCTACCGCAATTTCGCGTTGGTGTTCTTCGTTGATTCCAGCGTATTGTGCCATTTGCACTTTTTGATGTAGGGCTTGCCAAGTCATAGCAAAATCGTCGTTTTTATGCATTTTTAAAATGGCTATCGCTTCGTCTTCAGACTTAGTACTTGGGTCTTGACTATACAGCTGAACTATTTCTTGCAAAATGCGTTCAGTCTCACGGTAAAACTCCTCACCCGTGTGATTTGCCGTTACATTGTTCCAATCGTTTTTAATATCTTTTGCCGTGATGATTGGTTTCTCTTCTTGCTCTATTTCTTTTTTCTTTCTAAAGAATAAGAAGAACAATGGTATTATTAAGATTATAGAACCTAAACCCACAGCCCATGGCCACCAGCTGGCAGCTTCCTTATTTTCTACTTCGTGAGCAGCGTCCTCTAACGAATTTTGAGACGATTGCTCAAGTCTTGGTGAATTGCTTCGCATTGCCTCTCGTGGCGTATCCAATGTTGCGATACTATCCACAGGCACTGCCATAGCCAGAGAATCCTCCAAATTTATATTTTCATTGGGTTCTCCCTCTACCTGCACCTGCTCTGCGTTGGAATGCAAGGTAACATATTTCTTTTTATCTAAATCAAAATAAGCAAACTCCACCGATGGAATATCATAAGTTCCTCCGTATTGTGGCACCACGACATAGCTATCCACTATTTTTCCTTTTTCGGTTCCGTTAAGTGGCTTAAATGCCTCTCTACGGCGTGGTGGGTATACTTCTAGTTCTTTGTTTAGTTTAAGTTTTGGAAGATTTATGGTAGAAAAACTTCCTTCGCCCTCAAGCTCTACCTCGATTTCAAAGGCTTTATTCTGTCTTAAATTCTTTTTCTGCACATAAGTTTTCAAAACAAAATTTCCTACCGCTCCATTGAAGGTTTTAGGTGCATTGGCGGGTAAACTTTTTACTTCTATGCTTTTTTCTGGCGAGTATAATTCCACGATTTTTTCGTCAAAAAGATCGATTGGAATCGCTACATGAATTAAAAATGGACGAATTTCTAAAGTGCCCGTTTTTTGAGGTAGAAGTAAATATTTTCCTACAACTTCAGACACATAAATCTGGTTGTTGAACACTTCTTGTTTAATGTCGCGATAATCATTGTTTGGCAAATTGATTTGCTTTACCTCAAAGTTATCCAGAATCGGAGCTCCTACATCTGATCGCCTACGCAGAGCCTCAAAAGATTTGGCATAGAGCTTAAGCGTAGCATAAATAGGCTCGTTGGGAAAAACTGAATGTTGAGATAAATCTAAATCCAAAAACACCAATTGATTGCCGTAATTATTTCGTTGCGTCACGCGCGGAGCATCGGTCACCATGATTTGCACGGGCGAAGTTTCATAAAGACGATGATTGATCTTTATCGAAGCACGACCTATTTTGATTTTACCTTTTTTCTCGGCTCGCAAAAGAATGGTCTCGATATGCTGAATCGTTTTTTCTCCGTTGATAATATTGATTTGTTGCCCTTGTCGGCGACCTATCATTTTTAAGCCATTGAACGAAGGGTATTTTATGCTTCCCACATCGGCATTATCTCCCAGCGTTACGATAAAATTTAGCTCAAAATCCTCTCCTTCTTGCACGCGATCCTTGTTGGGAACTGCCGTAAAGGAATACTGACCGTAGCCGAAACAGCTCAGTAAACTAAACAGTGCAAAGAGATATTTTTCTATTCTCATAATAATCTACCAGTCTTTAGACTTTCTGCCCGCTTTGGCTCTACTTTCGCCCATCATCATTCTTCTTTTAGTCATTTTCTCCTGCTCTTGTAGAGCTTTTAAGCGATTAGCTTGTCTTTCTTTTTCCAAAAAATCCTGTGGGCTACCATTGGGCTTTTCTTCCTGTTCTGGAGCTTGCGGCATTTGGTCGTTTTGTCCTTTGCCTTGCTCGCCATTGTTTTCACCTTTTTGGTCGCCTTTATCTTTTTCTGGATTATCTTTTTTCTGCTGTTGGTCTTTATCAGGATTTTCCTGCTGTTCTTTGTCGTCTTTTTGTTGTTGCTCTAATTTTTGTTTTAAAGCTTGCAGTTTCTTGCTATCTGGAAACTTCTCTAGCCCTTCGGTAACGCGGCTCAGTGCCTCACTATTTTTATTCTGCAAAAAAAGGTTTGCCGATGATACAAAATACTCCTCGCTTGTCTGGGCATAGCCCCAAACAAATGATAAAAAAACGAGCAAACTGAGTATTCTTTTCATAGCTGCATTACTTTAAGCTGTCTAATATAGTGATTTCTTGCAATTTGTTGATGTAATTTTCGAAATGTTTAACGGTTGAATCTTTTGCCATGGCTCCCTGCATCAACTGCAAAGCTTGATTAAATAAGCCTTTTTCGGCTAAAGCATCGGCTTGAGCTTTAATTTTTTTAGCAAATTCCGAAGGCTTGAGCAAGTCCTTTGGATTGGTATTTTTATTCTTACTTTTCAGTTTTATGGCTAAAGCTAAATTGTATCGTGTGGCATCTGCTTTAGGATCGATGCGGAGTGCTTTTTTATACGATTTTATCGCTTGGTCATAATTTTTCTGCTGCATGTAGCTATTGCCTAAATTATGATATGAGGCAACTTTGTCTTTAGCACTGGAGCTATAATCTGCAGCTTTTTGAAAATGTGTTACAGCCTTTTGATATTGCTTGGTCTGGTAATATGCATCGCCTAAATTAAAATTAGCTTTTACATTATTTGCATTAGAAATGAGCACTTTAGAATATTCTACAATTGCCGATTCGTAATTTTTGTCTTCGTAAAACCTATTTCCTTTAGCGATAGCTTCCCTCTCTTGTAAAGTTTGTGCAAAAGAAAAATGCAGGCAGATTACAAGGCTTAAAAAAAGGATTTTCTTCAGCACTAAGGGCGTAAATATCTTCATTCTCGTTACCACAAATTTAATCTTTTCCCCATTTAGTCGGTGTTAAAGTATATATAAATAAAAATAAAAGCGATAATGCTACAAAATATTGAAATTGTTGTTTTTTATTTCTGCTCGAAATCTCTGTCGATGATTTCTTCTCCAAGTCGCTCAAAGCGGCATTTAGCTTTTTAATCGCTTGGTTCACACTTTCAATTTTAATGTAAGCTCCTTGTGATTTTTCGGCAATTTTACGCAACTCCTCGCCATGAAAACTTGACAAAACGGTTTTCCCATTATCATCTGTTTTGTATTCCATCGCGCCATAAGAATCATACATTGGGATTGGCACAGGACTATCGCCACCTATTCCCATAGTAAAAATCTCGGTGTGTTGTTCTTTAGCTTTTTCTATGGCATCTGAGATGCCTTCTTCGTGGTCTTCGCCATCAGAAATCAAAATAATGGCTTTGGAAGTCTCTGGGTTTTTACCTAAAATTTGCAATGATTTATCTATCGCAGCCGAGAAATTAGTCCCTTGGTTCCAAAGTAAATCTGTATCCAATGCCGAAACCGAAGAATTAAGCGATGTATAATCGGTAGTGAGCGGAGACATAGCATATGCCTCTCCTGCAAAAACAACCAAACCCACACGATCGCCCCCTAATTGATTCAGAAAACTGTGGATAAATTTTTTAGCCTTATCTATTCTCGAAGGTGCAATGTCTTCGGCGTTCATGCTATTGGACAAATCCAGCGCAAAAACCAAATCTATGCCTTCTCGTTTAAGTTTTTGTTCTTCCTCGCCCCATTGTGGCCCCATCAAGGCAATCGTCATAAAAAACAGGGCTAAAAGCAAGAAAATATTTTTAATTTGTAAAAATCTAGAACTTTGCCCTTTCAACAATTGCGGTACCAAATGCGGATCGGCAAAGGAGCGCAACGCACGCTTACGCCATTGCCACAAACGCCACAAAAAGTAAGCGGCAAGTACCACGGCTATAAAAAGCATACCATATGCGGGAGTGCTAAAACTCATTCTGTCAATTGTTTAAAAATTAAAGTTCTACAAAGGATTTCTATACACAGCAAAATAAATGCCCACACGACAAATGCACGATAATATTCGGTGTAGTCGTAATATTTAGTTTCGTTGATTTTTGATTTCTCTAATTGATTAATTTCTTCGTAAATGGCTTTAAGTCGCTCATTGTCGGTAGCTCTAAAATACAAACCATTAGCATTATTGGCAATGTATTTTAGCAAATTCTCGTCTAATTTTAATTTGCTCTGCGGAATGTTTTCTGCACCAATCGGCGGCAAAACATAATCGGTAGTCCCAATCCCAATGGTATAGACTTTAATTCCTTTTTCTTTGGCAATTTTGGTCGCTTCTTGCGGACTTATGTAAACTGCATTAGAGTCATAATAGTTCACATCTTCGCCCCCATCGGTAATGAGCAAAACGACTTTGCTTTTGGCTTGGGAATGCTCCAAATGATTAATCGCTGTTGCCAAGCCCACTCCTATTGCCGTACCTGGAATCAAATTGTCATCATTGTCTAAATCTTTCACCGCTTGCACCAGCACCGATTTATCTGTCGTGAGTGGCACAGTATTTACCGCACTTCCTGAATAAATCACCACACCAATTCTATCGGTTTGGCGTTTTTTCACAAAATCTTCTGCCACGGATTTCAGCGCGTCTAGACGCGTTGGTTTTAAATCTCGCGCAAGCATACTCAGCGAGACATCTACCACCATCATAATATCTACCCCTTCGTCGGAACGCACATGTGTGCTGATTTCTATCTTGCGCGGACGAGCCAAAGCGATGATTAATAAACTTATGGCTAAAAGTCGCAAAGCATACAAGGCGGGCTGCATCCATCGATACCAAGAATCGCCCGAACGAAATGCCGATAGACTTGGCATTTGCAATGCTTGATTTTGCTTTTTTCGATGCAACAAGCGTACTAGTAGCATCAGCGGAACCAATGCTAAAAGTAATAAAAACCAAGGATTTGCAAATTCTATATGGCTCATTTTTTTAAATATGGTCTTTTACTTCCTCGACCAAAGGTTTTGTTTTTTCAATAATTTTTTCTGCCCAATCTCTGTAAAATGCATTTTTTTCTGGACTTAAAGTTGCTTTGGCGTATTTCACGCGGTCGGCATCGGTCAAGAAATTGTATAATTCGGCACTTTCTTCTTGGGTTAAAAATTCTTTGTTTTTCATATAATCGGGCAAATCCGTGCTAAGCAAAGCTTGGGCAGGAAACTCGAATCGGCGCGAAAAATAACGACGCACAATGAAACTTAAATCAGTATAATATTGATTAAATTCTTGTTTTTCTAATAATCCTAAAGCATCTAATTTCTTTAAATTCTGCAAAGCTTCCTCATACGGTGGCAAAAGCGGTGTGCTGATGTATCGCTTGCGGCGTAGCTCCTTTAAATACAAAAAAGCAACAATCAAAAGTGCGATGAGCATAATGCCACCCACAATCATATACCAAAGGTATTTTTTGTTACGATCCCACCACGAAATATGCTCTGGCATAATCGTTTTTATGGGATACATTTTTTGCAAAGTGGTATCAATAGCGGGCATTTCCACACCGAGTTCTCGCGTGTCTGAAAGTACTGTTTTGCCATTTATTACATAAGGCAAGGATTTAACCAAAAAATTGCCTTCTTCAAAGCCCGTGAGCGTAATTATTTGTTTGTATTTTTTTTGATTACCCTCTCGCACCGAATCAATTTTTTTATTGACGATTTCTAAATATTTTCCAAGCGAATCGCCAAGCATCGGCAATTCCACTTTGGCATCGCTCGGGGTTTTAAATTCAATTTGTAAACTTGCTGTGTCCCCGATTAAAATTCTATCGGGCGACAATTGGGTGTAAACCTGTGCCCAAACTGGAAAAGCCAAAAGACAAACGATGATATGTAAAATCCTATTTTTCATGGTTTTTTATCGGTTTTTATGGCTTTTAAAATAATTAAGCAAAGCTCGGTTGTAGTCGGACTCGGTAGCCACTTCTATGATACCCGCCCCTGCATTCTTTAAACTTGAAAAAAACTGATTTCGGTGCTTTTTAGCATTTTCTGCGTACTGAATTCGCACTTTTTTAGAAGAAGTATTTACATATTTTTCGGCACCTGTTTCTATATCGTGCATGTGCACCCAACCAATGTCGGGAAGTTCTTCTTCTTTCTCATCGTAGACACGAATTCCCGTTAATTCATGTTTTTTGGCTAAAACTTGAATGCTCTTCTGGTAACAATCATCGTTAAAATCCGAAATTAAAAATACCAAAGATTTTCGCTTTTGGGTTTTAATTAAAAAATCCAACGCGTTGCAAATATTGGTTTTAGTGCTTTTGGGCTCGTATTCTACCAAGGCTCGGATGATTTTCAGCACATTGTGTTTTCCTTTCTTGGGCGGATAGTATAATTCTACCTCATCGCTAAAGAGCAAAAGCCCCACTTTGTCGTTGTTTGAAAGTGCCGAAAATGCCAAAGTTGCACAAATTTCAGCCATGGTATCTTTCTTGGATTGCTTGCGTGTCCCAAACTGATTGGATCCACTGATGTCTACCACAAGCATTAAGGAAAGTTCTCTTTCTTCTTCAAAAATCTTTACATACGGCTCGTTGAAATGTGCCGTTTTGTTCCAATCAATATTGCGAACATCATCGCCAAATTGATACGGACGCACCTCCGAAAAAATCATGCCTCGCCCCTTGAACGAGCTGTGATACTCGCCCATAAACAAGTGATTGCTGGCTCTCCTAAATTTAATTTCTATTCTACGAACCTTTTTGATTAATTCTTTGGCGTCCACGCTAGTCTTTCTTTTTTAAGGCAATGGAATTTTATTTACAATTTTATCTATAATCATGTCTGAATTAATGTTTTCTGCCTCGGCTTCGTAAGTGATTCCGATACGGTGGCGCAAAACATCTTTCACCACGGCACGCACATCTTCTGGCACTACATAGGCTCTGCCTTTTAAGAATGCATGGGCACGAGCGGCTTTTGCCATGTTGATGCTACCACGCGGCGAGGTTCCGAATTGGATATAATCCTTTAATTCAGGTAATTGAAAATCTTGCGGATAGCGCGAACAGGCTACAATGTCTAGAATGTATTGTTCGATTTTCTCGTCCATGTAGATTTTTTGAATCACTTCTCGCGCTTGGAGCAATTCGTGTTTTTCCATCATGGGCTGAATTTTCGGGAAAGTATTGTTGATATTGTGGCGCATTATCTGGCGTTCAGACTCATAATCTGGATAAGTGATGATGGTTTTAAGCATAAAACGATCCATCTGAGCTTCTGGCAACGGATATGTTCCCTCCTGTTCTACGGGGTTTTGCGTGGCTAGCACTAGGAATGGCTCTTCTAGTCTAAAGGTCTCATCTCCAATGGTAACTTGCTTTTCCTGCATCGCCTCGAGCAAAGCAGATTGCACTTTAGCTGGTGCTCGGTTTATCTCGTCTGCCAACACAAAATTGGCAAAAATAGGACCTTTCTTAATCGCAAAATCGTTTTCTTTGGCATTATAAATTAAAGTTCCCACGACATCTGCCGGCAACAAATCGGGCGTAAACTGGATTCTTGAAAAAGCTCCATGTACCGCGTCTGACAGGGTTTTGATGGCTAAAGTTTTAGCCAAACCAGGCACGCCCTCGAGCAAAATGTGCCCGTTACAGAGCAACCCAATCAAAAGGCTTTCTACCATTCGATCTTGTCCGTAGATTACTTTTTTAAGCTCTTTGGACAAAGAAGCGAATTTAACTGATTGTGCTTGAACCAATTCAGATATCTCTTGCATAGTGTATTCTTGTTTAGCCATAATCTAAGCGGTGTCGTTTAAAGTGTACCAAATTTGGTGAAAATCATTGATATTTTAACAAATAATATTCCACAATCGCCGTTAAAGTTTGTTAAGCTAAAAAAATCGCTGATTTCCAATAATCAAAAAGCCTTTCTCTCAAAGGAAAAAGGCTTAAAATATAATTTTACATTCACTGAATTAAGCTTTGAATTTTTCAAGGATTTCTTCTTGCGAAATGCTTACTTGCTCGCCTGTTTTTAAATCCTTAAGCGAAAGTTTGCCCTCGTTCATCTCCTCTGTCCCGATGATGGCAACATGCGTAAATGCTCCTTTGTCGGCATACGAAAATTGCTTTTTCATTTTAGACGCCTCGGGATAAAGCTCGGTGTAAATGCCTTGATTTCTTAATTTTTGAACCACTTTCATTGCAGCGAGTGCTTCTTTTTCGCCAAAGTTAGTAAATAAAATTTTCTGGCTTTCGCTGGTAAAATCTGGAAAAAGGTTTAGCTCTTCCAGCACTAAATAAATTCTATCTAAACCAAACGATACCCCCACGCCCGGCATGTTCTTTAGTCCAAAAATTCCCGTAAGGTCGTTGTATCTTCCACCACCACCAATGGAGCCCATTTCTACGCCTTTGGCTTTTACTTCCAAAATCGCTCCTGTGTAGTAATCCAAACCACGCGCAAGGGTTAAATTCAGGATTAAAGATGATTTTTTAAGTCCTAAGGCCTGTACTTGCTCATTGATGAATTGTAGTTCCTCAATTCCTTTGATTCCAATTTCTGAATTAGCCACAATAGGCTTTAATTGCTCCAATTGTGCAGAAAAATCGCCCGAAATATCGAATATCGGCGAAAGGATTTTTAAGGCTTCTTCGGAAATTCCTTTGCTTAGCATTTCTTCTTCTACAGCTGCTTTCCCGATTTTGTCTAACTTATCGAGTGCTACGGTAAAATCAATCAATTGCTCAGAAATATTTGCCACTTCTGCCAATCCGCTTAAAATCTTTCGGTTGTTTAGGTGGATTTCTACCTCTAAACCTAAATCCGAAAATCCTGCATCATACAACTGAATAAGTTCCACTTCTTGCCACAGCGACTCGCTACCTACTACATCTGCATCGCACTGGTAAAATTCTCTGAAACGCCCTTTTTGCGGACGATCGGCACGCCACACAGGCTGAATCTGGTAACGCTTGAATGGGAAGTTGAGCTCGTTCTGGTGCTGAACTACAAAACGGGCAAAAGGCACCGTTAAATCATAACGCAGGGCTTTGTCCGAGATTTTGGGAGCCACGGTGTTAGGATTTGCCGATAAGTCTTCTGGTTTTAGTTTTTGTAAAAAATCTCCTGATTTTAGAATTTTAAAAATCAAGCGGTCTCCTTCTTCTCCGTATTTTCCTGTGAGTGTTGAGAGATTTTCAAAAGCAGGTGTCTCAATCGGCGCAAAACCATACAATTGGAAATTCTTTTGCAATTTCTGGATAATGTATTGTCTGCGTTGCACCTCCTGCGGCATAAAATCTCTGGTTCCTTTGGCTAAGGCTGGTTTCATTTTTTAGGTTTTTATAAGTTTGAACCACAAAAATATGAATTTTTAGTTTTTTTTGGGTAGAATAATTTGTTTTCTATTTTGTTCAAATTTTCATCCACAAAAAAACAGCGCAAAATTGCGCTGTTCTTCTTTGAATCTAAATACGATTAATTATTCTTTAATACGCTCTTGGTAAGATCCGTCTTCGGTGCTGATTTTTACTTTGTCTCCTTCTTGGATAAAAAGTGGCACACGGATTTCTGCTCCTGTTTCAGTAGTGGCTGGTTTGGTAGCATTGGTAGCGGTATCTCCTTTTACACCAGGCTCTGTGTGTGTGATTTCCATAATCACAGTTGCAGGAAGCTCGGCAGAAAGTGGGGTTTCATCGTCCGCACGGAAGATGATGGTTACCTCCTCTCCATTTTTCATGAACTCTGGGTTTTCAATCATATCCTTATTAAGATATACTTGTGTATAGTCATCATTGTTCATAAAGTGGAACCCGTTTTCGTCATCGTATAGATATTGGTATTTTCTAGTTTCTACACGCACATCATCGATTTTGTGTCCTGCAGAAAATGTATTATCTAATACTTTTCCGTTGGTTACACTTTTTAATTTTGTACGCACAAATGCAGGACCTTTTCCTGGTTTCACATGCAAAAATTCAATGATTTTGTAGGTATCGTTATTCCATTCGATACACATTCCTTTCCTGATATCTGATGTTGTTGCCATATATAATTTTCGTTTTTTTATTGAATTAAAGATTATTTGGATTATAGCCTTTCATGATTCCTCGCTGAGAGTCTCTTACAAAAGACAAAATTTCGTCGCGTTCTGGAGTTGCCTCCATCTCGGCTTCTATAAAGCTTAATGCTTGCGTATTGTTATATTTCTTTTGGTAAAGAATACGGTAAATATCTTGAATTTCTCTGATTTTTTCTGAGCTAAAGTTTCTTCTTCTCAATCCTACCGAATTGATTCCCATGTAAGAAAGTGGCTCGCGTGCAGCTTTCACATAAGGCGGAACATCTTTGCGCACTAGGGAACCGCCCGTTACAAAGGCGTGTTTACCAATGTGGCAGAATTGGTGCACCGCTGTCATACCCGCCATGGTAACATAATCATCTACCGTAACATGTCCTGCAAGGGTTGTATTGTTAGAAAAAATGCAATTATCTCCTACCTTGCAATCGTGAGCAATGTGGGAATATGCCATGATTAAACAATTGTTGCCCACCACGGTTTTCATGCGGTCTACCGTACCTTTGTTGATGGTTACACATTCTCTGATTACGGTATTATCCCCGATTTCAACCGTTGTTTTTTCGCCTTTGTATTTTAAATCTTGTGGCACGGCAGAAATTACTGCTCCAGGGAAAATTTTACAATTTTTACCAATTCTTGCCCCTTGCATTATGGTAACATTGGGGCCTATCCATGTGCCTTCGCCTATGGTAACATCTTTTGAAATGGTGGTAAACGGCTCTACAACTACATTTTCTGCAATTATAGCATCGGGATGAATATATGCGAGTGGTTGATTCATTTTATTATTCTTTATTCTTAATTAATCTTGCCATCATTTCAGCTTCCACCGCAATTTCGCCATTGGTGTAGCCTGTTCCTTGCATGCTCACAATTCCTCGACGAATTGGCTGAGTGAGTTCGCATTTTATGATTAAAACATCGCCTGGCACTACTTTTTTCTTGAATTTAACTTTGTCTATTTTCATAAAATAAGTAGAATATGATTTAGGATCTGGAACATTGCTCAAAAACAAAATTCCACCCGCTTGTGCCATAGATTCTACTTGTAGCACACCTGGCATCACAGGCTCTTCTGGGAAGTGCCCTACGAAAAACGGCTCGTTCATGCTCACATTTTTCACACCGATTACAGTTTTCTCGTCGATAGACATGATTTTATCTACCAATAAAAACGGCGGACGGTGTGGCAACAATTCCATGATTTGATTGATGTCGTACACAGGCTCTGCATTCAAATCGATTTCTGGCATATTTTTGCGTTGTTCGATTTTGATTTGCTTGCTTAATTTTTTAGCAAATTGCGTGTTGATTAAATGTCCTGGTTTTGTGGCAATGATTTTACCTTTGATTTTTTTTCCTACCAATGTTAAATCGCCTATTACATCTAGTAATTTATGGCGAGCAGCTTCGTTTGGATAATGAAGGGTAAGGTTGTCCAAAATTCCGTTTGGTTTGATAGAAACGCTTTCTTGGTTAAAGGCTTCTTTCAACTTTTCTTCGGTTTCTGGTGTAATTTCTTTGTCTACATACACAATGGCATTGTTGATGTCTCCACCTTTGATGAGCCCTGCGTGTAGCAATTGTTCTAATTCATGTAAAAAACTGAAAGTACGCGCATTGGCAATTTCAGTTTTAAATTTAGAAATATCTTTTAAGGTAGCGTTTTGGGTGCCTAGAACTTTTGTACCAAAATCTACCATGGTTGTAATTTGAAATCTATCGGAAGGTATTGCTGTGATTTCCGAACCTGTTTCTGGATCTGAATAGGTTACAATTTCCTTGATTTCGTAATATTCTCTTGGTGTATCTTGTTCTTTGATACCTGCCTTTTCTATGGCTTCTACAAAGAATTTGGCAGATCCATCCATGATAGGTGGTTCGGCATTGTTTAGCTCAATGATTACATTGTCTAGATCCATTCCCGTAAGTGCTGCCAAAATATGCTCTGTGGTGTGGATTTTTACGCCTTTTTTCTCTAAAATCGTTCCTCGCTCGGTAAAGGTAACATAATTGGCATCTGCCTCAATGCTTGGATTGCCTTCTAAATCTGTCCTTACGAATACAAAACCTGTGTTAGGCTCTGCGGGTTTCAGCTTCATTGTCACACTTTTGCCTGTGTGTAATCCTACGCCATCTAGTACTGCTTCTGATGCTAAGGTTTTTTGATTTTCTGCCATAAGACGATTTCTCCTTAATGTTATTTTTTTTCTAAATGATTGATTTTTTCTACGATTTGATTCAGTTTCTTGAAGTACACATATGATTTTCTAAACTGCTGTGCATCAATCGCTGGAGAGCCATAGAGTTTTTCTCCATCTTTCACCGTTCTGTTCACACCACTCTGTGCTTGGATTTGGTTTTGGTTTCCAATTTTGATGTGTCCCACAATGCCCACTTGCCCGCCAATCATGTTGTGATCTCCTATTTTGGTAGATCCTGCGATGCCTGTTTGGGACGCTATGACATTATGTTTCCCGATTTCTACATTGTGTGCCACTTGGATTTGGTTATCGAGCTTAGTACCTTGTCTTATGATAGTTGCACCCATGGTGCCTCTATCAATGGTGCAACAAGCTCCGATTTCTACATCATTTTCTATCACCACATTACCGATTTGTGGTACTTTGGTAAATTCTCCTTTTTCATTGGGTTTAAATCCAAAACCATCGCTACCGATAATGCTACCTGCATGGATAATGCAATTTTTGCCAATTTTACACTCGTGGTAAATCTTCACGCCTGAGTTGATGACGGTATTGTCTCCTATCGTAACATTATCTCCCACATATACATGCGGATAAATTTTCACATTTTCGCCGATTTTCACATTTTCGCCAATGTAGGCAAAGGCTCCTATGTATTCATTTTCGCCGATTTGTGCAGTTTCCGAAATAAAGTGCGGATTTTCTCTACCAGATTTGGCATTTCTGTACTGCTCATAAATTGTGAGTAGCTGGATAATTGCCTCATAGGCTTCTGGAACTACAATAAATGTCTTGTTATCAACCTCTTCAAAATCAAAGTTTTTAGAAATAATGATAACACTCGCCTTGGTATCTTTTAGAAAATGTGCATAAGCAGGATTTCCTAAAAAAGTAAGGTCTTTCTCTCCAGCTGTATCGATATTAGCAAAATGGGATACCGCACGCTCGGGATTTCCCACAATTTTACCATTTATAAATTCAGCTATTTGTCCAGCTTTAAACTCCATAAAGCAAAAGTAAAAAATTAATTTTTAACTTATAACATTGTTATATAAAAATTAGTTGCAATTCGTTCATTTTTTCGATTAAGTAGCTATATCAGTACTTTTGCCTTAAATAACAAAACTTTATCTAGTTAATTTTTTAAACTTATCCACATTCCAATAGCATAGGTGGTATTTCTCTGTTTTGTCGTAGAGTGGTTTGGTCAAAATTTGCTTTTCAGACCTTGCAATATCCACACAGCTCCCGTTTTTATTGTACAACAAAATAGGGTGTTTCTCGGCATCGTATGGCGTAACCTTCATCTTGGTAGCATGCACAAAATAATCGGCACAATCTATCCCCATCAGTTCGTTACATTTCTCACGGCGACGCGCGATTTCATCGTCCGATATTTTCTCGTTTCGGATAACGGCTTTTGGCAAACGGCGTTCTACGATTGATGTAGAAAGGGTTTTTAAAATCAAATCGGGATGTTGTTGCCACAGTTTGAGCGATGCCATAATGTCGGTATCGTCAAGCTTAGTAAATTGGTCTAAATCTTCTTCCGTAAAAACAGAGGATTTCTTTCTGTTTAAGAAATAATTTATCCCCGCACTACAAGGCAGTTTTTCCCCTTGAAGTGTAAGCTCTTTGGCACGGCGAAGAGCTTGGATAAGATAAGTTTCTGCTGCCATAGATGTCTTGTGCAGATACACTTGCCAGTACATAAACATTCTGGAAATCAGAAATTTTTCTACCGAATAAATTCCCTTGGTATCAATCACCAATTCATCGTTATAGACATTCATCATAGAGATGATTCGGTTTGAATTGATGTTGCCTTCCTCCACGCCCGAAAAGAAGCTATCTCGCTTGAGATAATCTAATCGATCAATATCTAGCTGACTGGCGATGAGCTGTGATAAAAATTTTCTGGGATATTCTTTTTTAAATATCTGAATGGCTAAATCCAACTCGCCCGAAAATTCTTGGTTAAGTTTTTGCATCAGAATCAGAGAGATGTCCTCATGGTGCACTCCCTCTACTATGGTAGATTCCAGCGCATGCGAAAAAGGACCATGCCCCACATCGTGCAAAAGAATAGCAATGTACACTGCCTGTTCCTCCTCTTGGCTTATGTTTACATTTTTAATTCTTAAAGTTTCGATGGCGCGTTGCATGAGCTGCAAACAACCCATAGCGTGCAGAAAACGAGAGTGATTGCAACCTGGGTACACAAAATAGCTGAGCCCCGTTTGGTTGATACGACGCAGGCGTTGAAAGTATTTATGCTCTATAAGATCAAAAATAATTTCGTAGGGAATGGAAATAAATCCATAAATTGGGTCGTTGAAAATTTTAAGTTTATTACTTTTTTTCAAAAAAAATTATTTTATTGTTTTAAAATACAAATATATAATAAAATGGCTATAAAAATACTCTGGGTAGACGACGAAATAGAATTATTGAAATCTCATTTCATTTTTCTAGAAAAAAAAGGCTACGCCACTACAAAAATAAATAACGCAACCGATGCCATAGAATTGCTAAAGGAAGAAAACTTTAGTGCCCTATTGCTCGACGAGAATATGCCCGGAATGTCTGGGCTAGAGGCAATTCAGAAAATCAAAGAAATTCGCCCGAATTTGCCCATCATCATGGTTACCAAAAACGAGGAAGAGCACATCATGGAAGAAGCCATAGGCTCGCACATTGCAGATTATCTGATAAAACCTGTAAATCCTAATCAAATTCTTTTAAGCCTAAAGAAAATCCTAGAAGGCTCCAAACTCATTACCGAAAAAGCCGTAGTGGATTACCAAATGGCGTTTAGAAACATTGCCATGGAAATCATGAATGCACACGATTTCGAGGATTGGGAAAATGTGTACAAGAAATTGGTGCATTGGGAAATTATGCTCGAAAACATCGACGATACTCAAATGCTTGAAATCCTGAATCAGCAAAAAGAAGACGCCAATCGACAATTCTGCAAATACATCGAGAAAAATTATCATGGCTGGCTACATGGCGAAGATCGCCCTACGCTTTCGCATACTTTGATTAAAGAATATGTGCGCCCGTATTTGCAGGACGACAAAAAAACACTCCTGCTTGTGATCGATAACTTGCGCCACGACCAGTGGAAAATGATTCAGCCACTTTTTCAGCAGTATTACAATCATTTAGAAGAAAAAATGTATTACAGCATTTTGCCATCTTCTACACAATATGCACGAAATGCACTTTTTGCGGGATTGTTGCCACTTGAAATCGAAAAAAGATTTCCAAACGAGTGGAAAAATGATAACGAAGAAGGGAATAAAAATGATTTTGAACCTAAGTTTTTAACCGATAATTTAGGGCGTTTAGGATTGAAAAATTTACGAACTAAATACTACAAAATCCTAAATTCTGCTTTTGAAAAAAAGGTTTTAGATGAATTCAGTAAGTTTAAAAACAATGATTTAACGGTAATTGTTTATAACTTTATTGATATTCTCTCGCATGCCAAAACCGACAATAGTGTGGTGAGCGAAATGATTAGAGATGATAAAACTTATCGTGCCATTACCAAAAACTGGTTTAAACACAGCTACTTATTGGAAATCATAAAATTAGCCGCTCAAGAGGATATGCGACTCATCATCACTACCGATCACGGGACGATCTTTGTCAAAGAACCAACACAAGTGGTGGGCGACAAGGAAACGAGCGTAAATCTCCGCTACAAACTCGGTAGGCATTTGCAGTATAATGAGAGTGATGTTTTTGCGGTAGAAAGACCAGAAGATTATTATCTACCCAAGGTGAATGTAACTTCAAAATACATTTTTGCCACCAACGATACATTTCTTGCATTCCCCAAAAACTACAATCATTTTGTGAATTATTACAAAAACACTTATCAACATGGCGGAATTTCCATGGAAGAAATGATAATCCCGTTTGTGGTTTTAGAAAATAGATAAAATTATGATTTTCACACATTTTCCTTATAAGAAAAGCCCCGCGATTGGGGCTTTTTATTTTCTAAATATTAATTTAATAAGCCTTTTAATGCAACAATTTCAATTCAAGGCTGATATTGTTTCCAAAGAATTTTTTGGCTAATTTTTGAAAGTTTTTAGTGATGTCGGATACATAAAATCTATATTCACCTTGGGCATTGATTTCGTTTTCTATGCCTTTTTTGGTTAAAATCTCTTTGAGCGTATGTGCCACAATCAGCGGAGAATTGATCACTTTCACCGTTCCTTGGAAATAGTTTTCTATCTCGCGCTCAATCAGCGGATAGTGCGTGCAACCTAAGATGATGGAGTCTATATCTTTTAATTTTTTATTTGAAAGATAATGCGCCAAAACAGCTTTAGAAATATCCGAACGCATTACATCTTCCTCTATCACAGGTACCAAAAGCGGCGTTGCCAGTTCCTGCACTTGGATATGCTTATTAAATTTTCTTATTCGTTTTTTGTACACGCCAGAGTTCACTGTAGCTTTGGTTGCAATTACACCCATTTTTTGATAAAATCCGTATGCAGCTTTTTCTGCCACGGGCGTAATCACATCTAGCACAGGCACATTGTTTTGGCTCGCCACTTCTTGAATTTCCTTCAAGGCATTGGAAGAAGCTGTATTACACGCCACGATGATTACCTTGCAGTTTTGATCAATCAAAAACTGGGTAATATCCTTGCTATATTGAATGATTACTTCCTTTGATTTATTCCCGTAGGGCAAGTGTTTAGAGTCTCCAAAATAAATGATGCTCTCGTTGGGAAACAGATTTTTTATCTCGCGCGCAGTGGTGAGTCCGCCCACGCCCGAATCAAAAATGCCAATGGGTCTATTGTCGCTCATGCTGCAAATTTACAGAATAAACAACTCAGAAGCGATACCATCGGCAAAAAATCTATATTCTGGAGCCAGAAAAATTTTATTTTCCCGCTGAATCAGTTTCTTTTCTTGGATAAAAACTTCGGCTTGGCGTTGCCATTCTTGCCACAAATCGGTGGAAAATTCAGTTTTTAAAACATTTAAATCAATACCAAAAATCGTACGCAAACCTATCATCGTAAGCTCATTAATTCTATCTTTTGAGCTTAAAATTTCAACTTCGTGCGGGAGTTTATTTTCAGAGATTTGGGCTAAATATTTTGAATTATTAGCCACATTCCAAGCACGCGATTTCCCGTCAAACGAATGCGCAGAAGGCCCAATGCCCACATACTTCTTCCCAAGCCAGTAGCTGGAATTGTGCTTAGCATACATTTGGTCTTTGGCAAAATTAGAAATCTCATATTGTTCGTAGCCATTTTGGCTTAAAGTTTCAATCATGAACTGATATTGCCTCTGCTGTTTTTGTTCATCTACATTGGGCAAAGTTCCTTTTTGGATTTTATGATTCAGTGCCGTGTTGGGTTCCACCGTGAGTGCATACGCAGAAATATGCGGAACACCGAGCGAAATGGCCTTATTTACATTTTCCTGCCACATTGCATCGCTTGTGGTGGGGGTGCCATAAATCAAATCAATGCTTAAATTATCAAAACCATATTTTTGAGCATTTTTAATGCAGGATTCGGCTTGGTGGGCACTGTGCGCACGATTCATAAATTGTAAATCGGCATCAAAAAATGATTGAATGCCAATACTTAAACGATTAATTGGCGTTTGTGCAAGGGCTTGTATTTTTTCAAGTGTTAAATCATCGGGATTAGCCTCAAGCGTGATTTCGGCATCGGGTTTTATCTCAAAAAGTGATTTAATTTTATTAAATAAAAAATGGATTTCATCTAAATTTAAAATCGAAGGCGTTCCGCCACCAAAATAAACGCTTTCCAGCGGCGACTGGATTTCGGCTTGGCGCAAAAACATTTCGTGGGCTATGGCTTGTAACATTTGCTCTTTTTGTTTTAAAAGAGTAGAAAAATGAAAATTGCAATAATTGCATTTTTGCTTGCAAAAAGGAATGTGAATGTATAGTGCCGACACTTTTTGTACTTTAAATATTGAAAAAGGCAAAGTTATCAATTATTTTTCAGTGGTTATTGGCTCACTTTGTTTAATTACTTCTGTAAAAAACAAAATCCGATACTTATACACATTGTTAAATATCGGATTTGTTGTTTTTAATCTGCTTTTTTATTCACAAGCCTGTTTATAAATTCCGTAGCATTCGGGTGCTTTCATCATCTTGAGCAAAGCTCTCCTCATATTGCTATTTGAGAATTGGCTATCTGTAGCATGCTCTCCGCCTACTATGGCGTAAAAGTAAATTGGAGTTTGGGCATTATGATACTCTGTGTAATAAAAATCTTTATCTGATGCGGGCGAACTTCCCTTTAGGTATTTTATCTCTATTGGGGGTTGTTTTAATCCATCGTGCAAAGACCATTTTTTTACGGTTTCTTTTATGCTTTCAAAATTTGGACTTATTACTCCATATTTTCCTTTTCCTCCTTGGTAGGGTACTGTTTCATCTGCCATGCCATGCACAAAGATCATTGGTACTTTTGCCGCACTTTGTGGAATTACATGCCCTTGGGGAAAACTCACCGAACGGATAATTGCTCCTTTGAATAAATCTGTTTCTTCTAGCATTTTCATTGCCATGGCTCCTCCATTGCTAAAGCCATATACATAGACTTTTTCTGCGTTAAAGGTGTTGCCTAGCTTCTGCCTTACATCATCATAAACTGATTGAATGTATCTCACATCATCGGCGCCACTTATGCTCGTTTCTTTCCAAGTGTTCCAAATATTGCCTACTAAGGGCACTTTCTTTCCCTCGGGACGCACAGAAATATATTGCAATTCATCTATTAGCTTTTGGTTATACATCTGTGTCTTATCTTTCCCAAAGGAGTGCAACTCAAATACAATAGGATAGCTTTGGCTTGAGCTATAATTGCTCGGCGTGCTTACTTGGTAGGCTCTGCCTGATACTTCTAGCTCCTGATTGCCTGGCTTGAGCTGTGCCCATAGGCTTAAGGGTACTAGAAGCAGTATATTTATTATTTGCCTCATTCTATCTTGCTTTTTTTGTTAAATCTAAGTTTGCCCATAGTGGGCAAACTTTAGATTTCTATTCTAAATTATTTAGACAATAATAATGCCTCCAATTTTGCTAAACGCTCTTCTAGCTCTTTATTTTTAGTTTCTAGCTTTTCTATTTTAGCTTCTTTAGCCTTTAGGGCTTTGTCTTGCTCTATGCTGTGTAGGTATAGCTCCTCGATTTTCTCTACATTGGTAAGCTGGGTAGCCATTAAATCTACATAGCCTTGCTCCTTAATCTTTTTAGCAGAGGCATAACCTGGCAAGTGCCCGTTTTGTTTTACGAAGTCTTCTACTTGGCTTAGGCTTTTAAATTTATAATCTGCTTTGGTAGTAGCATTGCCTTGGTAATAGTCCTCGAACACATAGTCTGGGAAGATACCTGCGCCGTTTGCCCCTAAGAAAGACTCTGCTTTTACATTGCCGGCAACTTCTAGTTTTTCTTCTGGAGCATCTACACCAATACCTACATTGTCCCCAAAACGAACTTTTCCTAAACCTGTATATATTGCGTAGTTTTTCACACTTCCGTTCAAGATATCTTCTAAGTATAATCCATACATATTTTTAGGGTTAAATGCCTTTTCGGTATTTCGTTTAACATACTTAAAAGCAAATAAATTTTCTATTGAAACAGGATTAGCTCCTCCTTCTATAAAAATTTCTATTCCATTAACATCTTTAATATTGACATTTTTTCCAAATTTAAGATGTGATCTTAATCCATAAGCTAAGTCAGATTTTGATCTATCTAAAAATTCTAATTTTGAATCTACTGCAAAAGCTAATTTGGATGTCGCATTACTAAGCATACTTGCATGAGCTATAACTCCTGATATTCCATCAATTTTAGTCACAGGATATGATCCTCCATCGATTTTATCATACATTCCTTTATTACCACTCATAGCTATACCCTTTATTCCAGAAATCGTTGTATTCGACGATTTGTAAGGTAAAGCTATTCCCTCAACACCTGTCAAATTTCTAACAGTTGAACCTGTAAATGAAGATGCAATTCCCCGAACCCCAGAAACAACCTCAACATTAGGTGTTGTTGTACCAAGACGTGTACCAGCCTCTGCTACACCATCAACACCTGATACAGATACCAATTTTTTATTTAAATTAGCTGTCGAAGATCCCACTAAAGATCTTAGCTCTTTCACATTTCCTGATACATCAGTATCTGTAAAAAGTCTAAACTCCTTACCTGCATAAGATTTTGGTTTGCTTGGACTTTTAATAGTATGACTATTCTTAATTTCATATATATTAGTAGCAAAGTAAAATAAGTCATTCATTTTGACAATGTCTCCAGAAGCAATTTTAGAATTTTCTTTTAGAATATCACTAGATATTGCTACTAAGTTTGGAACTTCGCCTTCTAAATTTACATTAAGTCCATTTGCCCAATAGTGCTTCGTGAAATCAAAGTTGCCTAGATTTTTATAAAGTGTTCTATCACTTTTATAAGTCAATAAATCTCCATTATCTAATGCAGGTTTTAAATAAGTTTCTGTAACCCCTCCGTTATTTCTCTGTGCCCAGTAACCATCATTCGCTCCGCTACCTTTACCAGTACTCTTTACCCATTCGGTACCGTCAAAATAGTAGTAGCCTTTACCATCAATTTTTGCTACTTTAGGTTCCGCTCCGCTATAAGTAGCATCTGTAGCATATACCAAGGTACCCTCTACTGGCTCTGCTATCTTTGCAATACGCTCCTTGCTTAGCTTCGGAGCAATAATCCCCTCGTTGGTATCAGAGTCTTTATTTGCCTCGGATACTTGGATGTCTAAGGTTGCCTGTGGATCTGATATATTAATCCCCACTCTACCTGTTGATTTCTTCTGTTGTGCTGAGATGCTCACACTCACAGTAAGCATAACTAAAGCTCCCAATCTGTAAATTCTTTTTTTCATCGTTT
This sequence comes from Ornithobacterium rhinotracheale DSM 15997, assembly GCF_000265465.1. Classification (NCBI taxonomy): domain Bacteria; kingdom Pseudomonadati; phylum Bacteroidota; class Flavobacteriia; order Flavobacteriales; family Weeksellaceae; genus Ornithobacterium; species Ornithobacterium rhinotracheale. Next base: position 975,962 of record NC_018016.1, read on the forward strand.
TTTTGTTTTTAAAATGAAACTTTTGTTTTTAATGTTTTTTTTATTTGATTGTTCTGTTTGAACTCAGAGTTTAGATTTTTCCTAGCGTGGAAATTAAAATTTCCACGCTAGGGATTTTCTTTTTCCACGCTAGGAAATTTTATTCCCCTACTTTTACTTTTTCATAACTTAAATTATTCAGCATTTTCTTTAAATCTGTGCCTGGAGTAAAAATCACCTTTGCCCCTCGTATGGCGTTTTGCGTTACCTCTTCTTCCTTTGCTTTTCCCTCGCTACTGATATTTACACGCATACTACCCAATTCGCCTAAGCGAACGATTTCCCCGTCTGACAATGATGACTGCATCACATCTACCAAGGCATACACCACGGCTCTGATGTCGGCACCACTCACGGTACTAATTTTCTCGATGTCCTTAATTAAGCCTGCTAGGCTTTTTTCTTTTCCATAAACAGGAGAGGCATAATACTTTTTCTCTCCACCGCCCTTTACGCCAGGCTGTCCTTTTTGAATTACTTTAAATTGTATTGGCATTTTTTTTATGTTTTTAAAAATTAAATTTTATGTTCTATCACTTTATTTTCTTATTTCATTAAAAAAAGCCTTACCGTGGCGTAGGGATTTGCCACAGCAAGGCTATAACTTAAAAACGATTGTCGGCTATTCACATAACGAACATTACATAATAACTTCTTTACCCTTGCAGATAAAAAATTAAGTATAAAAAAAATATCTACTAGGAAACCCGTTCCACGAGAATATATGAAGAAAAGTATTTTACAGCTCTGTAAACTGCAAAACAATCTTTTTGCTAAACTAGAGAACAAAAAAGCCAAAGCTCCTAAACGGAACTTTGGCTTTATATCATATACCATAGCTAGCACCCCACTAGCAACAATATTTTTAGATTTTAAATTAAAAAAGGAAGCACTTGCACAAGCAAGTACAGAAAGATAAAATACACCTAGGTATGTATGATTATCTTGTGTGTGTGTGTGTGTGTGTGTGTGTGTTTACACTTTTTCTTGAACTATGCAAGAAAAAGATGTTAAATTTATTACAATTAATTATATGTCGCACACTTTGTTTCATAGAGTTGGAGCAAAGCTATAAAAAGTTTTATGAACGACAAGCATGTTTTGTGTTAAAATATTAAAGCTTAGAAAATTCGTGATTTTTAAATTACAATTTTTGCTGGCTAAAAGTATTAAAAAAACTATATTTGCGACCTAATTTATTGCTTAATTTAGTTTAAACACATGAGTTTATTATCCGTAGGTACCGTAGCTTTTGATGAAATAGAAACCCCTTTTGGCAAATCTGGTAAAATCTTGGGCGGAGCGGCTCCTTATATTTCGCTAGCAGCTTCAAAACTTGGCGTACAAACCAACATTGTATCTGTAGTAGGCGATGATTTCCCCGACGATTATTTGAACATTCTAAAAGAAAACCACTGTAATACAGACGGAATTAAAAAAATTCCAGAAGGCAAAACTTTCTTTTGGGCAGGAAAATACCATATGGATATGAATTTTAGAGATACACTACGCACAGATCTAAATGTGCTAGAAAACTTTAAACCAGAATTATCCGAAACCTACCAAAAGCCAGAGGTAGTGATGCTTGGAAATCTACACCCTAAAGTGCAAATGGAAATCATTGAGCAATTAGACAACAGACCTTTCATCATCATGGACACGATGAACTACTGGATGGATCGCACTTGGGACGAATTGATGGCTGTGATGAAACGCGTAGATGTACTAAGCATCAACGATGAAGAGGCTCGACAAATGAGCGAAGAATATAGCTTAAAAAAAGCAGCCAATAAGATTTTGACCATGGGACCTAAGTTTCTAATCATCAAAAAAGGAGAGCATGGTGCACTACTTTTTGGTGGAGATGAGGTGTTTTTTGCACCAGCTTTGCCGCTGGAAGAAGTCTTTGACCCCACAGGTGCAGGTGATACTTTTGCAGGCGGATTTTCTGGACATTTAGCCGATACTCTAGATTTTTCTTTCGAGAATATGAAACGCGCCGTGATTTATGGAAGTGCTTTGGCTTCGTTTACGGTAGAGAAATTTGGTGTGCAAAGATTATTAGAAATCAATGAATTAGATATTCAAAATCGTATCGATAAATTTAAAAAATTATCTTATTTCGATTTGGATTAAAAGCAAAATATCTTTAAATCTAAAATTTAAAAAATAATAAAAAAGTGGTTTTCTCTGCGAAAACCACTTTTTCTATGTTTACAACAAAAAGTTCTTTAATTAAAATATATTACATAAATTGAATAAGTAATTAATACTAAACTATATACAAAATGAACTCCGATATTTAGTGCAAACCCTACAAAGGCACCCCACGCCGCACGCATGGCATTTTCTTTGTTTTGATTATAAAGGTACTCTCCACCAAAGGCACCTAAAAACGGCATGATGAACAAAGAGGCTAAACCAAATGGTGAAAAGGCAATTCCAATAATTGCTCCAACGATAAGCCCTATGATTCCATAGCGCGTTCCGCCGTATTTTTTTGTAGTATACATCGGTAAAAAGTACTCTAGCAGTGCTAAAACTAAATATACAAATGCAAAAATCGCAATGGTTGTCCAACTTATTTCTTGAGAATAATTGGTAATTTTTAAAATTAATAACCCAACCATCGAAAGTGATATACCAGGCAACACTGGCAAAAGTGTTCCTAAAACGCCCAAAAACATGAGCAAGAGTGAAAGTGTGAGCCAAATGTCCATAACTTAAAGTTTTATTCTCTACAAATATGCACAAAATTTATTTTACTTTTGCAGTAATTATTCAATTTTTAAACGTTAAATAAATAATATCCACATGAAAACAAAACTAAGTGTAAATATCAATAAAATTGCTACGCTGCGCAATGCACGCGGTGGCAATACTCCCAATGTGGTAGAAGCAGCCATAAATTGTGAAAAATTTGGTGCACAGGGAATTACTGTGCACCCAAGACCCGACCAGCGACACATTACCTACCAAGATGTATTTGATTTAAAAAAAGTAGTAAAAACTGAATTTAATATAGAAGGAAACCCAATTCCTGAATTTAAAGAATTGGTGCTGAAAGTGAAACCTGACCAAGTAACATTGGTGCCCGATGCCGAAGATGCCATCACCTCAAACGCGGGCTGGGATACCGAAAAGCACTTTGACTTTTTGCAAAAAACCATTGCAGAGTTCAAAGCAGCAGGCATTAGAACCTCTATTTTCTTGGATCCGCGTCCAGAGCTCATCGCTTCGGCAGCAGAAACAGGAACCGATCGCATTGAGCTATACACCGAAGCTTATGCCACAGACTATGCCAATAAAGATGAAGGAGCAGCAGAAATGTACAAAGCAACCGCCATTTTTGCCGAAGAAGCAGGCTTAAAAGTAAATGCAGGACATGATTTAAGTTTAGATAATATTGAATTTTTTATCCGAGAAATTCCAAGCATTGCCGAAGTTTCAATCGGGCACGCATTGATTTCAGAGGCACTTTATTTAGGCTTAGAAAACACCATTCAGCTCTATCTTAGAAAAATAGAAACCGCTTATTTAAACGCCGAAAAATAATGGAAAATCAAATTTTATTTAGCAAAATCATAGGCGATAAACCCAAGCACCTCATCATTCTTCACGGGCTTTTTGGAATGCTCGATAATTGGGCTACTTTGGGTAAAAAATTTAGCGAATATTTTACTACGCATTTGGTAGATGCACGCAACCACGGGCATAGTTTCCACAGCGATGAGATGAGCCACGAAGCCATGGCAGAGGACCTATATCGCTACATGCAAGCCCATAAGGTAGAAAAAGCCTCTTTCATAGGGCATTCTTTGGGCGGAAAAGCTGTAATGCAATTTGCCTTAAAATATCCTGAAATGGTAGATAAATTGATTGTGGCAGATATGTCGCCAAAAGATTATGAGCCACATCATCAAGCGATTTTAAAAGCACTGAACAGTGTAGATTTTTCCAAAGTTGAAAGCCGTAGCGATGTTGAAGATTTTCTAAAAGAATACATCAAAGTCCCAGCTGTGCGCATGTTTCTGATGAAAAGTGTGCAACGCTACGATGAGGGTAAATATGCTTATAAATTTAATCTAAAAAGCCTTACCGAAAATTACAATAATTTAATTACAAATCATTTACCAGACAAGACTTTCAATGGAGATGTTTTGTTCTTAGGAGGCGAAAATTCCAGCTATATCACCGAACCAGATACCATGCAGATTAAAAAATATTTTCCGCATGCGGAGATTACGCAAATCGCAGGAGCAGGACACTGGCTCCACGCCGAAAAACCTGATGAGTTTTTGGAGATTTGTTTAAACTTTTTGTTGATGTAAAAAAAGGCTACTTTAAAGTAGCCTTTTTTATTTTCTATTTTTTAGGCTCTAATTCTATATTGTATACTTTAGTATCATATTTTTTGACAGCACCAGATAAAGCGTCAATCCCCCAGCCTAAGATATTTGTTAAATTGATGATAGATACTGGATTAAATTTAGCATCTAATTCAATAGTTCTATTTTGATATCCATCTTTTTTAAATTCAATATCTTTTTCAGATAAAGTTCTAGTTACTTTAAGTGTACATGGTGTTTTACACTTTTCTATTCCTCTCTCGTAAACTGTTGCTCCTACTGGGGTAGAATTAAAAGTTATACGATCACTCGTTCCTGTGAAAATAGTGGCACAAGACGATAAGGATAAAATTACTATCAATCCACAAGCATAACGTTTTGTTCTTTTCATTTTAATTTGTTTTGTGTTAAACTTTTTTTCAAAATTCTAAAAACTAAAAATCTTATCTAAAAAATATTCGTATATTTATATTCGTATTCTGAATAAAAACATACATTTTATGAATAAAGTAAGTGCAAACATCCGTAGAATTAGAGAACAAAAAGGCTATTCACAAGAATATATGGCTCAAGAATTAGAAATAAGCCAAGCCTCTTATGCAAGAATTGAAAATGAAGAAACTAAACTAAGTATTGATAGACTTTTTGAAATTTCAAATATTTTAGAAACAGATATTTCATCATTATTAGGTACTGAAAAATTAACTATTAATCACCAAGAAAACCATGAAGGTGCTTTTGGAAATGGATATATTCAAAATTTACATATTGAAAATAAAGAAGTTTATGAAAAGTTGATAAAAAATTTAGAAGACCAAATAGATTTTTTAAAGAAAAGATTAGACAAGTATGAGTAATTGAAAAAATATACCAAATTCCAATTTTTTGCACTGTATCGCTCTGAACTTGATTCAGGCTCTTGATTATGTATAGAGACTCTGAATCAAGTTTGGAAGATCATCGGATTTATAAAATACATGAAATTCGTTTTTTTTTGATATTAAAATTAAACGCAATTACCTATTTTTGTGCTTTACTCTATTAGGATTTTAATACAATGGCAGACGAACAAGAAAAAAAACGAAATTTAGAGGACAATCAAGTAGAATCAATCGGTGATAAACTGTTTAATTTCCTACGAGAAATTTATGATTTAAGCGATGAGGTGGACAAAACGCGCACGCGCGAAGAGGTTTTATCAAATATCAGCTTTAAAGGACTATCGGCATATGTATTGGTAGCCTCGGTGATGATTGCCTCCATCGGGCTCAATAGCAACTCGGTGGCAGTAGTTATTGGAGCCATGCTTATTTCCCCGCTTATGGGTCCGATTATAGGGCTTGGCTATTCCGTTGCGGTAAACGATATTCAAACACTGAATAAATCTTTTGCCAACTTTGGTATCATGGTGGTGATCTCTATGCTCACTTCTTTTGTTTACTTTTCGGTGGCACCACTCACGACAATCAACCCGCAACTTTCTGGGCGTATTGAGCCCACATCGCTAGATGTGTTGATTGGTATTTTTGGTGGTTTGGCAGGGATCGCAGCTTTCAGTAGTAAGATTAAAAATTCCAATGTGATTGCGGGGGTTGCCATCGCTACGGCTTTGATGCCACCTTTGTGTACCGTGGGCTATGGTTTAGCCATGGGAAATGAGCTCATTGGCTATAAAGACTATACAGGTTTTATGGCTGCGCTAAACGCTTTTTATCTTTTTGTCATAAATTCGATTTTCATTGGAATTTCCACTTTTGTTTATATTAAATTCAACAAGTTTCCTTTGGTGCAATACCAAAATGCACAAAAAGCTAGAAAAACAAATTTAATTATTGTGAGTATCGCTATTTTAACGGTATTGCCAAGTGGATTTATCTTCTACGGAATCGTAAAAGAAGAGGTATATAAATCGCAGGTACAGAAGTTCTTAAACAACGAAGTAGCCGTGGCTTACGAAAACACATTCTTCAATATAAGCAATCCTGTGCTTACTAAAAAAGATACCGTAAACTATGTTACGATTTCTACCATTTCGGGTAAAATCCCGCAAGAAGTGATTAAAAATTGGAACATTATGTTGAAAAATAAATACCACCTGCCACATACTCAAATCGTGGTGCATCAAGGTAATTTTTCTAACGAAAATGCTTTCAATGATAAGGTGTACAATTCTATTTATTCTTCTATCCAAGAAGATATTAACAAAAAAGACAGCATCATCAATGCACAAAAAATGCAAATCAATCGCCTAAACAGCGACACGATCCCATTCCAGAGTATTGCCAAAGAGCTTAAAGCTATGTATCCTCAATTAGACTATTTTGGCTACGCAACCTTTAACTATACCAATTTTAAACGCCGTACTATCATGCCTACTTTTGTGATTTTGTGGAAAGATGATAAAAAACACAAAGAAGATGAACTTAGAATTGATAAATTCTTAAAATCTAGATTAAATCTAGATACCATTCAGTTCTTGCATAGATAGAATTTAGCCAAAATCTAAATTTTAAATCATTGATATTTTTTTAGTTTGTTAACAAAGTAGCACAATAATTGATAGACTCTAGATAATTCATACATTTAAAATACATAAAATGTCTAAAAATAAACGATCTAAACGACATCATTCTCAAGATAATAGTTTTAGAAAAACGGCTAAAAAAGTATTACAATACTATTTAAAATATCCAAACAAAACACTTAATCACAAGCAATTAGGTTCTGCATTGCAATACACCAATGCACAGGAAAAGCAACATTTGATCAAGGCACTTTCTCGCCTCGTGGCAAATGATAGCTTGATCGAAGTTTCTCCAGGAAAATTTAAACTGAATATGGAGAAAAATATGCTTGTGGGTACCATTGATTTCACCTCATCTGGAGCTGCTTATGTGATTGTAGAAGGGCTGGAAGATGATATTTATATCCCAAAAGGACAAACCAAAAACGCTCTACAAGGCGATTTGGTTCAGCTTATTTTGCACAAAACTTCTCGTGGCAAAAAGCCAGAAGGTAGCATTGCCAAAGTGATTCAGAGACATCGCATGCAATATGTGGGCGTGCTAGAAATCATAGGCGATAGAAAATATGGTTTTGTCATCGTAGAAGGCAAATCGATGCCAGTAGATATTTATGTGCCAAAGGAAAACTTAAACCATGCACAAAACGGCGACAAAGTTGTGTGTAATGTTGTGAGCTGGCCAGAAGATGCCGATTCGCCATTTGGCGAAATCACACGTGTGCTTGGAAAACCAGGTGTGCACGATGTGGAGATTCATTCCATTTTGGCAGAATATGGCTTGCCTGCCGCATTCCCTAAGGAAGTGGAAGACGAGGCACAAAACCTTGATACCGAAATTAAACTAGAAGAAATCGCCAAAAGACGCGACATGCGTGATGTGCCTACCTTTACCATCGACCCAAAAGATGCTAAAGATTTTGACGATGCACTTTCGTTCAGAATCCTTGAAAATGGAAATTACGAAGTGGGCGTGCACATTGCCGATGTTTCGTATTATGTAAAACCTGGCACTTTGCTCGATGAAGAGGCTTATAAACGAGGAACTTCTGTGTATTTGGTAGATCGCGTGGTGCCTATGTTGCCAGAGGTGTTGAGTAATTTCGCTTGTTCGCTAAGACCCAACGAAGATAAATATACATTTTCGGCTGTTTTTGAAATGGATAAAAACGCCAATATCATCAAAAGCTGGTTTGGGCGCACCGTTACGCATTCAGACAAGCGTTATGCGTATGAAGATGCACAAGCCATCATAGAAGGTGGAGAGGGCGAATTGAAGGAAGAAATTTTAATTCTAGATAAATTAGCCAAGATTTTAAGAAAAGAAAGGCTTAAAAACGGAGCGATTAGTTTTGACCGATTGGAGGTTAAATTTAATTTAGACGAAGACGGAAATCCACTTGGTGTTTATTTCAAAGAAAGCAAAGATGCCAATAAGCTCATCGAGGAATTTATGCTTTTAGCCAATCGAAAAGTATCTGAATTTGTGAGCTTAAAAAGAGGTAAACCTACGGATAGAACCTTTGTTTATCGTATCCACGATGATCCAGATCCGGAGAAATTAGCAAGTTTAAAACAATTTATTCATCAATTTGGGTATAAATTGGAGTTAGGAGACCGTAAAAAGACCACCGCATCTATCAACCAACTTTTGCACGATGTGAAAGGAAAAGGCGAAGAAAATATGATTGAAACGCTTGCAATGCGATCTATGTCCAAGGCGATTTACTCAACCGATAACATTGGACACTACGGACTGGCATTTGAATATTATTCGCATTTTACATCACCTATACGCCGTTATCCCGATGTTATGGCACATAGACTACTCCAACGCTACTTAGACGGTGGCAAATCGGCCGAAAAAGAGGTGTACGAGGAAAAATGCGAACACTGCAGTCAGCGCGAAAGATTGGCAGCCGATGCCGAGCGAGATAGCATTAAATACATGCAAGTTAAATTCATGGACAAACATGTGGGCGAAGAGTTCAGCGGAATCATTACAGGAGTTACCGAATGGGGAATTTATGTGGAACTGCCTGAATGCCGCGCCGAGGGCTTGGTAAGACTTCGTGACATTCACGATGATCACTATATATTCGACCAAAAGAATTATGCCATCGTAGGACAAACCACAGGAAATACCTACCAATTGGGCGACGAGGTAAATGTAAAACTTACTCGCGCCGATTTAGATAAAAAACAATTGGATTTGGAATTGTTGTAGGAATTTGATTTAAATTATTGATAACAAAAAAACCCCCACAATTTTTCAATTGTGGGGGTTTTATTTATCTAAAAAATTCTATTTTAAACGAATTTTTCTTTTTTATTGAGTTTTAAATCTCGCACATAAGATTTAATCTCTTGGCTATTTTCAATTGGCGAAATCAAAAGTGCTTGCGGCGTGTCTACCACTATATAATCTTCCAAGCTATCTACCACTACCAATTTCTCTTGCGAGGCAAAAATAATGTTGTTTTTAGCATGATAAGTAAAGACATTTTTGCTTGAAAAGGCATTGCCATCTTCGTCTTTTTCGGTGTTTTCATAAAGTGAAAGCCAAGTTCCTAAATCACTCCAGCCAAATTCCGAAGGAATCACATACACATTTTGCTCTTTTTCCATGATGGCAACATCCACAGATACCTGTTGCAAAGTAGGATACACTCGCTTAATTTCTTCTACTTCCTTATCCGTATTTAAAACATTTTCCACTGCTTTGAACGCTTGGAACATTTCTGGCATATGATTTTCAAACGAATTTAAAATATCTTTTGCACTCCAGATAAAAATTCCGCTATTCCACAAGAAATCACCTGATTGCAAAAATTGCTGTGCCAATTCTAAATTTGGTTTTTCGGTAAAAGTTTTTACTTTTTTCACTTCACCCTCATCTGCTGTATCAAACTGAATGTAGCCATAACCTGTGTCTGGGCGTGTAGGCTGAATGCCTAAAGTGTATAATCCATGATTTTTCGCTGAATTTTCAAGTGCAGTGAGTGCAATTTCTGTAAACTTTTGTTCGTTCAGAATCAGATGATCCGACGGACAAACTAAAATTTCTGCCTCAGGATTGCGTTTATAAATTTTATAAGCCGTATAAATAGCACACGGTGCAGTATTCATTCCCACAGGTTCTGCCACAATATTTTCTGGCAAAATCTTAGGCAATTGTTCTTGCACTAAATCGGTGTATTTTTGGTCGGTAATGACATAAATATTTTCGGGTAAACAGAATTTTAGCAATCGATCAAAAGTCTGCTGAATTAGAGTTTTTCCTGTCCCTAAAACATCGTGAAATTGCTTAGGATTACTCGTTGTACTCATTGGCCAAAAGCGAGATCCTACTCCTCCTGCCATAATTACGCAATAGATATTCTTTTTATCTAATGTTTCCATACTAAATTTTTTTATATTCTTTTATAGGTGCCAATTCATGAATTAAATATGACTTTCCCGTGGAAATTTCCTTGCAAAGATACTTAATTCTTTTGAGTTCACCTTTTTCAAAAATCCTATTGTTTAAAGCAAAAATAGTACCTTTTGGCAAATCCTTTAAAAATAAAGTATCTTCTTTTCTTCTTGGCTAAAATAAGCTACAAATGGAGAAAATGCGTAAAAATTAGCTTTTGGATTTTGGATATATTCAGAAGTACAGGATATCCATCAAGCCATCGTTCTACATATGCCAATGATGCTTCTGGAATAAAGTTTTTTAGACCTTGTACGGGCATTTTTTAATTGAATTAATAAAAGAAAAAATAAACCGAATTCAATATTTTTTAAATTCGGTTTTAGCTATATTTTTTAACCTTCTTGTTTTTGTAAAACCTCGCGCACGCGTTTCATCAAATCGGAACTGTACACAAAATCGGAAACATCTTTATTCTTGGTAAAAAGTATTTCCTTGTTGGTGCCTTCCCAGGCTTTTAGTCCATCTTTTAGAAAAAGTATTTTTTCGCCAATTTCCATCACGGAATTCATATCATGTGAGTTGATAACCGTGGTGATTTCAAATTCTCTGGTAATTTTTTGGATTAATTGGTCGATTACAATCGCTGTTTGCGGGTCAAGCCCAGAGTTTGGCTCATCACAGAAAAGATATTTTGGTCTATTTACCACGGCGCGAGCTATGGCGACACGCTTCTGCATACCACCCGAAATCTCAGATGGCATTTTCTTGAAAGCGTCTTCTTCTATATTCACTTTTTCAAGAATCATATGCACACGCTCGTTCATCTCATCTATGCTGAGGTTGGTGTACATTTCCAGCGGAAAACGCACATTTTCCTCCACTGTCATAAAATCGAACAAGGCACTGTACTGAAAAACAGTTCCCACTCGCTTTCTACGCTCGTGTCTTTCTTTGGATGTAATATTTTTGGTGGAAATATCTTCGTAAATGATTTCTCCAGCAGATGGCTCAAATAAGCCTAAAAGACATTTAAAAAATACCGTTTTACCTGCACCACTGGCACCGATGATAAGACTGGTTTTTCCTTTCTCAAAGGTGGTAGAAATTCCTTTCAATACCTCTTTATCCCCAAAACTTTTTTTAAGGTCTTTAACTTCAATCATAATAAAACGTTTGTAAGGATTAAATTAGTAACAATCAGTACAATACATGTCCACACTACAGCCTTAGTGCTGGAACGCCCTACCTCGAGCGAACCGCCTTTTACATTATAGCCATAAAATGCTGGAATAGTTGCAATAATGAATGCAAAAACTTCCATTTTTATGAAACTATAGGTAAAAAACCAATTATCAAAACTCATTTGTAGCCCCTCTACAAAGTCTACGGTAGACCACATGCCCGATAAATCTCCAATGAGATAACCTCCAAATAAACACATACTTATGGAAATCATCAATAAAATTGGGTAGAATAAAAGTGAGGCTATGATTTTGGGCAAAATTAGAAACGAAGCGGAATTAATTCCCATTACTTCCAGTGCATCAATTTGTTCGGTGGCACGCATGGTACCGATACTCGAAGCGATGTAAGAACCTACTTTTCCTGCCAAAATAATACATATAATCGTGGATGAAAATTCCAAAACTACCACCACTTTGGTCGCATAGCCTACATAGCTATCTGGGATAGGCATGGCTGCACTTTTAAAGTTTTGGTACAACTGAATCGCTAAAACCGCTCCCATAAAAATAGAAAGCACCGCAACCAATCCCACCGAATTTACTCCCAAATCGTATAATTCTCTTACGATTAATTTACGATAAACCTTTGTTTTTTTCGGTTTTTTAATCACCTCAAACAAAAGTTGGAAATATTTACCAATATTGGTGAGATATGTTTTTAATATTCTAAGCATAATTGGTAGCAAAATTATTTTATTTGCCACAATTTACAAAATAAAAAAAGAGCAAGCTGAATACTTGCTCTGTAAATTTATCTAATTAAAATGAGGTAGAAGATTTATTTTCGGTTTTAATAGGATCTATTTTGAAATCTGCGCGACGCCAAATTTCTGGAATCCAAACTCCTTTTTCGTTTTTATACTCTTGCAGAATCATATTATCATCCATTTTTTTATATCTCAGCTGAGAATTTGTATTAACAAATTTTGGATTATTATGATCGATAATATGCTCGTTAAAATGCGTATCATCTATCAGTTCATATGTTCCATATTGCAAAATAATCGGAACCTGAATATCAGAATTTCTAGGTGCTACAATCATAAAGGTATAATAAGTCCCATCTGGATTAATTACCTTGTAGTTGCCAGAAGATTTAAGTTTTTTCTCTCCATTAGCCGTTTGAATTATATAACGCTGTTGCCAAAAACCTACCAAATCTTTGCTAATCGGGATATGCTTAGATGCTTCTTGAGCATTTAACATTATTCCAAACACTGCTACAAAAACAAAAAATATTTTTTTCATCATTAAATTATTTAAAATTCTTTCATAAAGCTATCTTTTTTAGGCATCGTAATTCTCTTCCAAATTTCTGGTACCCATCTATCATTATTTTGTGCCTTAAATGATTGTAACAAAGTATTTTCATCTTGCATTTTATATCTTAAAATACTACCAGATTTATCAAATTTAGGTGAAATATGAGAAATCATTTTCTCGGTAAAAGTACTATCACTCGTAATTTTATAAGTTCCATAACCTGTTAAGGTTGTTTTATTTTTCCCAATAAAAACCAATGAAAATGTACCATCAGGCGTTATGATTTTATAATTTCCTGTTTTTATATAATTTCCATTTGATATAGGATAAACATGTTGCCATATTCCCACCAAATTTTTGCTTTCTGCTATGTGCTGTTGTGCAAAAGATAAACTTGCTAAACTTAAAAATGCACAAATTCCTATTTTTTTAAACCACTGATTCATATGTATAAATAAAAATTTTATCAAATTTAAATTTTTTATTTTACAGTATTATTATGATTTTATTCATATTAAATTAAGATTTAATCTATTCTTAAAACTAAATCTTACTTTTAATTAATCAAAAAACTTTAAAAAATTGATTTTTTTAATACTCATATTTATCGCCCCAGCGGTTTTTGAGTGCTTGGCGGTCTATATTTTCGCGCTTATTGTTGCCAGGTTCATAGAGTTTAGTTCCGCTTAAATCTTCTGGCAAATATTCTTGCGGCACAAAATTTCCATCGTAGGAATGTGCGTATTTATAATCTTTGCCATAGTCCAATTCTTTCATCAGCTTAGTAGGTGCGTTTCTCAAATGCAAAGGAACTGGCAAATCGCCTGTTTCCTCAACCAATGCCAATGCTTGATTGATCGCATGATAAGTAGAATTACTCTTAGGCGAATTGGCCAAATATACTGCACATTGCGACAAAATAATACGCGCTTCGGGGTAGCCAATCGTTGTCACAGCTTGAAAAGCATTATTGGCAAGCATCAGGGCATTTGGATTGGCATTGCCTATATCCTCGGAAGCTAAAATAAGTAATCGGCGTGCAATGAATTTTAAATCTTCGCCCCCAGCAATCATGCGAGCAAGCCAGTACACTGCTGCATTGGGATCCGATCCACGAATGGATTTAATAAATGCCGAAATTATATCATAATGCTGTTCGCCCGTCTTGTCATAACGAGCCATATTCTGGTGAATGCATTTTTGCACCAAATCGTTGGTAATCACAATTTCAGCATCATTTGCCACGCTGTTTATTACCAATTCCAGCCCATTGAGCACTTTTCTAGCATCGCCTCCTGAGTATCGCAATAGAGCATCGGTTTCTTTAAGGCTAATATTTTTAGTTTTAAGCAAAGCATCATGCTGAATGGCGTTTTGCATCAATTCTTCCAAATCTTTCCGATCTAGAGCCTTTAAAGTATATACTTGGCAACGGGAGAGCAAGGCAGGCACCACTTCAAAGCTTGGATTCTCGGTTGTGGCACCAATGAGCGTGATATAGCCCTTTTCCACCGCACCCAGAAGCGAATCCTGCTGAGATTTATTAAATCTATGCACCTCATCTATAAACAAAATCGGATTTTTCTCGCTGGAGAAAAGCGTTTTCTTTTTAGCTTGTTCTATCACTTCGCGCACCTCTTTCACGCCAGCGTTTATAGCACTCAGCGTGTAAAATTCCCTGCCTGATAATTCAGCCAAAAGTTGCGCGAGCGTAGTCTTTCCCGTACCAGGTGGTCCCCACAAAATCATAGAAGCCAGCAAACCATTGTCCAGCATTACTTTGATGGGCGCATTATCGCCTACCAAATGCTTCTGGTTCACATATTGCTCAAGTGTTTTAGGACGCATGCGTTCGGCAAGGGGCGTATTCATTGTGGAAAGTGTTATTAATTAAACGATGTAAAATTGCACATTTTTACGGAATTTTACCGCATAATTTGCATCGAAGATTTTAGGGCAAGGGCGAAACAGCAATTAGGGAAAGAAGAAATAGTTTTTCACAATTTTCATTTAATACTATATAATATATTCTCTCTTTAAAATTTTTTAAAAAAGAATTACTTTTATTATTATGCCTGTGGAAATGTGGAAAACTTTGGTGAAAGAATTTGGCTAAAATCTATTTTATACAAGTTTTTAAATGGCTAAAAGTTTGTTTTTTAAACCGTTTAATCAGTTTTCAACAAATTAACAAACAAAGTGATTTTTGGATTTAAAAAATGAAAATTGCCATGCCGAAGTATTGAAATAGAGTTGATAATTTTACAATAGAAAATGAAAAATAAATTTGGAAATTATTCCTTAGCTTTGCTATTGTAATTTATTCTAAGAAATGCAAGGGAAATCTTTCATTTCTTGTTCACTTTAATTAAAAAATAATCAACAATGCGATAGTTTTTAAAAAGCACTGAACATGAATAATTTACATTAAATTTACGATTTACTAATGTTGAAAACTATAAAAATTATGAAAATTGCCATCGGATCAGACCACGCAGGTTACCCATTAAAAGAGAAAATTAAAGAACATCTAGCTTCAAAAGGAATTGAAATTCAAGATTTTGGAGCTTTTTCAACAGAGTCTGTAGACTATCCAGACTTTGCGCATCCCACGGCTACGGCTGTTGAAAACCACGATGCCGATTTAGGTATTCTACTTTGTGGCAGTGGAAACGGCATTGCGATGACGGCGAATAAGCACCAAGGAATCCGTGCAGCCATTTGCTGGAATACAGAATTGGCAGAATTGGCACGCCAACACAATAATGCCAATATTTTGGTATTGCCAGCACGCTTTATTTCAGAAGAATTAGGCTTAGAAATCGTTGATGCCTATTTAAATGCTAGTTTTGAAGGTGGACGCCATGAGCGACGCGTAGAAAAAATCGCTTGCAGCTGTTGATAACTCTATTAATTAAAGTATAAAATGATTCCGAAATGCGTTTTGGAATCATTTTTTATAGCTTAAAATCAATATTTTATGTCTAAAATCTTTCATTTTAAACAATTTGCGGTGGAACAAGAAGGTGCTGCAGCCAAAATCGGTACCGATGCGGTGTTGCTAGGTGCATGGTGTCCTGTGTTGCCAAGTTTTCAACATTGTTTGGATATCGGAACGGGCACGGGCGTCATTGCCTTGATGCTTGCTCAGCGTGGAGCCCAAGCGGTAGACGCCATAGAGCTGGATTCCGAGGCGTATAAAACGGCAAAATACAATTTTGAACAATCTCCTTGGGCAGAGCGATTAAATGTTTATAATGGTGATTTTTTAGATTTTTCGTGGGATAAAAAATATGATTTGGTGGTGAGCAATCCGCCATTTTATCAAGATTCTTTCCCGATAGATGATCATGGCAGAGCGAGAGCACGCAGCGAGGCGTTTTTGCCTTTTCCACAATTGATTGAAAAAGTAGCTTCTCTCCTATCTCCCAAGGGTGTTTTTGCTGTGATTATTCCGTATGAATATGAAACGCAGTTTTTAGAAGAATCGGCTAAAAATGGAATCTTTCCGCAAGAGATTTTGCGTGTGCGTGGCAATGCACAATCCAAAATCAAGCGTTCGTGTTTGGCATTGACTTCTCATCCTGAAAATTTAACCCAAAAAAAAATTTTCATCGAAAAAGCTCGACATGTTTATAACGAAGATTATATTTCGATCGTGAAAGATTTTTATTTAAAAATGTGATTTCGGTAGATTTTTTAAAATATTGAAATCTTTAATCAGAAAAAATCCCTTAAATTATGATTTTTAGCTTTGGCTAAATTCTATTTAATGTAAAAAGCCGTTTCGCAATCGTGAAACGGCTTATTTTTTAATGATTAAAAGAAAAAATGCTTAAAAATCGATTTTCTTCAATTATTTTAATTCTCGGTATGTTCAGCTATTAAAAAATGATTTAATGCTTTTAAACTTAAAATATGAGAGTTAAAAATTTAATTATTTTAAATTTAATTGCTAAAAATATTAAGAATGTAGGAATTTCTCAATATCTCTGTTTTTCCCGTACACCACGATGATGTCTCCCATGTGGAGCACTGTGTTGTTTTGTGCCACGCCATACACTTCTTTGTTCATTCTATGTCCACCAAGTGGCGAGTTGATTTCTCGTTCCTTGGCAGTGGTTAGAGCTACGAGGTTGTAATTATTTCGGAAATCGACTTCGGCAATGGTTTTTCCGTCGTATTTTTTAGGCACACGCACCTCGGTGATACTGTATTCTCGGTTAAGTTCAAAAGTTTCTTCGAGGTGTTTGTTGCTTAATTTTTTAGACCATTTACGCGCAGATTCTTTTTCTGGGCGAATGATGGTTTCTACTCCAATGGCGTGTAATACAGTTTCGTGCACGCTGGAGATGGCACGCCCTATGATTTTTTTGGCACCCAATGTTTTAAGGTTGGCAGCACACATGATACTGGCACCGTGCTCCTCCCCGATGGCTACTACAATCATGTCGGTATCCTTGATAGGAAGCCCGCCCAGTGTGTGCAAATCGGTGGCATCCATACAAATGGTGTGGGTGATTTTGTCTTTATAAAAATCTACTTTTTCCATGCGATTGTCGATGGCGATTACCTCGTGCCCCATATTGGTGAGATATTGCGCGAGCGATGCGCCAAATCCTCCGAGTCCGATCACTATGTATTTCATATAAAGATGTTTTTTTAGTATTAAATAAATTAAATATTAGTTGATTAAAATATCCTCGGTTGGGTATTTATAACCTTTGTATTTTTCTTTTTTAAGTAATGCAATCAAGATGGAAAGCATACTCACACGCCCGATGAACATTACGCAAATTATCACTACTTTTGAAACGCTTGAAAGTGAATCTGTTATTCCTAAGCTTAATCCTACGGTGCTGTAAGCCGAGAAACATTCAAATGCGATGGATAGTAAGCCCTTGTCGTGCTCTACACTTTCTATAATGGCAATGGCTACGCCGATTACGAATAGGGATAGCACAATGGTTGCAAATGCTCTTTTAATTGAGGTTTGAGAGATTTCTCTACGGAAAGCTTCTACTCTATCTTTACCTTTAGCTAGACTCATAAAATTAAGGATTGAAACGGCAAAAGTGCTGGTTTTGATACCACCTCCTGTGGATCCTGGCGAAGCTCCTACCCACATGAGCAAGAAATAAACCATTAAGGTAGGGAAAGATAAATTTGCCATATCTACCGTGTTGAATCCCGCAGTACGCGGTGTTACGGAACCAAAGATGGATTCAACGATTTTTCCTTTTAAATCATAATTGCTTAAAGTGTAATCGTACTCAAAGATAAAGAATGATATAAAACCTAGAAAGAATAATGCAAATGTGGTAGTAAGCGTAATTCTGGCATTGATGCTGATGAGCCAAGGTTTATACTGAATTCTATCTCTTCGTAAAATTTTGCGGTATAAATTTGAGATTTTGTAGACAAAATATTTATAAACATTGTACACAATTGGGAAACCTAAACCTCCAAATGTGATGAGCAATGCTATAATTAAATGCAAATCATAATCATGTTGCACACTCGCTGAATAAAGCCCATCTGGCAGGGTAGAAAATCCTGCATTGCAGAACGCCGAAATGGAATGGAACATGGAAAAGAAAATTGCATTTTCGTCCAAATCATTAAAACTTGTAGCAAAATAAATAAGGATTGCACCTATAAATTCAATGATTAAAGTAATGAGAACGATTCGTCTTAAGGTAGAAAATACATCGCTCAGGTTGTCGCTATTGGTAAATTCACTGAGTGTAAGGTGATTGCTATATGAGCTAGAACCTCTAAAAAAGTATGAGAAATAACTCGCAAAAGTCATGATTCCTAAACCCCCAATTTGGATTAAAACTAGTATAATTCCTTGCCCAAAATGTGTAAGCCCTGAGCTTATATCCATCACGCTTAGCCCCGTAACACACACGGCACTGGTAGACATAAAAAGTGCATCGAGATAGCTAAGTTCTACATTACTGGCTTGTGGCAACATCAATAAAAATGAACCAAAAAGAATGATAATCAATAAACTAAATAAGAATAGCCTTGCAGGGTTGATTACATTTTTACCATAATTGATGTGCATTGCCGAAACTTCCCGCACAAAGACAAAGAATATGGCAAATGCCCACATGGATTTATGGATCACCATGGAGCGATATAGGACATAGAAAAAGAAAATAACGCTCAGTAAATCAAAAATCTTAACCGTGAGAAAATACTTCTTATCTGTATAAGTATGCTTTAAAATAATTGAAAAAGCACCAAAAAATACAGCCAGTTTATAAATATAATCTGCCCAGTGGTAATACTCATGGCTATGCTTAAAACCTAAATCATATATAAAAATAAGAACCGAGAGTACACTTAAATAAAAAGTGAGTTTGTATATATACTTTTTGCTCTTATTAAAAAACTCGTTAATGATTTTTATGAATTTCATTCCTTGCTTTGATACTGAATATTATTCTTGGCAAAAGTACAATATTTAAATTGAATGCCATGATATTATATACTTTGAAATTTTATTTAATAGCTAAATAAAGATACGAGTAATTATTGTTTATAATTATTTAATTTAAGATTTTTTTTAGAAAATGGTAAAAATACTAATTTTGCACCATGTTTTAAGAATAAAAACCATTTAAATAACTAGAAATCATGAGAAATGAATTGGAGCCAAATGTTGCAAAAAAATCCAAATTTGGCAGTTTGTATTTCAAGTATCGCAAATTTATTTTAAAACTTAGTCCGCAACGCCATCTCATTTTTGGATTTGCATTATACACCTTTATAGGATGGATGTTGCTCTCTATACCCTATTTGCACAGGCAGCCCACGAGCATGCTCGATAATTTGTTCACCACCACATCTGCCATTTCCACAACGGGATTGGTTACTGTGAGCTTGTCTGATACTTATAATGCCATAGGATTAACGGTGATTGCACTTTTGGTACAAATCGGAGGTATCGGGTACATGACGATGGGATCCTTTTTAGTAATGTCCCGAAAAAATAAAATGAGTAATCACCAAGTGAGGATACTCACCACGGAATTTTCGTTGCCAGAAGGTTTAGAAATTAAGGATTTTATCCGTTCCATTATTGTGTTTACACTTGTTGCCGAAACCTTAGGAGCCATTGCATTGTACTTTATTTTTGTAGATGCCAATGTGCCGCCGAGTTTTGCCATTTGGAGTAGTATATTTCACTCCATTTCGGCATTTTGTACCGCAGGAGTAGGATTATACAACGATAGTTTAGAAAGCTTTGCTAGCAATATTCCTTTAAATATTGTAATTTCTGTTTTGTCATTGCTAGGTTCGCTAGGTTTTATTGTAGTAACCGATATTTGGAGCAGATTTAGCGGAAAAACAAATAAAATCAGTTTTACGACCAAAGTAATTGTTTTAATCCTAAGCATTTTGCTCATTGCGGGGACTCTAATGTTTTATTTCAAAGAGCCAGCGACAAGATTTAACAACGAAAATCGATTTATCACCTCATTTTTCCAATCCATGTCTGCTTTAACCACGGCAGGATTTAATACTATACCTATCTCAAATTTATCCTTGCCTTTATTGCTATTTACTATCTTTTTGATGTATATCGGAGCATCTCCATCGGGTACTGCGGGTGGATTGAAGACTACGACGCTCACCGCTATCATTGCCATTATGTGGAGCCGATTGCGTGGAGATAAGCGTGTAACATTTATGGGAAAATTAATCCCGATAGATAGATTATATGCAGCTACCACAGCTTTTATTTTCTATACCGCGATGATATTTTTTGTCACCTTTTTATTGTCCTTTACAGAGAAATTCTCTTTTTCGGCAATTTTATTTGAAGCGGCATCTGCTTTAGGCACCGTGGGGCTAAGTACTGGTATCACGGGAGATTTATCTTCTTGGGGTAAATTATTGATAATTATTACTATGTTCATAGGTCGTTTAGGTGTGATTACCTTTGGAATTTCGATTTTAGCACGCAAAAAACAACTTACGATTTACAATGAAACAGAAGATTTAGCGGTATAAAATACACTTACTTATTAAATACTTTTAATTATTAAAATCTACTTTCCTTGAAGGTAGATTTTTTTATGAACGAATTTTAGCAATTTTCGGCGAAAAAATAATAACTAAATCTTTGTTTTTTAACAATTTATTCCTTTATATTTACATAAAAATTAAAAGTTATGATTCAATTTTTTTCCGAAACAGAAGATTTTACTTTAGAAGATTCACAAGTTTTTGCAGATTGGCTAAATGCTTGTGCCGAGAGACATGGTTATGAGATAGAAGATATCAATTATATATTTTGTGATGATGAGTATCTTTTAGCAATTAACCAAAAACATTTAGACCACGATTATTATACAGATATTATCACCTTTGATTATGGAGATGAGGAGGTATTGTCTGGTGATATTTTTATAAGTATAGATCGTGTTTCAGACAATGCTTTTGAATATTCTTCAGATTTTGAAGCCGAACTAGGGCGTGTTATGATACACGGACTTCTGCACATGATGGGTTATAAGGATAAAACTGAGGAAGAGGAACAAGAAATGAGAAATAAAGAAGATGAATGTTTACAATTAATTTTTAATGATTCTGACGAAGAAGAGTAATTAAACGAATGAGAAAAAATTATGTTTTAGCACTATTTTGTGCTTTGTTGAGTTTGGTAAATGCGCAGGAAAATAGACCCAAAATTGGTTTGGTTTTAAGCGGAGGAGGTGCCAAGGGATATGCCCATGTGGGAGTATTGGAGGAATTGGAAAAAGCACAGATCCCGATAGACTACATCGGTGGAACAAGTATGGGTGCCATTGTAGGAGGTTTGTATGCCTCGGGGTATTCGGCAAGCGATTTAAAGAAAATTTTAAAAGAAATCGATTTTGAAAAGATTATCTATGATGAGCAAAATCGTGAAGATGCTCCTTTCTTTCAAAAGCAGTATGAAGAAAAATATTTGATTTCGCTTACCTTCAATCATTTTAAATTATCGTTGCCAAAATCTATTTCCAAAGGGCATGGAACATTAAATACCTTGGTCAAATACTTGCAACATACGCATGATAACAACGATTTTTCACAACTCAATATTCCGTTTTTGTGTATAGCTACCAATCTCGAAACAGGTAAGCAGAAAGTATTTAAAGAAGGCTTTTTGCCCCAAGTAGTATTTGCATCAGGTGCCTACCCTACTCTTTTTGCTCCTGTGAAAATAGATTCTGCTTTTTATATAGATGGCGGTGTGGTGAATAATTATCCCGTGCAGGAGGTAAAAGATATGGGAGCCGACATCATCATCGGGGTAGATTTAGGCGAAGGATTAATGAAAGAAAAAGACATCAAAAATGTCGCAAATATTTTAGAACAAATCGTTTCTTATGGTATAGAATCTAAAACCGAAGAGCAAAGAAAAAAAGTAGACATTGCTATAAAACCAAATATTGTAGGTTTTTCTGTCATGGATTTTGAGGCAAAAGACACATTGATTTCTATCGGTAAAAAAGCTGTTTTGGATATAAAACCTCAAATTGATAGCCTTTCTAAAATCGTAGGAAAACACAAAAGAGAAACCAATATTTCTTTGATAGACGATATCTATCTGGTAGATGATGTGAATATTTCTGGACTTAAGAGTTATACCAAAAACTATGTTTTGGGTAAAATGGGAATAAAGTTTCCACAAGCTGTGAAATATGACATGATTCTAAAAGGGATCAACGCATTGTACTCCACAGGAAACTTCAAAGAAATAAACAATAGACTGGAAAAAGATGAAAAAGGTAATAACATTCTCTATCTAGACATTGTAGAAAATACCGATAATCTTTATGTAAAAGCAGGTTTGCATTACGATGAATTATTTAAATCTTCTCTGCTTTTAAATTTTACGGCAAAAAATATCATAAGTATTAATACCACCCTTTCTGTAGATTTGGTTGTGGGAGATAAACCCAGATATTATGTAAATTATTTTGTAGACAATGGTATCAAACCAAGCTTTGGGCTAAACAGTGCATTTCAGCAATTTTCTGTATTAAACCGATTAAAGCAAGTAGGAGTGCCTAACTTAAATTATGATGTAAAAACATTCAAAAATCAATTTTACATACAATCCACTTTAAAGGAACGCTATGCCGTGGGATTAGGTTTTGAACACCAATATCTGAAGATAGAAACTCAAAACTTATCTGATGATGATTCCAACAAAAGCTTGGTGAATAATCATTATTATACACCCTACTCTTTCGTGAAAATAGACAATAGAGATCATAAATATTATCCTACCAAGGGAATGATGTTCGATGGCGAAATCCACTACATCGTGGCATCTTCTGAAAAGGATTTTGACCCAACACTTTATTTAAAATCCAATGTTCAATTAAATTTTCCTTTGGGAGATCACTTTGCTATTCAAACAGGCGGTAGGTTCAATACCTATTTTTCGTCTACCAATATTCCAAACGGATTAAACTTTAATATAGGCGGATTGCAACAGCAATTAATATTAAACTCATCTCCTTTTTATGGTTTAAATTACGGTTCTCTCGTAACAGGAAGTATGTTTGAATTAAGAGGAGGAGTGCAATACAAGTTTTTAAAGAAAAATTATTTATCAATCAATGCTAATATACTTTCCATTGCAGATAAATTAAAAGATTTAAACTTTGTAGACTATAAATACCAAGGTTATGGAGTTACTTACAGTTACGATAGTCCCTTTGGTCCACTTTCAGGCACTTTAAGTTATTCTCCACAATATGGCAAAGTGATACCATATGTATCATTAGGTTATTGGTTTTAATAGATTAAAAAGCATTTAAAAATAGAAATAAAATATTCATTTTATACCTATCTTTGCAAAATATTCCACGCGGTAATATATCAATGTTCCACGTGGAACATTTTTTTAAAATACTATTGAATTATGATTTTTACTCAAGCATACGATGTTATAGTTGTAGGTGGTGGGCATGCTGGTTGCGAGGCAGCAGCTGCTGCAGCCAATATGGGATGTAAAACGCTACTTGTAACCATGAATTTGCAAAACATAGGGCAAATGTCTTGTAATCCTGCCATGGGCGGGATAGCCAAAGGGCAAATCGTTCGAGAGATAGATGCGCTCGGTGGATATTCTGGAATTGTTACCGATTACACAATGATTCAGCACAAGATGCTGAACATGTCCAAAGGTCCTGCGATGTGGTCGCCAAGAGCACAATCCGATCGCATGCGTTTTGCAGAAAAATGGAGATTGATGCTTGAGCAAACAGAAAATCTAGACTTTTATCAAGAAATGGTGAAAGGACTTTTGTTTGACGAAAATCAAAAAATCTGTGGTGTAGTTACAAATATTGGTGTAGAGATTAAAGCTAAATCTGTAATCTTGACCAATGGTACTTTTTTAAATGGTTTAATCCATGTTGGGACAAAACAATTCGGTGGAGGAAGAATGGGAGAGGGTGCTGCACGCGGCATCACAGAACAATTAGCCGAATTAGGTTTTGAAACAGGAAGAATGAAAACAGGAACACCCCCTCGCGTGGATGCAAGAAGTTTAGATTATTCTAAAATGATTGAGCAACCTGGTGACGAAAATCCACAAAAATTCTCTTTTACCGAAACCCCTAAATTAGAAAAACAGCGTTCCTGCTATATGACTTATACCAATCCTGAGGTGCATGAAATTTTGCGTTCAGGATTCGATCGTTCGCCTATGTTCAATGGAACGATAGAAAGTGTAGGTCCTAGATATTGCCCGTCGATTGAAGATAAAATTAATCGTTTTTCTCACCGCGATAGACATCAAATTTTTGTGGAACCCGAAGGCTGGGAAACCATCGAAGTTTATGTCAATGGATTTTCAACCTCCTTGCCAGAAGAAGTGCAAGCCGAAGCTTTGCGTAAAATTCCAGGATTTGAAAACGCAAAAATCTTTAGACCAGGTTATGCAATAGAGTACGACTACTTCCCTCCTACTCAATTAAAACATACACTCGAAACTAAATTAATAGAGAATTTATATTTTGCAGGACAAATCAACGGAACCACAGGGTATGAAGAAGCAGCTTGTCAAGGTTTAATGGCGGGAATCAATGCGGCACTCAAAGTACAAGGGAGAGAGCCTTTTGTTTTGAAAAGAAACGAAGCCTATATAGGAGTTTTAATAGATGATTTAATTACCAAAGGAACCGAGGAGCCATATCGCATGTTTACCTCTCGTGCCGAATTTAGAATTTTGCTTAGACAAGATAATGCTGATGAAAGATTAACGCCACTTGGTTATGATTTAGGTTTAGCCTCTCAAGCACGCCTTGATCGCATGCACCAAAAATATGAGCGTACTGCACAATTGATTAAATTTATACAGAATACTTCTGTGTTGCCAGAAGAAATCAACCCGATTTTAGATAAAAAAGGCGGAAATCCAATTTCTCAAAGTATGAAAATGGACGGAATTGTGAAACGCCCCGAAATCAGTTTAGATGATTTAAAAGATTTAAAAGCCTTTCAACAATATTTTCAAGAAAATGAATTTGATCAAGAAGCTTGGCAACAAACTGAAATTCAAATCAAGTACGAAGGATATATCAAAAAAGAAGAAGAAAATGCCATGAAGTTAAATCGACTAGAATATGTGAAAATTCCAGAAGATTTCGATTTTATGCAAATTCAAAGCATCTCGATGGAAGGTCGCCAAAAATTGCAAAAAATAAAACCAGCAACCATTGCACAAGCTTCGAGAATCAGTGGAGTATCTCCTTCGGACATTAGTATTTTATTAATTCATTTAGGTCGATAAAAAATAAAATGTTTCACGTGGAACAATTAAAAAATAATCAAGTAAAGGATTTTTTGGTAACGGGAGAAAAATTTTCGCTCGTGATAGATGACGAAGTGCCTGGGATGTTGCGCACCATGCCCCGCCCCTTCTCTACCGAGCTAGATAAATATTATGATAGCAAAGAATATATTTCGCATACCGATGGTGAAAATTCTTTTTTTGAAATTCTCTATCAGCGTGTCAAAAAATATAATCTTGCTTATAAGAAAAATATTGTTTTCTCGACCCAAAAGCCCAAAACAGCACTTGATTATGGCTGTGGAACAGGCGATTTTGTAGAATTATTATTAAATAATGGAGTGCAAGCATTTGGTTATGAGCCAAATAGCAATGCTGTGAGACTTGCAAAACCCAAAATAGGCGATAATTTACTAATAGAATCGGAGGTTTTTACCAAAAAATACGATGTTATCACCCTTTGGCATGTATTAGAGCACATTCCCAATTATGATTTAATACTTTCAGAATTATTAAAATGTTTAAACCCTGGCGGGAGAATCATTTTAGCTTTGCCCAATCATAAATCGTATGATGCATATTTTTACAAAAACTATTGGGCGGCTTATGATGCACCAAGACATTTGTGGCACTTCTCCCCTACTTCAATTAAATATTTAGCCAAAAAATTTGGCATGATTATAGAACAAGTAAAGCCAATGTATTTTGACGCTTTCTATGTAAGTCTACTTTCAGAGAAATATAAGCAAAATACATTTGGGATTTTGAGAGCACCATTGGTAGCCATGTATTCAAATTTTAAAGCCATGTTTACCAAGCAGTACTCCTCCCTAATCTATGTGATGAAGAAGAAATAAATTTTAAAATTAAAATAGAAATGAAAAAAGTATTACTCTTAATGCTATCTGTTGCATTCTTTGCTTCTTGTTCTCCAACACAAAACGCAGCAAAGCAATCAGCCAAAGATTTTAGAGGAGATTGGACACTTACATCTGTTACGCCTCGTGAGGCAGGCATACAAATCACCAGTTTGTTTAATCAAGCACCACAAAGCTGTTTTGTTGGGAGCTCTTGGCATTTAGTAGCAAATAATAATTCGGGAAATTATATTTTCAATAATGTTTCTTGTTCAAGCGAGCCAAATAAAATCAATTGGCACATGACTAATGAAAATGGCGTAAACTATTTCTGGTTTAAAAGAATAGCTGCAGGAGAGAAAGCTAAAAATGTGCTTACAGGCTATAAATTAAAAGTAGAAAACATTTCAGATTACCAAGCACATCTATCTCAAGAAGTGCCAGTAGGAAATCAAAAAACAATAATCGATTATTACTTTACAAAAACTAGTAAATAAACTTATAAAAATGAAAAAATTAAAATTAAGAGTATTACCTATACTCGTTGTTGTAGGATTATTATTGACAGGATGTGAAGCTGTACAAAACACAAACAACTCCCAGAGAGGTGCAGCCATAGGTGCAGCAGCTGGAGCTGGTTTAGGAGCTCTTATCGGTAAAAACAACAGAGCCCTCGGAGCCATTGTAGGTGGTGTTGTAGGTGGTTCTGCTGGAGCTATCATTGGTAAAAAAATGGATAAGCAAGCACAAGAAATCGGGCAAGCTTTGCCAGGTGCCGAAGTAAAGAGATCTGAGGAAGGTATTCAAGTAATTCTTGACGAAAATTCTGAAGTGAGATTTGAATATAACAAATCATCTTTAACTCCAGAAGCTAAACAAAACTTGGCTAAAGTGATTAAAGTTTTCAAAGAATATCCAGATACAAACATCATGGTAGTAGGTTATACAGACAATGTAGGTTCTCAATCATACAACCAGCCATTGTCTCAAAAAAGAGCTCAATCTGTTGCTGATTTCTTGATAAGCAACGGAATTGCAAAAAATCGTTTGACAGTAGTGGGTATGGGTAAAGAAGATCCAAGATATTCAAACGATACGCCACAAGGCAGAGCTGGAAACCGCCGTGTTGAATTTGCAATTACAGCAAACGAAAAAATGAAAGCTGAAGCTAAAGCTGAGGCTGGTGAATAGATTAATCATTAGTTTTATAAAAAATGCGCATCTCACGTGAGATGCGCATTTTTGTTTTAATCAAAAAATATTGAATTTAAGCATTTTTTCTTATCCATTAATCGCTTCTACATGTTCCACAACATTTGGGAGCATTTCTTTAAGCATTGCTTCGATTCCGTTTTTGAGTGTAATCGTAGAGCTTGGACAGCCGCTGCATGCACCTTGCAAAAGCATTTTGGCAGTTTTGGTAGATTCGTCAAACGAAATAAGGGCAATGTTTCCTCCATCATTTGCCACTGCGGGCTGAATATATTGGTCTAAAACGCGCTGAATTTCTTTTTCGGTACCAGAATATACCTTCTGTTCCAAATGCTCTTCCCATTCGTTTTTAGGTGCTGTATAATCGCTCTTCACTATGGTTTTGCCGCTTTGTAGATAATTCAACAAAAATTCACGGATTTCTAAAGCCTTAATTTGCCAATCTACTTTATGATCTGCCGTAACCGAAAGAAAATTTTCTTGTAAAAAGACTTCTTTCACAAAATCAAAATTTTCATACAATTCCACTGCAACGGGCACTTGGGCAGCCTCTTCCCTACTCTTCACTTCCACGATTTGCGGTGTGATTTCTTGATTGGCTACAAACTTCATCACATTAGGATTTGGCGTCATTTCGGCATAAAGCGTGTAGGGAACTTTTTTAGCTTTTTCTATAATGATGGTAGAATTTTCAAGATGATCGTTGATTAATTCTTTTAATTCCTGTGCGATATCTTCCCAATCGATTTCCTCCATTTTTTGAATCGCCACAAAATTAGCGGTGATAAATACCCTTCTCACAAAAGGAAAAAGAAAAAGTTGTTTTGCCATAGGCGAGTTCAAAATAGTGTCTTCTGCTGTGTATTCGTAGCTACCAGAAGTCAGAATTTTGTCGCAAACAAACTTCATGATATTTTTTTGTGGGGTTTGTTCTATATATACTCTCATGCTTTTTTTATTAAAAATCGTGTGCAAAGTTACATTTAAAATACTTAACTTAAACCCAAAATTTGCTTATGGCTTTAATAAAAGAATTAAATGGCATTCAGCCCAAAATGGGCAAAAATGTATTTTTAGCTGAAACAGCTACGCTAATCGGCGATGTACAAATGGGCGATGATTGTAGTATTTGGTTTAATGCCGTGTTGCGTGGCGATGTCAATTTTATAAAACTTGGCAACAAAGTAAATATTCAGGATAATGCTGTGGTGCATTGTACCTACCAGAAATATCCCACCACGATTGGCAATAATGTTTCGGTGGGGCACAGTGCTATTGTGCATGGTTGCACCATTCAGGACAATGTTTTGATAGGAATGGGTGCCATTGTGATGGATGATTGCTTGATTGAATCTCACGCAATTATCGCGGCAGGTGCCGTGCTCACGCCACACACGCATGTTAAGACAGGCGAATTGTGGGCGGGCGTGCCTGCACGCAAGATCAAAGAAGTTTCAGAGGATTTAAAAACTAATGAAATTGAGCGTATTGCCAATAATTATGTGAAATACAGCTCGTGGTATAAATAGTTATTTTGTTGATTAAATAAATTCAAAATTAATTTTAAAAATAATGTAGAACGCGAGTTTTAGTCTTTCTAAGATAAAAAGTAAAGAAACCTTAAGTGCATAAAAACAGAGTTTCTTACAAAATATGGCTAAAAATCATATAGGCTCTAAATTTATCTTTTATATATTTGCGAATTAATATTAAGTAAAATGAAAATTTATAAATTTGGTGGGGCTTCTGTAAAAGATGCAACCAATGTACAAAATGTAGAAAAAGTTTTAAAAGCCACAGGCTACCAGAATTGTTTTTTGGTCGTTTCGGCAATGGGAAAAACAACCAATGCCCTGGAGGATGTCGTGAGTGCATATAGAAATAAGGAAGATTATCTTTCATTATTAAACGAAATTGAGCGTTTTCACATCAATATTGCCAAGGAATTGATTCCTGAGATTCATCCCGTTTTTGAGCAAATTATAAAGCTTATTGCCGAGGTGAAAACTTTTTTGAGTTTAAATAAATCACCAAAATATGATTTTGTGTACGATCAAGTCATCAGTCTTGGGGAATTACTTTCAACCAAAATCATCAGTGCCTATTTAAATTTTAAAGGCATAGAAAACCAATGGATCGATGCCCGAGAATACATTAAAACCAATAATTTCTACCGAGAGGGAAAAGTAGATTGGGAAAAAACGGAAAAAAACTTCAAAGGATTAGACGAAGATAAATTATACATTACGCAAGGTTTCATAGGCTCAGACGAGAATAACTTCACCACGACCCTAGGGCGTGAAGGTTCCGATTACACAGGAGCTATCATTGCCTATTGCTTAAATGCCGATAGTTTAAGCATTTGGAAAGATGTAAAAGGGGTATTAAATGCCGATCCACGCGTTTTTAGCAATACACAAATTTTGAAAGAAATCTCTTATGAAGAGGCGATTGAGCTTGCGTATTATGGAGCTTCTGTTATTCACCCAAAGACATTGCAACCACTGCAAAGCAAAAACATTCCGTTGTATGTAAAATGTTTTGAAGATCCGAGTTTGCCAGGTTCGGTGATTAAGCAAGGAAAGCGTCTCGATCCACTTGTGCCGTGCTATATCGTGAAGAAAAATCAGATTACATTAAGTATTTCGAGCAAAAGTTTCTCTTTCATCGACGAGGAAATCATTAAAGATGTGTACGAAAAACTTTCAGACAACAAAATCAAAGTTAATTTGATTCAAATTTCAGCGATTAGTTTGCTACTTTGTATCGAGGATAAATTCCATAATTTGGAACAATTAATCGAGGATTTAAACCAAAAATATAAAGTTTCTACGGTAACAGATTGCACACTCTACACCATAAGACACGCGCAAAAAGATAGCGAAAATATTATTCCAAATCACGATAAAGCCATCGTGAGACAAGCTGCAATCAATACCTTGCAATTAGTGGTAAAAGAAGAAAAATGAGTTTAATTTCTGTAAAAGACATAGCACAAGTTTCTGGATTACAAAAGTTTGGAGTTGTAGGGCAGCCTCTTGCCTTTATGATGCATAGAATGCTGGATTTCAAAAAATTAAACAGTATTTATGATGCCAATAAAGATTTGTCCAGCCCTGCGTTTGAGACCAATTTGCTCAAAGATTTGGCAATCACCTACGAGGTGCAAGACGAGGAGCTTGCAAGGATTCCTAAGGAAGGTCCTTTTGTCGTAGTATCCAATCATCCGCTGGGCGGGTTAGACGGGATTATTATGCTTAAAATCCTTTCGGAACTTCGTCCAGATTTTAAAATTATAGCCAATTTTCTGCTCCAAAAAATAGAACCATTATCAGAAAAAATTTTTCCTGTAAATCCGTTTGAAACCCGCAAAGATGTAAAAAATAGTCTTTTGGGAATGAAAGCGGCATTGGAATATTTGCAGCAAGGGCATCCGATCGGTGTGTTCCCAGCGGGAGAAGTTTCGTATAAAAATGCACAGGGCGAAATTGTAGACAAACCTTGGCAAAAACCGATTATGAAACTGATTAAAAAAGCGGGCGTGCCGATTATTCCAATGTATTTTAACGCGCGAAATAGCAAGCGTTTTTATAATCTTAAAAAACTGCACCCAGATTTGCAAACGGCACTTTTGCCCAAAGAATTATTAAAAACAAGACTAAAACCAATTCAATTAAGAATTGGAAAACCAATTACGGTAAAACAGCAAGAAGAGTTTGATACGATTGAGGAATTTACTAATTTCTTAACCAAAAAAACCTTTGTTTTAGCCTCCTCATACGAGCCTAAAAAGAACATTACACAAACGATTAAAAGCTCTATCCCGAGCCGCCCAAAAAGCGTAAAAAACATCATTCGCGAAACGCCTACTGAGGAATTGGTGCACGAGGTAGAAAAATTACGCCAGACCGAGGCACTTTTGTTTAGCAATAGCCGATATGAATGCTATTTCTGTGATTTTAAAAGTATTCCGAAGCTAATGCGTGAAATCGGTCGTTTGCGCGAAATCACTTTTAGACTAGTGGGAGAAGGAACCAATAAGGAAACCGATACCGACCGATTTGATAAGCATTACAATCACTTGATTTTGTGGGATACACAAGAGAATAAAATTGCGGGAGCTTATCGTATGGGATTGGGAAATGAGATTTATAAAAATTACGGAATTAAAGGTTTTTACATCAGCGAATTATTCCATTTTGAGCCAGAGATTCAGCCATTTTTCAGAAAATGTATCGAGATGGGGCGTGCCTTTGTGGTGCCAGAATACCAGCAGAAACCTATGCCACTATTTTTGCTTTGGCGTGGAATCGTGCATGTAGCCTTGCGCAATCCTGAGCATAAATTTATCTTAGGAGGTGTGAGCATTAGCAATCAATTTTCGCAGTTTTCTAAGGCGTTGATGATTGAGTTTATGCAATCATATTTTTATGATCCATATGTGGCGCAATATGTGAGACCACGAAGAGCTTTTAAACCCAAAATCAAAGATCAAGATATGGATTTTATCTTTGATGAAGCTAAGGCGGATTTAAATAAATTTGATAAGCTCATTGAAGAGCTCGAGCCAAATGCATTACGCTTGCCTGTTTTAATTAAAAAATACATTAAGCAAAATGCCAAAGTCATCGCCTTTAATGTGGATCCTAAATTCAATGATGCGATAGATGGGCTCATGTATATTCGAATCTCTGAACTACCAGAAAGCACAATAAAGCCTGTTCTGGAGGAGCTAGAGGCGGAAATTAGAGAGAAAGAAAAACAGAAATCTTAAAAGTTTGCGTAAAGATAAAAAAGTTAAAAGCTTGCTTCAAATTTTGAAGCAAGCTTTTTAGCATAGAAAAAAGTTCACAAAAAGTTATTTTACTACTCCAATTTTTGAATGAACTGGAATATTTTCGCTATCTAAACTAGGTGTTTGTCCATGCAAATCCCAATCGATTTCTACTCCTTTTCTAAAGATTAAACAGTGTGTAGAGCCTCCGAAATGGAACATTCCGAGCTGTTCGCCTTTCTCTACATGTTGTCCCTCTTTCACAGTGATTTCATTAGAAGAAACTTCTGCCATACCTACTGCAATAAAGCACATTAATCCTATTTTTGGATTATCTGCTTCGATAAAGATGATGGCTCTAGAGGCTACTTCTGTGATATAGGCTTGGGAGTCGTTTGGGGCAGATGGGTCTGCCTTTCCATCTTTGCTATGGAATCCCTCGTAATAGTTTTCTGAATAATAACTGCCATAGACATTGTATGCTTTCACGATTTTACCACTCACAGGTGAATGCCAGCGGTGATAGCTTAAAGCACTTAAAAAGGCTTGATAAACGGTTCCGTCGGCAAATTGTTGAGCCAGTTCATCATTATCCATCATGTCTTGTAGAGAATAAGGTTGCCCTTTGATCCAGAATTTAGCTTTTAAAGGTACATTTTTCTCCAGTCTGTATGGTGCAGATTCACAGGCATTGGCTATAACATCGTTATTGCCAGGCTCTGCCACAGGTCGCACGCCTTCTTTGAAGGTTCTTGTGAAAAATTCGTCCCAAGATTTAAAACCATATTTTTCTTCGATTTTATCTGATTTGCAATCAAATAATTCAAGAAAATTATCGCCATAAGCTGCTTTGCTCATACTTTCGAGCGCAAGCGGACAAAGCCAGCCTGTGCTACTTGTATTCAGTGCTGAAACAGAATCTTCGGATTGTAGATATTTTCCCCAATAATCCAAAATGGCTTTGATTTTCTTATTCACTTTTTCGTTCATAAAGAAAACATAGCCCGCAGCAGTTGCCATAGGCCAGTCTAAAATGGCATTGATCGGGAATCCTACAAGTCCTGTTGTATTAAACTCCATGGGGCGAGTGAGCACGGCATTGATTAAATCAAGCATATGCTCATAATCACGAACTTGTGGTGTGTTGATGGGCGTGTTTTTATACTTTAAAGGAATCTCATCGAACATGGCTTGTGCCAAGTTAAAAATATGGCGATCGCTCTCGATTAAATCTTTTAAATCTTGCACAGGAGGCAACAACGATTGTTTTTCTTTTTCTACCTCATCGCAGAGTTGATTCATCCAATCGGTTAAGAACTCTTGATCCTGTGGTAGCCACTGCCCTACTCTATAAGTGTGTTTTTTCATTTTTAAATAATTTTTTGATGATTAGAATTTAACTTTACCCATGATGATTAAAATAATTGAAATAATGGCTAAAATGACTAAAATTATTGCCAGCCATTTTTCATATGATTTAAAAATCGGTTCGTTTAATTTTTGTTCCTTGCGTGCATACCAGAAGAAAATGATACCGATGGCGTAAATCACAGAAGTGATTAGTAAATAATCTAATCCTCCAGCATAGAGCAACCATAAGCAATAGATGGTGGAACAAATCCCTACAAATAGTCCTAAATTGCGACGCTTGCTATTGTCTTTAAAAACAGTTTTATTCTGTGCTGATTTCCACAAGAACATGGAACTGAATAGATAAGATGGTAGAATGATTACTCCTGTAATATCAATAGCTGCATCGTACACATTTTTGGCGGTAACTACGAGTATCATAAAGATAGTCATCACCACACTTGAGATATATAATGCTGCACTTGGCACTTGTTTATCATTTTCTCGTGCAAAGATTTTAGGCAAGTTTTTGTCTAAAGCAGCGGTGTAAGGTACCTCTGCCACTAAGATTGTCCATGCTACCCAAGCACCACCTACGGAGATGATTACGGCGATATTTACGAAATCCACAAACCAGCCGCCTGCTGCTTGTTGCAATACATAGCCTGTAGAAGGATCAGTAAGTTTTGCCAATTCTGGTTGGTGCATAATTCCGTAGGCTAAAACGCTTAAAATCACATATAGCAACAATGCTACTACAAAACCTATAATGGTTGCAATACCTACTTGAGAAGGTTTTTTAGCTCTACCTGAAATAACGACGGCACCTTCAATACCTATGAAACACCAGAGTGTTACCAGCATAGGGGCTTTTACTTGTGCACCAATACTTCCTAAATCAAGGGATTTGCCCCAAATATCAAAGTCAAAAGTTTTGATATTGAAGAACACAATCATTGCAATGATGATGACCAAGATGGTAATGAATTTAGCCACTACCGTGATGGTGTTTATACTAGCGGCTTGTTTTACACCTCTTAGCACCAGAAAGTTATAAAACCAAATTAGCACTGTTCCAAATACCACTGTTTGCCAGCCATGATTGAGCAATACGGGATAAAATCTCCCCACAGCATCGTTTAGCATTACTGCAAAGGCAACATTTCCTGTTGCGGAGGCAATCCAATATCCCCATGCGGAGTTGAAACCAACATAGTTGCCAAAGCCTTCTCTTGCATAGGAATAAATACCATTGGATAAATCAGGTCTTTGGTCTGATAAAAATTTGAAAGTAAATGCCAAGGCAAGCATTCCCACGGCTGTAATTATCCAAGCAATAATTACAGGCCCTAGTGCAGAATTCTGTGCCATGTTTTGAGTGATGTTGAATATTCCACCCCCAATCATAGAACCTATTACCATGGCAATAAGCCCTATTAAACCAATTTTTTTAGAATCGTCGCTCATGATTTTTAATTTTAAGATTTAATACTTTCTTCCCATTCAGATAGTCTCATATCGTTTAACTGATGGAAGCCTTTTGCAGGAATTGCATTTTTAGCTAAAGAAACATATGGAGCACAAGTGAGAGCTGTTCCCACATAGCCCGGTGTCATGATCAAGTAGGCAAATCCGATGTAGGTTCTTGAGTACACAACATCTTGATCTTCGCCACATGCTACAATAGACCAAACTACTTTTTTGCGATGTTCTTCTAGAAATGCTTTTAGGTTTTCTGGATTATCATCTTGAGTCCAAGCACCTGCATCTTCTATGAACAAATCGGCAGAATTTTCTCTGTCTTTGGTAATAGAAATGGCGATAAAACTCCATACGCCATAGGCTTCTCCGTCGCCTTGTGGCTTTCTGTCTTTGGGTCTAAAAACTGTGGTGCTTTTATTGGCACAAATAATGTGTCCGCCAGGAACAGGAGGGAAAACTCTGTTTTTCTCTGTCCCGAAGAGTGAAATTCCTGCTTTTAACAACGGAGCCGCATCATACACGGGTAAATCGGAACCATCGTATTGTTTAGCAACAAAAACGGGTTCTTCTTTCTCATCTTCTATGGTATCTGAGGTGGCTAAATCATAGCCCCAAATTTGTCCAGCGATTCCGCAAAATGACGAAGCGGTAAGCATATTGATTTGCCCTACATAAGCATCATTGGCTTCTGCCCGATCATAAGCCACTATCCCATCTAGCAGTAAATCATCTGTCTTTTCTACTTCGCCCACCGAAACTTTTAGTACAGAAACATAGCCGTTTCCTTCGTTGCCAGCTGCACCATAGCCATCGCAGTAATTATCGTATATACTGATGGCTGTGCGATCAATTTTCGCATTTTTGTGGTGTCTTTTAATTTTCATGATATTAGGGTTTTTATTGTTGTTTTAAGCAAAGGATTTTGTAGTAGATCACGCCATCTACTTCGTCTCTTTCCACACCGTGAATGTCTTTTTCATAGCCTTTGAATCGGTTTTCAAAAGATTCTAGTGTTTTGAGATAGTGGTAGATTGCAATACTATCTTGATCAAGCAATTCGCCGCCCATCATCACAGGGATTCCTGGAGGATAAGGCACAATCATCACGGCAGGAATGCGGCCTATCATTTGGTCTAGATAGAGATATTCAGATTTGTTTTGAACCAAAAGTTCATATGCTTTGGCTGGTTCCATTTCTTGTTTTGGTAATTTTTCAAAAGCCATGTGCATGGTTTCTAGGAAATTAGTTTGTTTAAAGAAATGGTGCATTTCATTACATAAATCTTTTAGTCTCATATCTTGGTATCTCTTGTCGTAATCTAGTAGATAAGGGAAAATGTCCTTAATAGGAATATTTCTTTCGTAGTCGTGTTTAAAGTTGAGTAGCTCGGCAAGCAATTCCCCTTGTTTTCCTTTTGTGGTACCGAATGAATGCAACATTAGGAATGAATAAGTGTCGGTTTTCTCGACCACGATTCCTTTTTGGATTAAATAATCGGTTACGATTCCAGCAGGGATTCCTTGCTCTTCGTAGGTGCCGTCCATTCTCACACCAGGAGTTACGAAGGTGAGCTTGATAGGATCTAGCATGATGAAGTCTTCTTCTATATCCTCAAACCCGTGCCAGTTGTATGTTTTATTTAATATCCAAGCGGATTGATGGTCTACTAAATCTCTAGGTTCTGCTTTTTCAAAATCTACATGAGTACCATTGATTTCTACTTTAGATGGTTGCCAAAGTCTAAAGAACCAATCTTGGTGTTCGGCATATTTTTTAAATATATTTTGGACTTTTTGTCTTAATTCCACAGCGGCCAAAATATTATCCTCACTCATCTGCAATCCATCTTGAGACATCATCTGAGAGGCAACATCAAGCGATGCAATCATGGCGTAGTTTGGAGAAGTAGAGCCGTGCATCATACTAGGCTTCGTTGAATTCATCTGGCAAAATGTGCGTAGATGAACCTTGTTTTATATGAATCATAGAGGCTTGAGAAAATGCGGTGAGTAATTTGTGGGTAGATTGCGAACAGAAAATAGGTGGATGGTAGCCTACACAATTTTCATCAGACATACCAAAGAAGCCTTTGTACACAGGGTGGAATTTAGCATAAGCATACCAAGCTTCGTCAAAATGTAGATTTTCTACATGGTCTTCCAATTGATTTTTAATTTTGGTCACATTGTAGCAAATTCCATCGTAAGTGGAATTGGTAAGTGCCGACATTTTGTAGGTAGTTCTGTCGTCTCCTTCCTCGATTAAATCACTATTTTTAATCTTTTCGAGCCCAGATTCTTTCGAAAATTCAGAAAGTCTCACAGGTCCTATGATTCCTAGCGCATTTCTTCTAGGCTTCATATACACAGGAATGGCTCCTGTAATCACCATGGCATAGTTAAGCGATTTGTGGCAGTTTCTATCTACCAAAGCTAGGTCTGAATGCGTAACTCGCCCGTGCCAAATGATTTGATTAGCCGTTGAGGTTCCGTTTAGTACATAATAAGTTAAATCAGAGCCAAATGTTTTTTCGGCAAGTTTTTCAGATTCGTTTACCACACCGCTATGGTCTAGCAAGGATCCCAGTTCTGGTACCGAAATCGAAAGATCGGAACGCATTACATTTTCTCCGAAAAATTCATAAAAAGCCACACCAGCAGGACTTTTCAAGAAACCTTCGCCCCCCCATATGCCCAGGAGTGTGCCATGCATATTTGTAGGTTTCTACATATTTTTTCAGTGCTCTGAAAAAAGGAGGATATATACCATCAATATAAGCATTGATCTCATGGCTTATGCGCCCTGCCATAAAGTTGATAGTGTCGTCATCAAGCCAATAGTAGCCTGTTACAGAACCTAATAATTCGTAAGAAAGCTCTTCGGCTGATACTCTTTCTGCAATGATAAAAATAGGAAGATTAGAAAATTTCTTTCTCAGACTTTCTAAAACTCTTTCTTTAGCTTGTTGCTCTTCCTCTAAACGCCAATCAATAATTACGCCCACGATTTCTCTTTGCGTGGTACATCTACTTTCTAGACTCTCTAGGGAGTAAAGTTCAAAAATTTCAAATCCCGACTCGGCGATACGGTAGGTAAGGTCTTTTAGTCGAGAGGCTTCGTAGTCAAGTTCCTGCTCTGAGGCTAGAACTAGAACTTTCCATGTTTTTTTAGACATTTTTAAAATATTTAGGGTTAGAGTTTTTTATCTCAATGCCTCCCTAATCACAATAGCCTCTTCACAATAGCATATACCAAAGGTATACAAAAAAATGAACCTTACAAATAATTTAACAGAAAAAATAATATTAATTACAAAAACTATTTAAAAAATGTAAATCATTGATTTACACTAAAAATCTTTCAAAGCTTGGTACAATCGGTGCACGGGCAGGCCCATTACGGTGAAGTAGCTACCTTCTAATTTTTCCACGCCCACATAGCCTATCCATTCTTGCACGCCATAGGCACCCGCTTTGTCAAACGGATGAAAGGTATCGACATAAAATTCAATTTCTTCATCATTTAAAGCAGAAAATTGCACCTTGGTCTTGTCTGAAAACACGATTTGTTTCTCGGTTGAGGTGATTCCTACCGAGCTGATGACTTCGTGTGTTTTGCCACTGAGTGCCTTGAGCATGGCAATCGCCTCTCCCCTATTTTTAGGTTTTTCTAGCGCACGATCTTTAAGCCAAACAATGGTATCGGCAGTGATTAAAATTTGTTTTTCGTGATTAAATTGAAACGCTTCGGCTTTTACACGGCATAGAAATTCGGTGATGTTTTCAGCCTTTAGTTCGGCAGAATAAGACTCATCGGCGTGTAATGGCTGCGTTTTAAAGTCTAAACACAGCCCGCGCAACAATTCTTCTCTGCGTGGCGATTGAGAGCCTAAAATCAGCTTAAAACCTTTTAATTTATCTTGTAGTAGCATAGTGCAAATGTAAAAAAGTGTGTACAAAAAAAGATGACCGATAAGTCATCTTTTTGTATTTGATTGTTTTTTTAATTTTTATTTAGCGGATTGAGAAAGAATTTTTCTTAACACAGCCTCCGTTTCTTCTTGTTTAGGCAATAAAAATGGAGTATTTAATTGTTTAGCTCTGAACCAAATTTCGCTGATTTCTTTGCCGTTTTTAAAACTATTGTTTTTAAATGAAATCAATAAAACATCTTTAGTTAAAAATTTATATTTTAAATCAGAAGTGGTGTTTACAGATTTGGGATTTACACTATTCACGATATGCTCAACATAGGTGCTGTCCGAAGTAACATTATAGTTTCCGTAGAAAGATATCCCTTGAACCCCTTTATTGTCTGTGAGAAAACAATAAAAAGTGCCGTCTGGATTCATAATTTTGTTTTGTCCGCTGCGCATAATTCTTGCGTCTCCTTGATAATCATAAGGAATCATTTGTACCCAAAATCCCGCCAAGCCTTCTTGTTCTGCAATGTGTTTCTTTTGTTGAGCAAAACTTAATGTCGTTACGCATAAAAATAGAATTAAAGCTATTTTTTTGCTTAAATTGAATTTCCTCATCATATGTTAAAATTTAAATTTTTCACAAAAATATAAATTTTAAATCATAAATCATTGAAAATTATTTTTTAATCAACACCAAAGTATCCGTTGGCTGTTGGGGCCATTTGTAAGAATTTGGCATTTTTTGTCTAAGTTGTAGCACAATGCTGTCGCTTGGTGTATCGTTTAGCGTAATTTCTATGTTCTCTTTAGGAAATCCAAATGCTTTATCATTTTTGCCCAATGGCTCAAAATGAAATCTAGCATAATTCTCTTTTTCGCCTTGAAATGGGATAAATAATATTTTTTTGTTGTAGAGCGAATCGTTTAATTGATATTCCATAATTTTAAATTCGGCTTCGTCTGCCAAATGAATTTGCGTGCTATCAAGTAGCTGAAATTCTTGCTTGAGCGGAATATAAGTAGTTTGTTCCAAAACGCTGACTTTTGGGTCGGATGTTGCTGGTTTTGCATCAAAAATATTAATCGCTGCAATGATGATGTAGGTAAGCATATTCCCGATTAATAAAGGCTTAAAAAGTGTTTTAAATTTTTCTTTGTAAATTAGTTTTATGACTAAAGTTTCAATGGCCACGCTGCCCAAGCACATCAAAACATAGCTTGCCACCCAATTCACGAGATTGAAGGTGGAATCAAACAAAATGCTATCAAAAATAAAATGCCAGCCCAGCATTCCAAAAGCCATCAAAAATGTACCGACGAGCCCCGAAACGAGATTCCCAATCAACGAAGCGACAAAGGATTTTAAATAACTATAGCCAAGCGCGTATTTGAGCACAAACATTTCCACGACGATAGTCATAATAATTAAAAACCAGAATTTTAGCAAATTTTCGGCGATGTAAAGTGCTGGCCAAATCACATTGCTGGGCAAAATCGAAAGCATCATAAGTTTTAAATTTTAAAATATGATTGAATTACAAACAATTGTGCCAAAATATCATTTTCAATGGCTGATAAAACTCACATTCATAAAACGAGTGCCCAAATCCGTGTCTGAAATAGCAAAAATCGGAATGTTTTGGTACAAGATACTTAGCATAGATTTTCGTTTTTTACGATGATTAAAATTTAAATTACACCGTAATATTATACCCAAAAATAAATGCCTTGTACAAAAATTTGCAAACTTGCGCACACGGGATTGCTTGTCTCCTATTTTTTCTTGGCTTTTTTAAGTTTTATTTCGTTTTTTCTTTTCTAAGTTTTAAATCGAATTTTCCCCCTTCTAAGACCAATTCATCTTTATTTAATTTTTTGATTTTAAAAGTTTTAATCGTGTTTTGAATCACTTTTATCATTTCCCGTAAAATCAAATTTCACATAAATAGTTTTGTGTTCTTTTTTTTCTTGCGCATTCACGCCCAAACAAAACAAGCCGATAAGGATTAAAAATAGGTTTTTCATTTTAAAAATCAGGTGATGAATAAATGTATAAATATCCGTTACGCGGTTCTCTGCAAATATCTTCGTTCATGTATCCTTTGAAACAATTTATGCTTAAATTATGAGCATGATCAATTTCAGTAGTTCCTATTTTAAATTTTTTAGGAAAAAGTTCTAATATCACATTTCTTATTGTATCCCCAACTGAATTTTCCTGCTTTTTTTCATTGTATGAAATGATTTTATACTTTTTTTCTGAGTTCAAATCCTTAGCGTAGACTACGTGCCAGCC